>JACQHZ010000504.1 GCA_016198745.1 Verrucomicrobiota bacterium
GAGCCGCAACCAATGGGACGGAAAGCTTAACCACAGAGGACACGGAGGTCACGGAGGGATGAGACCACCTTCGGAACTCTCACGCGATTCGTGAATCGCGTGGGAGTTCCTGCGGCCAGATTACGGCAAAGTCGAGGCCAGCTTCCATGCAAACCACCGGAGCCAAAACGCATGGCCGGGGGCAATCCGGCGCCGGGCTGCGGCGGCCTTGCCCGCCACGCATCAGCGCGTGCTTTGCTTCCAGAAACAAACCGGGGCGGCAAATGCCTTTCAGGTTGCCTTCGGAATGCCATTTGTTGCGCGGAACTGTTTCGAGGAGAAGACCCCTGTTCGCGTGCCGGCGGAGACTCTCCTGAACCAACTTGTGTGACAATACAGCCTGAGCCTCACGCAAGGACGCAAAGGGGCGAAGGGAGCTTTCACGCCGGGGACACGGAGAGCGGGAAGGCCAATGGGCGCCTGAGACCGGCGCGGGAGATTGACTTTCGCAGCGCCCCTGAATTCGATTCTACGTTTGCAATGACTTTGAAATAATCTTGCCGCCCTTATTGAGTGGGGTATCATGGCGCTCCTGACGCAATTTCTCATGCCCGACCTGATTTTCCAGACCGTGATTCTGATCCTTGCCGGCGCCGCCGCCGGAGGCGTGGTTTATTACTTCGGATGGCTCAGTTTGCAGGCGCAGTACGTCATCCTGGCTGACGGGCGACGCCAGGAACGGTCGCTTCCGCTGCTGATCCGCGCGGTATTGCCGTTGGCCGCGCGGTTTGCCCATCTCCTGCAAGGCACGATCGCCCGCCGGCACCTTGAGGAACTGGACCGTCGGATTCTCTCGGCCGGCTTCGACGGTTTGATCACCAGCCGGGAACTGGTGATGACCCAGGTCTGGCTCGGCCTTTTGAGTTGCGTTTTTGGCATGCTCCTCGCCCGCGAAATCAACGTGCTCCTGGTCGTGTTCAGCATCTGCGCCTTTCTTTATCCGGGCATCTGGCTTCGGGGAGTTGTGGCTGAACGCCACCGGGTGATCCAGCGCGGGCTGCCTTTCATGCTCGACCTTCTGACGCTCTGCGTGGAGGCGGGTCTCGATTTTATGAGCGCCATGTCGCGCATCATTGATCGGCGGAAAATGGACGCGCTGAGCGAGGAAATGATGCGGGTCTTTCAGGGCATCAAGCTTGGCCGCACCCGGCGTCAGGCGCTCAAGGAAATGCGCGATCGCGTCAATCTCCCCGATCTTTCCGTGGTCGTGAACGCCCTGATCCAGGCGGACGAACTCGGGGTGAGTTTGGGCGCCATTCTCCGGATCCAATCCGAACAGTTGCGAACCAAACGTTTCCAGCGCGCCGAGACGCTGGCCAATCAGGCGCCCACCAAGATGTTGTTCCCGCTGGTTTTCATCTTCCTCGCCGCCTTCATCATCCTGGTCGGCCCCGTTCTTGTCCAGATATTCCAGCGCCTGATGTAGCTGCCCGGCAATCGGTATGGATCAGCATGTTTTTCTTCCACGGAAAGTCCTGGGAAAAGCATAGCCGCTTCGCATGCTTCTCAATACCAGCCAAGGCGTCATTCTGGCCGAGCGTCCCCGCGTGGCGGTGAGATGGTGGATGCGCGCTCGCGGCATGATTGGAAGGCGATTCGACGGTTTCGACGCCTTCATCCTGCCGCGTTGCCGTTCGATTCATACCTGGTGGATGTCGCAACCGCTGGACCTGATCTTTGTTGATCAGGCAGGCCGCGTCCTCGACTTCCGGGTCGGGGCGAAACCGTGGCGATGGTTCATCGGGGCGCGCGGGACGGATGCGGTAATCGAATTGCCTTCCGGCAGGTTGTATGGCATATCGGTGCAGCGCGGTGACATCCTTACATGGTGATCGCGCTGGCAGTCTGTCGGACTTGCGTCCGACAGGCTGCTAATTCAGGAGACTGGCGGCTTTGGCGAAGCCAAAGTCCGACAGTCTCCTAGCCCAAACGTTTCACACTCAAATGTTGATTTGTAGGGCAAGCGGCCCGCTTGCCGAGGGTCCCTGGACGGCAGGCGGGCCGCCTGCTCTACAACACCCTGCGTTGCGTTTTACCCTGAACATGAAAAATCCAGGCTAGCTGCATGAAGTTCCTCGTCACATCCGGGAGAAAAAAGGGGTTCACGTTCAAAGTGACCGCCGCCGCGGTGCGGATCGGTCGCAGCAAGGACAACGAGATTGTGTTGGACGACGAAAGCATCTCCGGGCATCACGCCAAAATCTTCGCCGAGGGCGGCCAGGTCCTGGTTGAAGATTGCGACAGCATCAACGGCATCGAGGTCAACGGCAAGGTTGTCAAGAAATCGCTGCTGCAAAAGAGCGATGTCATCACCATCGGCTTGACGCAGATCACGGCGGTCGGTCCGGACGAATCCGCCGCGGATGAGGATCAATCCGCATCGCTTGCGGACAAGCCGGCTTCGGACGAGGACAGGTCTGCGGCAGAATCGCCAGGGGACGATGCCCCAAAGATGCCGGAGGCCGATCCCGAAGACGCCGCCGACGTCATCGAGGATGAAGAACTTCCCGAAAAGGCCGAAAAAAAACCTGCTGTTCCACAGGGGGGCTTCCGCAAAAGAGCGGTGCTGCAAAAAATCGTCGCGGCGGTTCTCGTCGTTGCGGTGATCGCGCTCGCATGGTTCGTGCTGAAGCGAAAAACGCGCGCGCCGCGGGAAATCGCTGCGCCTCCGGCCTCGAAATTCGCCGAGGGAATCTTCCGTCTGAGATACGAAAAGGTGAAGGCATCCGCTGAGAACATTTTTCGTTACGAGATGAAGATTGAAAACGACCTGCTTGCCGTCACAATCGACGACCTCAAACAGGAGCGGAAGGTGCGCCGCGACAAGGCGCTGGATCCCGCCCGCATCGCCGAGTTGCGCGACGCCATCCTTGATCAACAGATTTTCACGCTCCCATCCAAGATTGAGGGCAAATCGCAGAACGTCTGGGACAGCCTCACGGTGAGCGTGGTTGCGCGCGGCCAGGCGCACACGGTCCATGCGCTCAACCGCATCCCACCGGATAACTTCAAGAAGGTTTGCAAAGAAATCGAGGATTTCGTGGATGCGGAAACGGGCACAGCGTCCGTTTCTCTTTCACCGGATGAACTCAAGAAACGCGCGCAGGACGCTTTTCAACGCGGGCGCGAGCTTTACGACAAACGCACCGTGAACGCCGAGAATCTTTTCAATTCCATCAAGGCTTATTCGGAAGCGATCTGGCTTCTGGACAGCCTGGAGCCGAAGCCCTCCACCTACAAAGATGCGCTTCAGGGCAAGGCGACGGCGGCCGAGGAACTGGATCAGCAACTCGAGGACCACAAGTTTCGCGCAACACGCGCCAAACAGCTCAAGGAATGGAAGAAGGAATACGACGAGCTTTACATGATTCTGCAAAAGCTTCCCGACAAGGATGATAAACGCCACAAGGATGCGCGCATCCGCCTTTTGGAGGTCGAGAAACACCTCCAGTCCAAATAACAATGCAACTTTTTTTTCAGAAATTGGAGAAATCCCCAGCCCGGATTTTTCACCGCGCATGCCGCACAGCGCGGCATGGCCGCAACCAACGAACTTGTCCCCCCTCTGAGGGGGGA
>JACQHZ010000505.1 GCA_016198745.1 Verrucomicrobiota bacterium
CACGTTGGCGGCAAATCGGCATTTCTCCCCTTGCGTTGCCATTCAACCTCCAGGTGAACGATGCTGCGGTTGAAATGGAACCAATGCGTTCCCAAGGGGGATGCGTTCGTCGCGATGCGCGCGGAGGCCTGCCGCGGAGGCGTCCCGCCCAACACGCATTTGCACTGCGATTTCGCGGAAGTGTTCTGGATCGAAAACAGTTTGGCGTCACGCCGACGGCCTATCACCGGCGTCATCAGACCCTCATGCAAACCAGCGCGAAAAAAGGTTGATCCCTCGGCATTATTAAAAGTGAGGCCGCCACGACCGCCATCGCAGCAATTGACGAGAAAATCTTGTGCTGCCGCTCCACATCGGAGCGATTGTGTCATTACCGTGCTTGGACGTTCGCATCGTTTGCATCTCCCTGGTCATGTGGCGAACCCCGATGCTGGATCAATCCGCTGTTCGTTGAGGTGAAAAAATCCTCGACGACGCCGATAGTATGATCACGAAGGAAGAAGAGGTCACGACCACGCACGCGAGGCTCGGTGACTTTCCCTTCCAATAAGCAGCGGCCAAAGCCCTTGTTCACGTCCAACTCGAATACACCTTGCTCCGTGGCAGCATACAACCGTCCATCGGGACCGTTGAAGTAGCGGTCGACACCCAGCCGTTTCTCGTCGTCGTGACTAATGTTGGCAGGACGGAGGAGTTTTCCACTCGCGCAATCGAGCAGCAAATTCCGGTTACTACCATCGAGAAGGAAGACGATAACGAACAATTCGCCCGATGGCGCGACGCCGACCGGGTGAATGTATGTCGCCTTCTCTTCTGCCAGCGGGCGCGCAGTCCAGAGCAGCCGCTCCTCTCGATGATCAAAGGCAAATACGGCAGCGGAGGACGGCGCGGGGGCGCAACTGTTGCCATCGGCATAGGGCGATGTTCCGACGTACAAGCGCGGATGGGACGAATCGAGCGCAAGCCAGACCAAGTTGTGATCGGGCACAAGATGTCGCCAGACTTTGCATTGATGGGATCGTGGATCGAATCGGGTCAGCGCCCCGCCGAGTTTTCCGTAGTAGGCCTGGGATGTAATCCACAGGTGACGATCATCGCAGACCATGCAGGTCGGTCGCATTTGTTCATGGCCGATGGCGGCGACATCCCACGGGTTCTTGCCATATTCGACTGGCTGCAACGGGTTGTACAAGCCGATGGTCGCGCCCGCATATCCGGCATAAAAGAGTTTACCGTTGAACATGGTCATGCAGTTAATCTGGCCGCCGCTTTTCTGCGCGCGATTGATATCGCGGCCTACGCCGGTCCTGTAATCCACCTCCTGGATCGAAGAATTGATGAACGTGCCCGTGTACGCCTTGCTGCCGGCGCCGGGGCAAAATGAGTTGTAACCCTGGTGACCGAGATTATCGAGCTGACGCACCACCCGTCCTTTGCCGTCGGGATCGAACCAGCAGACCTCGCCGAACTGCGCCATCGCAATGAGGCCATCGTCCAGAATCGTCCACGACCAAATATCCGGGACACCCGGCAACTCTGGTTTGAATCCGCACACATGCAATCGCCAGCGACCATCGCGGCTCCACGCGTAAAGACCTGCGCCAGACTTGTATGCGCCCCACCGGCCGCCGCCGTCCTGAAAGTATTCCCACCCGCTCTCGCCGTCAGGCGACTGCAGTTCCTCAGCAGGAACGAACGACGGATAGGGCAGAACTAGAATGGGAAGTCCGCCGCCGCGGATCACTGCCAGTCGTCCATCGGGCAGAAAACCAAACTGCCCTGTGCCGGTCCTCTCCTTGAGCCAAGCAGGCTGGAAACGCGTTATTTGACCTGTCCGCGGATCAATGCGATGGAACGCCGCCACGTTAGACGCAGTGCCGACGATGAGGCAGCCATCGGGCGCCGCGGCGCTTCGCAGCGGCCAGGTCGCGCCCGGCTCGATCAGCGTCTCAAACAGCACCACCCGTTCAGCCCGCGTGTCGTAAATGAGCAGATGGCCCCGGGTGTTGCCCACACAGAAAAACCCATCGGCCGTAATCGTGCCGCCGCCGGTCGTGAGACCCTGGATGGGCGTTGGCAGCACCTTGGTCCACCGCCGCGTTTCGACGTCCAGCAGCGCCAGGGGCGTGGTCGCCGGAGAGGGCTTGACCGCGTGGAACGAAAACCAGACGCAACCGGGTTCTGTCGCCAAGCCATAAGTATAAGCCCCCTCCTTCGCCACGCCGGATGGCGGCGGCACGGCGGCTGCGAACCCATGGCGATCAAACACATGCACCGTTCCGCCATGGCAGACATCCACAAACATCTCGCGTCCGATCCGGGTGCGCACAGGCAGGATGTTGACGTTAATGAATGCTTGGCGGGTTTTGGGGATTTCCACGAAGTGAGCTTTGCGATTCATGCGAAATGTCCGTTTCAATGGGTGAATCAGAAGGAAAAATGCAGAAACACACAAACAGATCACACCGATACGTATTATTTTCCACATTGTGATTTGGGGTTCATCGTAATCGTTGATCAGTGGTCAGTGGGAACTCATCCCACGCCTGAAAGACGGCTTCGGCGTTTTCCAGTTTCGCGCTGCCGGTCATTTCGAACTGGGCAATCACGCCTCCCTCGGGGCGGTACAGGTTTTTCACGATGCGATGGACCGCTGCGCGGACTTCGTCGAGTGTGCCAAAGGGCAACACGTATTGGCGGTCCATCTCGCCCCAGAAGGCGATACGGCCTTTGAACCGCCGGCCAATTTCCTCGATGTTCATGCAGAACAACTGGCTGTTGATCGCATCCACGCCGATCTCGATCAGGTCTTCGTAGATGTCCAGGATGAAACCGTCGGAATGCATGAAAAGTTTCTTGCCCGCGTTGCGCGCGATTCGGGCGTAGTTGGTGTACAGCGGCTTGAATAACCGTCGCCAGAGTTGCGGGGAGATCAGCAGACTGTTCTGCGAACCCCAGTCGTCGCCAACGAACAGCGCGTTCACGCGTGTTCTGCTCCAGATTTCCAGTTCTCGGCAATGAAACGCGTGGACGATCTTGAGCAATTCCTGCAGTTCTGCTGGTTGTTCGGCCAGGTCGAGCAGAAGACTCTCCGTGCCGCGCAGGAACTGCATCCGCTGGAACGGTTCGGCTTTGCCGCCGAGCAGAAACAGGTCAGACCGCGCGCAATAATCATTGATCGCCTCAATATCGAAATCCAGCGCCGCGTAAGGCGGACGGATGTCTTCCAGTTTCGACCAATCGTCCAGGATGGGCTGCTTCACCTCGCCCATCACCCCGTCCTGGATGTTCTCGAAGACACATCCCCATTCGTCGCGGTACCTGCCGATGGAGTACGGATCTCCCTGGCCAAGCTGTGATGGCGCGGTAGTGGGGCAGATTGACCAAGCAATGTCGTTCGGCCACCTGCGCTCAAATGCCGCCATGCCTTCGGCGCCATGTTGCAGCCGACCGATCGGGGTTGACCAAAGCTGTCGCGGCACGCGATCCGGGCGATCGAATTCGAGACATCGTTGCACTCGTTCTCGGGATGTCATCATCGGATCAGTCATAGTAATCAGTGATCAGTGATCAGTGTTCAGTCATCAGTGGTAACGGCCATAGAGTCATTGTTTGAATCATCGTGGAAATTGCGTCTGCGCACAAAGGGTGCCATTCGGGTTAACTTATTAACTCACTTGATAATTCAACGCATCCCACTGATAACCGATAACTGATGACTGATGACTGATCACCGGCCGGGCGGCGGAAACCACCAACTCGGATGAGCCGCCAGATAGCCTGGGACGCCCTCGAGCTTGACGACGCCGCCGCCTCCTGGGTTCGCGGCGCGAAGCCGCCAGAGTTTACCGCGATGTTCCGGCTTCACTTCGATCACCATCGGTTCTTCGATCGACTTGCCCACTGCGACTGTCTTAAGGGATGGGTCCACCAGTTTCACATCCTTCGTCATATTGATTCGGAACCGTTCCACGCCGAGCGGAACCTGGAACACCCATTCCACGTCGGCGAATATGGCGACTGCCTTGGGACATTCCACCATGTGCTGGTTGGTCGTTTGGATGATTGCCCAAAACTTGTAATCCTCACCCTCGATGCGCAAACGGTACACGCCGGCGGGCGCCTCGGCGGACACCACCAAAGGCTGGGGCTTGAAGTCGCCCTTCTCGGTCTTTGCTTGAAGAACGGTTTTCCCATCGGGACCGGTGAAAGTGAGCCGATCTCCTGAAAAGACCGTGCCCACATTCACCCGCAGTTCTTCGCCGGCCCGTTTGAGAAATACGAACGTCACTTCTTTGCCCGTGTAATGACCCCAAGTCGGACACCGATAGGATTTGACCGGAGGTGGCAAGGGCAGGTCGGCTTCGGATGCAGGGATTAGCTTTTTATCCACAGCATCGCGCCAAGCGGCGTAAGAAAAGAGCATCTCATCGAAATAGATTGCGCCGCTCGTTCCACAACCCAGACCGGGCTTCCTTGGAACGAGCCACTGTTCACGAGGCAATTCGGCGCGGAAGTTGCCTCTCATGAATGGATACAAGTATTTCACGTCGCACGTGGCGAACCAGGCGGCGGCGAGCATGTTGCCCGGCGGTCCGCAATAGCCGACCCCGAAATTGTCGGTGCCCAGAAATTCCTTGCACCATTCCTCGACGTAGGTGAGCAACTCTTTGCGATGCTTCAGCGGGATGTCCGGTTGACTGGTCAAATCGAGGTATTGCGGCATGAAATTGGTCCAGTTCAATGGGGTGGCGCACTTGGATTTTTCCGTTGTGGGATCGTCCGTTGTGATGGAAAGAATCCCTTTGTCGATCCACTCCGCCACGGCCGGGTCCCAACTGTGGGCGTACCAATCGAGCGTGGTCTTCTGGTTGCCGCCGGTTTCGCGAGTGTATCCGGCGCCCCCTCGCGCTTTCATCAGGTTCTCGGCATGCAATCGGGCGACTTCGAGCGACCGTCGGTCTCCGGAGAGGTAGTAGTCCATCAACAACGGGAACACGCCGGAGTAAAAGTCGAATCCGTCACCAAGGCGAAACGGATACCACCCGACGGCATGGGCCGCGCCGAGAACCTTGCGGGCTGCGCCGTCGGGGTGCTGACGAAACTCGGGCGTGGTGTAGTGCACGATGGAAATGTCCCGCCAGTGATGCGCGTTGGCCTGGGCGTACTTGAGTTGGGCGGGGTTGCCTGTCGCGAGGTACAGGAGCCAGCCGGTGTTGAAGAAGCCGTAGTGAGGCGACCCGTTGAGTTGGCGATAAATCGCCGGCGCATCGTCGCGCTCGAAGTACTCAGGCATATTGCCATACAACCACATCCCGTAATACTTGATCTTGTCCAGATGCTGCCAACTGTCCAGGGCGGGTTGATCCCAAGACTGCGCGGCGGCGACGTGGACCGGCCCCAGAACTTGCGTGTCCTCCAACCATTTGGGGTCCTCCAGCCAGACATGGGGTTGCGAGAGAAACATGGAGCGGCGCACGGCCATCGTTGCAGCTTTGTCGCCGGAAAAATCGAGCAGCGCCTGATGGGTGCGCGACGCGCCTAGGGCGTGTTCTTTGAGCCTGCCGCCGGGTAACGTGTCGGCGGACCAGAGCGTGAAAATCTCACACTGCCGATTGCTGCGCGGATAGTGTTTGTACAGCCAGCATTCCTTTTCCC
>JACQHZ010000491.1 GCA_016198745.1 Verrucomicrobiota bacterium
GGGAGGGAGAGATGCATAGCCTAGCCTGCATTTTTCACAAGGTGAAAAATGCACCTGGCCAAGAGGCCAGGCAGCACTTTGTGCCACAAGAACTTGCGCGTGTTTGTCTGATTCAAGGGTTTCCGGCAGAATGCCGGAATCGAAGCGGGAGCGGCAAAGTGCTGGGTAACCCAGCCCATCCAGCGGATGGGCTGCCTTCGGCGCATACTTCACATGGGGGGTGTGAAATATGCGGGCTAAAGATCAAAATGGAATCGTTTGCCTCTGAAACCATTCCTCAATGGCCTCAAATGTTTCCGCCGAAGCCCCTTGGTTCCGACCTGCTTCCAAGTCATTGAGCATCCATCCGCCCCGGCGTTCACGCCACAGGCAAACGGTCGCCCGTTCCGGCGCGTGGATTCGATAAATATAGCAACACCCCTTGGCGATCCAGTTGCCATAACCGGCCACGCAATTTTCCTGCACCCGCCCCTCCTCAAGAAGTTTCTGCGGTGAATCCACGGGTTCAATGTTCCCGTCGCCTTCCACCGGCGGCGGAGGGAATTGAAGGGCAAGGAGTGCGTCCTCGTTTACCTGCATGAATTCCCGGGCCAAGAGATTATGGATTTCCAAAAGCTTCCGCCGCGAATGGATTCTTGCGGGCAAGTTGAAGTCTTTTAAATGCCGCAGCATCCACAGCGTATCCCGAAGCACATGGCCGAAGTTGATGGTATTCTCGACCTCTGCGTCCTCTCTCTGGGCATCGTCCACCGCCCTGGCCGGCGCCAACAGGTCGGTCAGAAACCGCAGCGTCAGCCGCCCCGCCAATCGGCGCTCGGACAGCGCGCAGATCACGCTCGTATTCAGAGCGGGCAGTTTGCGGCAAAACTCCATTTTCCAGCCGCATGTCAGCGCCGTGCGCAGACGCAGCAAGATGGGAATGCTGCACGAACCCGCCGGCAGCTTGCGGAGGATTTTCACGGTGGATTCCGTCGGCTGAAATCCCAGCCACCCGCAAAGATCGCGTTGCCGTGTGGGGATCAGTTGTCGAACGGTTTCCATCGGGTTTTGGGCGCCGCTGACCTGGATTTTTTCCGGGAAAAGTTCCAGTTGCCGGGGAACGGCCACGCAGGCGGGTGGCCGAAACGCCTCGTATGACGCCAATGCAAACGCAAGAGCCGGGTTGCATTGAACCAGGTCAAGAAAGCGCGGGCAGTGGGCGATCATTCTCAGAATGCGCCATTGACCTATCGGATAGGGGCCGATCCATTCGCGAACTTCGGCGGGAACATTCACCAGGAGATACTCGCGCACCTTCCGTTGCTCATCATTCCGCCGCTCGACAGCTTGTCGTCGTCGAGGCGGGTCATCCGGCCGGGGCCGCCACTCCGTGACCCGGCGCACAGTTTGTTCTGTGCCAAACAACCGGCACATATCCAATTTCCTCTCTTTACGTTCCAGGATCATCTGCGCACAATCCAGGTGCGGCTCATGCGGCAGCCACGTCTCGCTGTCCCGCTTCTTCAACCATGCCGCCGGCTCGGGCCAAACCCGCGCCGAAAGCGCCTGACCGGGCGCAAACCGATAAAGCTTCCCATCCTTGACCTCCACACCCTGGGTTGCCTGTCGCCAAAGCGCCGCCTCGACCGGGAATAATCCAGCCTGTTGCATGGGTTAATTTTTCAAGAAATTGTCACGCCTTGAAGAACAAGGCATGACAAACTGCGCTTTCCCAGCTTTTTCGAGGAGCAGGGGAACAGTCCACAGCCGCCCGCCGCCCTCAATCGCAGATCAGGCGGAGCAATGGTTGATGGGAACCCTCCCTGGAACGATCCGGTCTCTTGCTGGTTTGCCCGGCAATTTTGGATCAATGCTTCTTCTGATCGGAATCGCCCAAGCCAGCCACAAGTGTGACAATCCGAAAGAGGGACGTAACAACCCCGACTGCGAGATAGCCAGCCACCCAAGTGACAAGTATTAACGCTCTCATGGTATTCTCCTTTGTTTTTTTGGTGATGTTTGAATTGGATTGTTTCCGAAAACAACTGGACCGGTCCTCACTTCTTCAGCATCTGGTTCAGGTGTTCTCGCGCCTCATTGAAGTTGAACGTTCCCTTTTCGACCACTTCCAGAAGCCGTCGGGCGTCGGCCGCGCTGATGACTCCCTTTTCGACCGCTTCCACGGCAAGCCAGTAGAGGCTGGAGCGCTCATCTGGCGGGACGGCCCTGCGTTGCTCTTCGCGTTCGATCCGGTCGAGGTTATCGCGAAGCTGGGTAATCGTCTGGCGGCGCTTTTCCTCGTTCTTGGCGCCGCCGGTGACCGCAGCCACCGCCGCCGTGGTCAGGGCCATGCCGCCCATCCCCATCCAGATAATCCAGCCGATGGGGGTTGGCGTGAGAATGGTTAGCCCGACCAGCGATCCCAGCCAAGTGACGCCCGTGATGGTCGTGGCTCCTGCCGCCGCAGCCGCCGCGCCCGCACTGGCCGCGCCGAGGGCGCCCCCTGCCGCCACGGTGGCCACCTGGCCGGCCACCTTCAAGATGCTGGTCGGGTTTTTCTCGAGACGTTCGATGGCCTGGAGGGCCTCCTGCTTGGTAAGTTGATGGCTCATGGCAAGTCTCCTTGGGTTAACGGTTCTGCCCCCATTCCGCGGCCGCGCCTTTCCAGATCTCGATGAAAAGAGCCAGGAACTCCCTGGCAATCTCGATGAGGTTCTCGGTCACGGAGAAAAAGTTGAGGTCGCGGCAGTTCTGTCCCTTGTCGATTTGATGTCCGCAGACCGCGCCCACGGCGATGGCTGCCATTCCCAGAATGGGACCCAGGATCGGAATCCACTTGACGAGGCAGGCCACCGCGGCGCCGATGGCCGCGCCGATGGCGAGGTTGGGGTGTGCCTTCGCGAACTCCACGATCTTGATCAGGATAATCCGGCCCACGTGGATCACCTTGCCGGCGTAATACTGGGTTCGGTCAATCAGAGTGGCCAGCGCGTCCACCATGTCCGGCGGCAGACCCGCGTTGGTCAGCCAGGCGTAGAGATCCTCGCGGCGGGTTCCGCGGGCCTCGGCATCCAGCAGGGCGAGGTGAAGCCTGGCTTGTTCGGGATTCAAGTGTTGAGCGCTCATAGTTTTTTTGGGTTGTGGTTTTTAGTTGAGTTAGGTGTTGTTCTGTTAATGTGAAGAATCGAAGATGAACGTTTTCCGAAAAAAATGCGGCCATGGGAATTTCGTGGGATTGTGCACTGACAGCACGCGCCAACGGTTCTCCCTTTACCCAAACTGCCTCCTCTGGACGGAAGAAAGCATTTTGGCGGCTTTTGCAGAACACCGTTGTTGGCGCTTCAGCAAAAAAGATTTCGACAAGAGAACCTGGATTCATTAAGAAGACTTCATGTCAGAGGATTTGTCGCCGGGTATCTTAAGGGATCTGCAGGAGGCAATGAGGAAAAACGCTTTCGAACGATCCCCCTTGCCTCAACCGCCAGACGGTGGCCCCCGATTCGGCAGCGTTTATTTTGGAAGCTTCCGAGATTTTGCAGAAGGCAAACCTCATTTTGGCATGGTAAGCCGCTCGAAAGAACAACCCCATCCTGGAGTGCCCATGGCCCCCATCACCAGAAAAAGGCCGGGCGGCTGGCAGCGCAAGCATTCGCTGGAATTACCTCATGGCACACTTCCCTCTAAACAGGAAGCCGGTTGGACCACGCTTCGTTTGGCCTATGTTCTTCTGTTCATCCGAATCACGGTTTCAAGGCGTGAACTGCGCGAACGGTTTGACTTTGTCCGTTTGCTGCCCGAAAACCTCATCACGTGTGCCAAGGGGATTCTAAACCAGCCATGAGTGAGAATGGTCAACCTTCGCCTTCACGAGCAACCCCGGACATCCAGGATCTCCTAAGAAAACTGGTCCGGGAAGCCAAATTGGGTGATGCGCTTTTGGATATCTGTTGCAAAATCGCGCTAAACTCTCTGCTCCGAAGTCCGTTGCCCTCCATTCCCAAAGACCTGACGGTTCAGGCTCGGGAACTGGCCTTGGATTTCATTTTGTATCTGCAAGTCAACGATTCAGACGCGATCACAACCCAAAGCGGACTTCGGCGGCAATTCCGGCGGTTTTGCGCCCGCAAGTCGGCTCCTGCAAATCATGAACTCTGGGAAATCTTGAGCTCGGCGGTTGGAGATCTGGTGGAGACCGGCAAGCTTCGCCGGCTTGATGCCGATCCAGGAGCGGCCAATTGCAACGATGCCGTTTACAGCGTCTTTGGTTCTGAACGCGACGCCCAAACTCTCGATGAGCAGCTTTTCCAGGCCGCGTCCGAACGAAAATGCCCCTTCTTTTACCCCAAGAAAGGCCGCTCTGTTGGGAGCATCAAACTTCCAAAAATCTTGTCGCCCAAGGATGCAACGAAATTGCTCTTGTGTCTGCTGGACGCAGCCGGCGGTCCTGTTTCCTTCAGAAGTCTCTTTGAGGCAGCGAAAAATCATCATGTCTTTATCCCGCGTGAAGGAGAATACCGCCCCCCGCCGGAAGAAACGGAGGACGAGCCGACCGAAAGCCGTGACGAAACGATTGATCCTGAGACCTTTACCCCAACCGATGGGAAGGAGCCTGCTCCCGACATGAATGTTTGGCTCCCGGAGGAAGCCGAAATGCGTGCCAACCGGATTTGGGATCAAGTGGCGCTATCAGGGCTTCGCGATGTCCTCTGCCGTTATTACCTGCCCAAGCATGCCGGGGGACAGAAGTGCGCGCTCAAGGACCTTGGCCAACCCCAGCGCGTGAACGAGCAGGTCGCCGAATTACAGGCCATCCTGGCTTGCGAATTGCGTGTTGAAAAGGTGCGGCAGGAATCCGGTGAAAACATGACCGAAGCGGTTCGGATTCTGGCCGAGCTTGTTCTTGAAAAGCTTCTAAAACAATGTTCGGAAAACGCGTAGTTTCACCGCTTCACAACAAGAAGGAAGCCACGCCCAGAGCGTTGCATCCTCCCCATAAGAGGCTGACAAAATGAGTGCCCAAGCACATCCTTCGCCAGATCAACCCGCGCGCGACCCTTTTGAGGAAAGGCTCCGGCGTTTCCGGGAAACACTGAAGCGTCACGCGCCTCCTCGCCGGCTGGTCGAACCAATCGACGTGCCCCACGGATCAGGTCTCGTCTCCCCGGCGGTAGGCCAGATTTGGCTCACGCAGGTGTTGCCCGATTATCCCCCAAAGCTGCGAGAGGACGAGGAAGAGCGCGAACCCTTCTGGGTGGTTCTCTTGGATGTCATCCCATTGGGCAAGGCATTGCCCGACCACGACCTGCTGCTGGCCGCTCCCATGTTTCTCGAAACGGAATATGCGGGGCCTGACGACGTCATTTTGCCGCGTGAAATCCGCGGCTTCAAATGCGCCGTGGCTTTTGGCGCTTCGATTTCAGTTCTGCCGCAAAGCCTGCGCTCATGCGAGGGGTTGCTTCCCGAGGAATGGAAGCTGCGCCTGGTCCAATTTCATCGGCATCTTGAAGGAAAAGCTTTGCGTCCGGACGGTATCAATACAGGACTGCCTTACCTGGACGAGATCGAGGTGCGCTTCAAATTCATGGAGGGTCTTATCGAACGCACGGATTATCTACAAGCGCCCGTGCTGGGCAGTGTGGAGGAAATGGACGAGCAAGTACCACCAACTCTTGGGCCGGATGCCCCGGAAACCGAGAAACCCAAGGTTCTCGTCGGTCGGACAAGAGAGGACGCCGCCCACTATGCCGGATCATCTGGTTCGAAACAGCCGGGCCGCCTTTCGGGAATCGTTCGACTCCCATGGGCGGAACCGTTAAAGGAGAACGACCTGGCGCTGGCCGCCAAAGAAATCAGCACACCCGACCTTTCTTCGACCTATTCCGTCCGCGCCAAGCGCCTCCAACTTCGCGTCTGCCTCGAAAGCGACTGGAAAACCGTTTCCTTTCAGGTTTATGATGCCAAAGGCGACCCTTCAAAGGCATTGGACAAGGCTGGCATCTTGAATGCCGCAGGCAAACGTTTGGGCGTCATCCGGAACGGCCAGTTCCGTTGTAAACTGTCGGCGCTGAAAAAGGGGTTCGCGATGGTGCAGAAAGGCAAACGTCTCAGCCTTGACGAATCGAAGTGAAATCCTGAAACCATGAAGAGGGTGCCCCACCAGATTTTGGACGAGCAAATTCGCCAATCGTCCGGAAGCATCGCGATTCTTTCAGATGAATCGCTCGCCACACTTCTTGCATCTCCCCCGACCGACCCGCTCCTCATTGCAAAACTTCGCGGTGAAGGTTTCGTGCGTTGCTGGCTCTATCCGCGACATTGTCCAACGGCATTGACGGCGAGCTTGAGGGCAAAGGAAAACAAGTTGTTGAATGCGCGATTTAAGGAGCATGTCCTTCCCCTGCGGCGGGTCAACGCCCCGACCGAAAGCACGCGGAAACACGAGATTCCTGACATGCGGTTTTCAACCGACGCTGAACAAGAGGCGTGGCGCTACATGTCCCGGCGCATCCAGGATTTCCTGGATTGTGACGGCATCTTTCCGTTGGCAATCGGCAACCCCGCCTTCGCCGCAGTTGCCGTACCCTTCACACTCCAGCCCGTTGAGGCCGAGACCGAGAAAATCCGTGATCGTTCCGGCAGAATCCTGACGGAATGGAGCCGCCTTGCGGCCGCCATGGAGAATGACGGTCATCTCGATCTTGGGGCAAAGATCCTGGTGGATTTTGGAGCGACGCAGCCGGAACCCGAAGGCGGCAGTCTCCTCTTGCCATTGATTCTCGCCGGCGAAAGCAGGAAAGGGCGTGTGATTGGGGAGTACGCTCCGCTTGACCTCTTAGCAACTGGCGCGATCAAGTATGGTCGCCTGGCCGAGATTGACGGATTCAAGGAAAAGTCCGCCTTGGCGCGCCGTTTGGGAGTGCGCGTTTTTGCGGCTCCTACCGTCCCGTTCCTGAATTCCGGGCTTTCACTCCCTGAAAGTCTGCGCCGGGTTGCGGCTGAAATGGAACGGCACGGTCTGTTTGAGATGGACTTGCGCAAGGCCGTCAACCGCTTTCAGGAACTTGAAAGGGAACTGAGCGAAGGAATGCTGCCGCTCAAGGAGGCCGAGCACCGCCTCCGCCGATACGAGAAGGTTTTCCTGCACGCAACTCGCGCTTCCCGAGACCGGGAAGAGGCCATGGAACAACTTGCGCTGGCAAAATACCTGCATGTTGCCGTGGCCAATCACTCCGGTGATCCGGTGCGCGCCAGGCGCTATACCGCGGAAGCTGAACGGTTGGGTTATGAAATTGCTGATCCCTTGAAGTACGTTAAAAAAGTTGCCGATCAAGTCGTCATGCATACCGACGCAGGGGACCTTGACCAGGCTGAGGCTCTTGGTCGTAAGCTTCTGCAGTACGCCCACCGCCCCGATCTTCAAGCTGACGTGAGCCAGCGCAATCGTTGTCGCATGATTGCATGCGGCCTGTTGGGCGGACAGCCCTTGCTGCAGAAATCTCTCTTCGCGCCGCGTCTGGCTCGCGAGAGCCTTGCGTTGCTGGAACAATCGCTCGCCCTTGCGAACCGATGTGACGATAAAGGCGCTGACGTGTGTAGGGATTCTGTCCAAGTGGTGCTGTGGCATGCCTTTCATGCACCGGAGAAGATGGGTGCGGCCTATAGGCATTCGTTGCGCCAGTTGCAGGTTTACCCAAAGAATACCCACTCGGTAAGTCTCGCGTACCTCAACCGCATTCGGTTCCTCGGCGCGTATCGTCTGCTTCTCAAACGGAACGCGGTGCAAAAAGGTTTTCAGAACTGGGAATTGCCGGCCGAAACCGTCGCTCATTCCGTCTGGCTCCTCGCCGCCGCTCTCAAATACCGGGGCGCTCTGTATGCCGCGGCTGATTTGCCATCAAAAAGCCAGGCGGATTTCGAGCATTCCTGGCAACTCTTGGAGCGGGTCTCCGCACCCTTGCTGCGGCTCATCGCGGCCACCGTTGCTGCGCAAGCGGCGTGCAGTCTCGGTCGTTTCGACCGGAATGCCGCCAGCGAATGGCTTGACCGGGCGGAGCGCCTTCTCACGCGGTGCTGGCTGTTCCCTCAGAATGGCTATATCGCTCCTGCCGAATGGAAGCGGGCCGTCCAGGAACTTCGCTCTCAAAAGCGTTTGCCGCCGCATGTCCAGCCCCAGCGCTTCTTCCCGTATTGAAGTAGCGGAATTAAGAACTTGTGATCTTGCATCACTCATTTCAGTACCGCCAAGAGCCTGCTAAATTCCTCAACGGATGGTAGACGGGCGGCGACACGAGGTTCGGTGGACATGCGGATGCAGTCCCTGATTCGTCCGCCGACCCTCTCCGGCAGAAGGAGTTTTCCGTCGTCTTGAAGATTTTGGCGATACTGCGCTTCCCCAAGCACGCAATACGTGAGAAGTTGGCCGAGCGAAAACACATCATTTTGGGGCTTGCTCCGGTCCGGATGCCGATGGTACTGCATCTCGGGTGCCGCGAAGGACGCGTCGAATCCGTCCGCATAGGCTTGTGTTGACACCCTTGAGTCGTCGATAAGGGGACTCGTGAACCCAGCTAGGAGGTGCTGGGCACCCCCATGGCCCTCTAACGCGGGCGCTACCCACACATGTTCAGGACGGATGTCGAGGTGGATGATGTTCTCGGCGTGTAGATGCTGAACGGTCTGTGCCACGTGCGCAACAAGGCTGACGGCCAAATTAGGGGGGAGCGATGACCGGCGGCAGACGAGTTCGGCTATCGTCTCACCATCGAACCACTGTGTTGCGAACACGAAAGCGTCCGGGAGGTTGGCGGCTTCGATTACGCGGGGCACCGTATCTCGCGACACTTTCCGGAGGAGCTTGAGACGCTTGCGCATGCGTGCCATGAAACGGTCGGACTCACCGTTCCATGGCCATTTTCGGTAGACCCGTATCTCTGTGTCGATGTCAGTTAGAATCTCTTTACCACGGAAAGCCTCCATCTGGACAGGACATCCAGGTTCTCTGCGGTTGATCTGCTGGCTGAACCGCAGACCGCACAACTCCACATTCGGCCCCACATCAGACGACCGCGCTCCGATCGCGTGCCATATCTTCTCAAGATGGTGGGGTTCCAATTTCTGACCACATTTAGGCTCCCTCATATCTTTAAGGATTCGCCGACGAATTTCACTCAGTTTCACAATCCTCAAACGCATGGGGATTGTGCGTACAGGCGTGGTCGTATCGCACTGGATCAACTGCGCGTGGTCCGGGACAACGATCACTGATTCAATGTGGTAGTTGCTGAAATCCTGGCAAATCTCAGTGCAAACGCCATTCAGAATCTTGGCTTTCTTGTCGGCGATCTCATACGGACATGGGAGTTCCCGAACACTGTGAAAGTCCTTCTCACCCGGCCCTCTGTATTCGATCGGGCCATTGCAAGGGATCATGTATTCGCCCGGCTCATATTCTTTTGCGTCAATCGTGTATCCGGCATGCGGCAGCAGCAAAATCACGTCATGCTCGTTCGGGAGGTAGCGATGTTTGACATTGGGAAGAAGGACGTTGTGCGCGATGAAACCATTGATGCTGATTTCACAAGAAAGCTGCGCGAGTTCTCGTATTACCGCGCCTTCGAACGAGTTACTGATCTGGTTCGGTGTGTAATGAAGCGACATTGGAGTGTCACCCCACTGGTTTGAACGCGACCAGAGTCAGATCATCGGTTTCGCCCGCGGCTCGGATTCTGTCCAGAGCCTCGGATACGGCTGATTGGAGACTGCCAGCGGGAGTGAGAAGTCCCTTAAGGACAGTCGATTTCGCGATTTTCAGTTCGCTGTCCCGGGACACGACCCCGTCGGAGCAGAGCAGCAAAAGGCCGTCTTCAGGGATGGTGAGGTGATCAGACAGCGGATTCCAGTCCGTTCCGTTTGCCGCGATGTGGCTGCTGAGCCCCCTCCCTGAGTAGCGATTGGAGCTGCGCTGAGTATTCAGGTTCTCCGAAAAGGCGCCCTTCAACCGACTTTCTTCAGGATCTAGCACGTATAGCCGGCTGTCGCCGCAGTGGGCCCAGAACACATCATGGCCACGGACAATGGCCATGGTAAGCGTCGAGGAGCTCTGCTTGAATTCGTCGTTCATCTGTGACCTTCGTTCGCGGAGAAAGTCCCGGTGCAACCTATCCAACCACTCGGATACAGCCTGTTGCTCGCCGCCTTTCTTCTGAAGCAACTGTTGCTCGACATCAGGAAGGGATCGCCAGATAAGCTCCATACACTTGTCGCTTGCCCACCACCCGTTCTCAGGCCGGGATATCCCGTCAGCGACCACAAGAAGCCATGCTTCACCCCCAAGGATGGGAAGGACCAGGAACGCATCTTCGTTGACATCCTTTCCATGCCGGTTCCCAAACCTCGTCGCGGCGGCTACCGTGGGACTCATGGGCAGGGTGAGCTTTCCAGTTCGAACAGGAGTCGCCTGCCCCTTGTGCTGGGCGTCCCCCGCTCGGGGTGTCCCGCCAAGTGGTGTACCAACGCCTTCTTCTGTCCTGGCTACCGTCAATGCGAACAAGTGGTGGGCTTTCCCAGGTACCGCCGTACAAGTCACGGCATCCCCCTCCTTAAGCCTTGGGGCTAGTTGCCTGAAAAAGAACACCCTCTCAGCATTCTTGATGCTGATGAAACCATAAGTACCTCGAAGCAGAGCGACTCTTCCGGTGTGCTCGGGTAAGGCCCCGGCGGGACGGACCCTCTTGGCAACTTGCCGATCAGGTTGCCATGGATGTGGGACTACATCGAACTGAATGGGCTGCCATTTTATCTCGTCGGGGCTTCCTTCACAGTCATCGTAGAGGAACGGGAAGATTCTCCCGTCGGCGGCAATCACCTGCCCATACCGCCTCAACTCATTCATGTTGCTAACGACTCCGTAGTAGGTCATGCGGATGCCTTTCCGGTCTCTGTCACAGCTTCTCTCAGATCCCTGATCAGACTGGCCCAGTTGTCGTGCCGGTCAGTGCATTTGAAGGCAACCATTCTGGCCAAGACGGTTGCGAACGCATCCGGCACGTCGACGCCAGTCCCCAAAAGATCACCTATGCGCCTCAACTTGCAAGGAGCATCCTCCGACTTTGCCTGGTTGTTCTGGAAGTCGCAGTACCGGTCGTAGGGATACGGCCCCTCGCCGGCAATCAGTTCGTAGAGGATGACCCCCAGAGCGAACATGTCGCCACGGTGGTCCATCCTCGGCCCGTAGTCCGGCGCGCGGTAGGCAAGCCTTCGATTCACACCCGCGAACACCGCGGTCGTCGCTGTGCCCCCAGGAACCCTGGCTAGGCCGAAGTCGAGCAGTTTCGCATGCGGGCGGCCGTCCCTGTCTGTCACCATGATGTTCCCGGGGTGAATGTCCCGATGGGCAAACTCCCGTGCGGTCGTGTGGCTGTCTTCCGTTCCGAATTCCCTCCGAACAAGATCGGTAGCGTACTCCAACGCCTCGGCGATCTGCAGCCCAATCTGGTGAACTGTTTGCCATGGGAGACGGATGCTGTGCTCAATTTTGGAAGCGACAGTCCAGCCGTCAATGTATTCCATAACCAGGCATTGGTTATTGAGAAAGTCGAATACGCTTACGATAGCTGGATGTTTCAACCTTAACGCGATCTTGGCCTCTCGCGCCAGCGCGCTACGCTGCTGCTCCTTTCGTTCGGGGGTCGGTGCGTCAGCCCGCACGAATTTCAGTGCTACGGTATTCGGTTCACCTGATCCGGGGTCCAATACCTTCGCACGGTAAACCTGGCCATAAGAGCCGGGAGAAAGGGCCTCAACGATACAGTAACATCCAGCATACGTCTCCCCGGGGGCAAGTGACAGGCCGGGCTTGAGCCTGTTCTGTAATAGAATCGCAGGTTTGAAGCCTTGGCGCTGCCGCTGAGCCTGCGAGCAGAGATCGGAGCAGACTCGGGCGGCTTCATCCGCAGCGGCGGGGACTTCCCCAATTTCAGCCGAGTGCAGCGTCAACTCGGCTTTGAGAACCAGCAGTTCCGGTGAATCTCTGCCTTCAGAAGTCGAAAGAGCCAAGTTCACACCAGAGAGAGCCATGCCCGACACGGCTTTCAGCACGAGAAGGTCTTCCTCCATTGGATCGGTGAACACCCTCCGGAAAGTCTGGCACGTTGGCCAGTGGGAAGGACATGCCAGCAGTGCGCATATCACGGAATTCTCTGCTGCACCCCAACGCCTCTCATCCAGTTCCATGCGTGCCCGTTGGAGAACCGAAGGCCATTCCCAAGGAGACGGTGTCGCCTTGCCGACGGCCAGTCTGAGGATGTCCTCCAACCCTTTCTGTCCGCCCTGGGCGGCGGAGTGCGCAACCACGGCAGCTAGACCAAACAGACCCATGCTCAGCATGTCATTGACCACGACTGCCGGCGCGAATCGAGAGCCGCGTGTCCATACACACAGCAGAGAAGCCAGGACGTGCTTATCCATATATTTGTGGTCTTTGCTTTCGCTCCACAGCTTCTTGGCCGCCATCGCCAGGCGCCAACGAATGTCGAGGACCGAGGGATGTATCTCCCGGAGTGAATCATATAGCGCGAACGCTGCGGCAGCATCGGTCAGAGTACGGTCGATGCTCTCGATAACAGCGAGTTGCGGATCACGAACCGCAGCTTCCAGAACGGCACCGTCAAGGCGAGCCACCTGTTGCGAAACAGAGGCATGGTGTACCCGCAAGTATGCCTGGAGCAACTCGACTGACGGAGCCTTCTCCCATGATCGGGCTTGCCTAATGAGGGCGCGCCGCTCCCCATCTTGAGAGAGAACGCTGCTGTCTGAGACGCATTCCCGGACAAGCCACGGCCCAACTCTCTCATCGCTCATGCGGTCCACAACGAAGGCGGTAACGGACGCAGCATCTTCCTCAGCAGCGATACGTTGGACTTTGGTCCAGGCTTCCTCACGAGCCTGATCGGTGGGCACCACCGGCTTGCCGGCCCGGGCTATCTGCTGCTCACAGCGGCTGACCAGATGCCTGGTTTCTGCACTCGGGAGCGCGTCGCGAGCTTGTTCGGCATGTCGCAAAGCGGATTCGTAGCGTCCTTTGTCGAACAGCAGACTCGCAAGAAGGAGTTCAAAGTGGGGCTGGACAGTCGGGGGTAGCGTAGCTCTCAAGCGTGCCACAGAATCCCGTATCTTGGCCTCATCCAAGCCTAGGGCGCGCCACGCATCGCTAAGTAATCGCACAACCATGGCCCAGTCCGCAATGTGGCCTTGTCTGGCTTCGTCGAGAATCAGTGCCTCGGCTTCGGCAGGGCGCTCACACGTCAAAAGGTACCGACAGTGACTGGCAAGGAGCTCGTCCAGAGGCAGTCCTTCGCGCACTCGCTCGCGCCTCGCATGAAAGAAGCGGTTGGCTTTCTCTGCATTAGAGCGGCCTCCAAGTCCGTCATAAAACTGTCGAATTCTCTCGGTCTCGTCGACCGGATCGTCGGCAGAGGTGGCCTGCTCCGGGGCGATGGGGCCACTGTGGGGTGATATTGGTGGCTTCTCGCGTGGCTGTCGCCAACCAAAGCGTGTCTCCAGTTGCCGGAGGAGGTTGTGAGACTCCGAAAGACGCGGATGGATAACCATGGCGCGCCTGGCGTGGTCGGCTGCGCGCTCGACGATCTTCGTCTCGTCAGGGACGCCATCTTCTGCCTCCTCGATGGAAATATTAGCCATAATGAGTTCCAGCCGGTAGTGCGGACGGGTCCCCAAGCGGTCCTGCAACTTGCTGAAAAATCTCCACATATCGTCGTGTGAAAACTCCTGCGGGCTCTCTTCCGCAAATGCATGCATTCCCTGGTAGAGGAGCGAAAAGGTTGCATCCTGATTAGGCCCGAACCAAACGGGCGCAGACTGGACCAAGCCATTCAGGACATCCTGAACAGGTTCCTTCGCAGCCTTCGCCTTGGTCAGGAATGACTTGATGAGCACAGCACGCAGCCAGGCCATATTGGCAGCGTTGGCACCGTAGGTTGGAAGCTTCACCAGAGCTTCGACCACTCTTTCATGGTCCTCGCTTGTGTTCAAGTGGACCTGCCACTCCTTGGCATCTCTGTATGAGTTTGGTTGCGACGGGTCGAGTGTTTGAAGAGACTGAAGAGACTCGGGAGTCAGTGGTGAACCCGTGATGGCACGAGGTCGCTCCGGAGGCCTCGCTCGCCTTGCAAGACGACGAAAAAACTCCATCCCCTTTTCCGTGACTCTTGAAGGAGGACCGAGTAATTTAACCGCAGCCTCCGGCTGGCTCGTGGGAACCGCTTGGAAGCATAACAAAGAACCATTTTCCGCCTCCCGGGGCTCGGCCACGGAGCGAAAGCCGCACCCTACAGTCAGAAGCGCTTGACCGTTGAACCAACCAACATCCTCCAAGGGCATCCCAAGAGATTCGGATAGCTTCGCAATCGCGGTGGCTTGTTCTCCCGGCGAAAGCAACCACACGTCGGACACACCCGGTCGAGGATGCTCAGGCCGACGAGTGACCCCAGGGAAACCAACCAGGATGCCTGCCGGAGGGAGATCAGAGGCACCATCTGTTCTAGGTCTAACATGGTTCTTGTGGAAGAAAATGTCTTCCCCGGAATACAACACGTTGTCAAAAGGAACGATGAAGCCGTACATCCCGAGAACCGCTTTCACGATACCATAGTAAGGCCCCTCTCGCTGCTGAATTTGTGGAACGCTGAGTTTCTCCGACTTTGTCTCGCCGGCTGACGGGCAAGCTGCGGCCATCACGGGTTCCTGCGGCGGGGCGTCGCCCGCCGCCAATCTAGCCGCCAGCACTTCCTTTTCGCGATGGATCGTTAGGATATCCACGCCGCCAGACAACTTATCCTGAAGCATGAGCATTCGCCGTAACCATTCCGACTTCATGTCAACAGACAGCTTGGCACGAGAGACCGCGAGAAGCAGTCTCTCGATCTCCTGATCCAGGTTTTCGCGAATGATTTGGGCCTCTTGCTTTCGCTTGCGACACTCGTTAGCTGGTTCCCGAAGACTCTCAAGAGCGCGTTCTGCTTCCACATAGTTGCGTTGGACTAATGCTTCCGAATGCCATGCTAATAGCGCCCGGACCTCATCCGACTTAGCCTCATCCCCGAGATCAGCAAGTATCTCAGATCGAGCTAGGTCAAGGAGTTCCACCCAATCTCTCGCGGTTTCGAGGATAGCCCGGCGCTTTTCATCGGTTACAGGAACCCCTAGCTCCCCGATCACATTCTCAGCCCAGCCCACACGTCCGGCATTGGCTTCTGAAAGAGCGAAGTCTCTTGGATCCTCCGCAAGATCCTTCTCAAATGCCTCCCTATAACGGGCAAGGTCAAAACACCCGGAATTCCACAAAGTCAGCGAGCGCGGGAAGCACCATAGCAGCGCTGTATTGGACAGGGCATTGCCCGGAAGGACCACCGAGGACACATCTCCTTTAAGGACCTGCGTCATAAGATCAGCACCCTGCCCCCCCATCTCACCCAGACGATGGAGTTCCTTGAGTTCACGCTGCAGCGCTTGAGGATCAGTTCTGCTGGCCCCAAGATTACGCAGTGCCATCTCGCCAAGCTTGTGGATCGCTTCGAGCATCTCTCGACAGTCGTTGATCAGGCGTAGCCTGAGCTTCCCCTCGGGACCATGCGGGAACTCCCGCCCCCACTGCTCGATAATCTGTTCCGGGTCTGAACCGGAGAGCCCGGACAATGCGTTGTCTATCTCCTTCCTTTCCGTCGCGGACTCGACCGAGGAGAGGAATGGCTGAGCGCATTCTTCAACGAAGCGTCTGCTGAGTTTCTCAAGGCATCTGACGCCTCGATAGTTCCTAGCCCTCACCATTTGGTGAACCTGCTGGACCAAATCATCGTCAGCCATTGGGGTCGAGGCCGCGCTCCCCGGAGGACTGCGGGCTGCCGTGTTCCGTGCAACGAACTTGGTGCGGAGGCGGTTACACAACACAGGATATTGGCCGCCAAAGCGCTGGATAAACGTAGGCATGGCTCGCAGTTCAATATCAGAGTGCCTTTGGAGCGCCAACGCTTCGAGAGACGAGAGAAGGCATAGAACGTCGTCAGACAGATCGATGCTCTGCATGCCAACGAGGGGCACGAGAGCCTCCAAGGACGCGTTTGCTATCCTCGCCTGTTGCATCAGCCGCGCTGCGGCACCGGTATCCTCAGAGGGCACGCTGTCAAGTAGTGATGCAAGCACCCACCAACCCAGAGCGCCCATTTCAGGCAATCGCTGCCATATCGTGCTCTGTAAGCCTTGTCTGAGGGTCATCGGCCAGTCAGGGTGCTTGGCCCAAACTCGGAGTCCGAACGCCAAGTCTGTGGAGGGGGCCAGCACAGATCTCTTCAGGGTGCCATAGGCCGCTTGGTTCGTATTCTCAGACGTGAACTGTGGTCCCCTCAAATAGCGGGGCATAGTAGCCCCGATTAACAGCACAATCGCGTCCCGGCCTACGTCAACGGCCTTCTCCTCGCCATCCAGGATGACCGCGACCGCGCACAGCGCAGCCAGGAAGTCGGCATCGAGCTTGCAGTCCACCAACAGCCGCAGAACGCAATCACGGCTGCCCTGTTGCGGAAGATACCCATCGAATTTGGCCTTCTCACGAAGCGCCCTGATGCCCTCGATGGCCATTACTGGCCCAACTACCATCGCCCTCAAGGGGGCCAGCCCCACTTCGATTTCTAGGGCCAACTGCGCGACCGGTGCGGCGAGGCCAAAATCCAAGTTCAGAGGGACGGCGGGCAGTTCGGAGGGTTTCAGCTTTTGCATGCGGGCGAGTTGACGTTCGCCCCAATGACGGACGGCCCGCAACGTATCCAAGAGCCAAGCCGACGAAGTCTCCTCCTGCTTGCGCGAGCGCAGAGGCCAACTATCGTGGCGACCGTAGGTCTCAGCCAGTGCCCGGCCGCAGTCGAGCGAAGACTCCCAGATCTGGGCGAACGCAGTGATCCCCTGCCGCAGGGAACCAAACTTCCCCATCAGGGCGAGGTCTTCCTTCCCTGTTCGATTGGCACGCGCCCACAATGGCTGCCAGCCTGACAGGATCCCATCCGCAAGCAGTTTGCTGATTTCAGAGCAATGGCCCTCCAATTGAGCTTGAGCCAACTGTTCTTCTTCGGCAGCACGACACTGGTCCTGCAATCTCCGGAGAGACACAAGAATCTCGCCAGCCTGATCGCTCAAGTGTTTCAGAGAGGCGGTTGCTTCGCCTGCACCGCTGCAGATCGCCAGCATTCGCCCGAGACGCAACTTCCACTCGCGGTAGTCGTGCTCCACGCGCAGGGCGGAGGCCTTTGGTCCAATCTGACCGTGAACATCCTCCCCCATGCGTCCAAGTACTGGCGACAGATCTGTGATCAGCTTGACGGCGCCGACCATATCGCGAAGGTTCTGTGCGCCCAGTTGAGTGCGTGCCAGAGCTTCGAGTCGCTCCAACAACGAGGCGACTATCGCGATGTCCGTGATTTCAAAAGAATTGTCCCCGACACGCTGTTCTCTTCCCTTGCTACTCATATGCAACTCCCTTTCCCGGTCACCTGCATGCAAACCGCAGGGCAGAAACTAGGGCCACGGGGCCGCCGAACGAATCCAGGTAAGCAGCAAAGGGTTCGGACCAGGCAACCGGTTGCGGCAGCCACTCGTGGAACTTCGCCAAGCAGCGTGTGCGGCTGGAGGAATCGCCAGACATGGCCTGCGCCACGATTTCCATGTCTAGGTTGTTGAAAAAAACCAAAACGCCGCGCGATGGCAAGCGGCCTACAATTTTCTCCGATGGAAAACGGCCAGATTGTAGGCGCGTTTTTCAACACCCTGCTAGGAACTGGTAAGAAATTCCTTTTTCCCATGGGGGGGATACATAGCGGTGAAGATGGGGAATGTCGAGACCCGATCTGGCTTTTCAAGCCCATTGACGCCCAGTCCGTTCCGAGGGCTGGGAGGGATCGGGTCGCCCAAGGCGTCCGAACCAATTGTTCATCGCCCCCAAGGCATATCTCAATAGATCGCCGTGATTGTGATGTCCTGTCCGTCAAGAAAGAATGTTTCGCTGGGGCGGTGCCTTCGGAATTCACTCATGATGGGCGGGGCCAAGGGCGCAGGAAGCATGCCGATCTGGTCAGGGCATGAAGAACGAACGCTGGGTCCAGCATGATTCGGGGTCGGGCGCCCACGCAACGGCGTCAAAACCCCGGTCGTAAAGATCATCCGTATCGGCCATTCGGTCGAAAGCGCATACAAGGGGCCAGCGCGGATGGGCGTCAGCGGAACCGATCGCGGGCGCTACAAAATTCGTGTCAATCGAACTGTCGGCCGCAATCAACGAGTGACCCAAGGCTGCGCTCCAAGCTTGCAGCCATCTCCGTTCGAAAACGTATTCGGAAGGCAGGTCAGCCCATGCGTCGCGGAACCATGTTTCGGAAGATTCGCTGCGCCGAAAGGCCAACCGTGTCCGCGCGATCAAGCAAACCGCGCGGCCAAGGTGCGGACCGCGAGGGGTGTCGGCCAACGCTTGGTCAACAAGGTTGCTCTTGCCCGATTCGGCGCCCAGCAGAGCCAGGCCGGCCAGAGCATACCGATCAGTTTCTTCGCCGGGCGTATGGGCCGCAATGCGATAGGCCATCTCGGCAGCCGCTTGTGCGCCCGGTCCCAATCGAGACCAAGCGTGCGCTCGGTAACAAAGCACTCGCCCCCGATAAGCGGCACCGGGCGGCAGTAAGGCGAGATCCAGTGTAAAGGCCTCGGCGGCCTCGCGGGGTTGTTCTCCACGCAGCAAAATCTCCCCGAGCGCCCCAATTGCGGCGGCCATAAGCTCCTGCAATTCGAAGCGACGCGCAATGGCCGCCGCAAGCGCGCACCAGTCCGCTGCCCGTTTGAGGAATCCGGCGTCCGTTCCACACTTCGCCAGGCCCAGGGCGGACCAGGATTCGATCCATGGCTCACCGCAGGCAACTGAACGCGCAAACGCTTCCGCTGCGCTTGCATATCGAGCGGAATAATAGTGCGTCCATCCCTCGATGGCATCGCCCATAGGCCCCGGAGGCGCGGATTGCAGATTGCGATTTCGGGTCCGGATATACGCCTCGAGCGCAACATGTCGTCCGTCCAACAACGCCAGAGCTTCCTCGTGGCGTTGGACCTCTGCCATGCGCAACGCTGTGATCGCAAGAAATCCTTCATCCATGACGCGTGCCCTCCTGTCCAAGTCCCACCTGACGGGCCTGCGAATAAGCCTGTTCCACAACTTGCAAAACACCGAGTTGATCCCACAAGTCGGGTGGGCGCGGAGGCTGATCTCGAACCATGACCAGTTCCGCCAGCCGTCCCTGGAGCGCAGCCTCCCAGCGTTCGTCACACGCGAACGCCGTTTGCCCGTTGATCGTCACGGTTTCGCGGTTTGCGCAAATCAGGGTGTCTTCCAGCGCCAGCTCCACCCACTCGACTTTTTCGCCACCGTGACGGTCAATATCCAGGCAAACCCAGGTCGGTCCGCAACGAGCCACAACACGGGCGGCGGTTTCGATTTCCCCTTCCCGGGCAGGCGCGTTGAATGTCCAGAGATTGCAGGCAACAACCTGTAACGGAGCGTCGAGTAGAAATTGGGCCAAATCCATGGCGTGATATCCGAGGTCGAGCAGGGCGCCGCCGCCTGCCAACGACGGATCAACCCGCCAGTCTCGGGGGCATTCGTTTGCAGGCCGCCCAAGGCGCATGCGAATGGTCAACGTCGCTGGGCGGACCTTTGCGGTCGCAAGTTGTCCGCGCAAAAACACGTAGCTGGGATGCGACCGCCGTTGCACGCCCACGACCATGGCGCATGGCTTTTCAATCAGTTGATCATGGAGCTTGAGCAGTTCAGTCATCGAGCAGGCCAAGGGTTTTTCATGCAACATCGCCACTCCGGCCTCGATGCAAATCCGCCGGGCATCTGCATACGCGGTGTGCGGCAAGGCGAGAATCACCGCCTCGGCCTTGACACGTCCAAGCAGGACCGCCAGGTCGCCATCGCAGTCCACCCCCAGCCAAGCCGCCCTGCGATGGGCGTCGGCATCACACACGCCGACCAGTTCCGCCAGACCGGGATCGCGGCGGATCGCGGCGATCCATTCCCCGCCTCGGCCCTCCGGATTCGCGCCGACCACCACCATGCGAAGCGGCGTCGGACGAAGGGGGAATACCCATTCCTCTTTGACTTGATCGTTACGGGCGCCAAGGGTCGCTCCAACAAACATCCATCGTCGGGCTTTCACGATCCGCAACATTCGCTCCCATCGGCGGTAGGTTTGCACACGCAAACATCGCGCGCATGAGCGGCGGGCGGCTGCCTCGACCGCATCGAACAAGGCGCGTCCGATGCCGCGCCTCTCCAAATCCGGACGGACCGCCATCAGCCAGAGATACCAGGTCCCGTCCGCAGGCGTTTCGACCACGGCAACGCCACCAGGAACGACTGTGGCTCCGGCCGGGTTCACTGCCCAGTTTACCCATTTCCGCGCCCGGTTAAATCGCTCCATATCCCCAATGGGGCCGAGCGCCTGTCCCAGCAATGCCGCCAACGAAGGATTCAAGTCCGGGCTGGCTTCTTGGATGGTCGTGTTCATCGCAGATCATCCAGACCGCGCCAGACCTTTGCAAATCCATCAATCAGTTGTTGAAGGATGAGGGCGTCGCGGACGCCGGTTGGCGTGGGCAGACTGAGAAGTCCCTTGCCGTATGCCTCAGCGCCCGGGAAAGCGCGCCCGCGATTGTCGGCCTTTTCGAATGCGCCAATCGGAAATCGATGCGGATCAAACAGTGCCAAGGTGTGCAGAGGCGGAGAGCCCGGCTGATCGACGTCAAGCCCCTCCGCCTTCAGGGCGAGCACCAGCCGGTCCAACGGCACCCCTAACCCTTCGGCATCCACGTGTGGTTTGTAACCGTACCATGCCCCCATGCTGGTCGTACTCGAATGAACCACCGGCGGCGTAATGCCGGGCAGCTTTCCCAATTCCAAACTTAACCGAGTCAGCGCGTCCCGGCGTTCGGCCACCCAGCGGGCGGCGTGGTTCGTCAATTGGTCGTGAATAAGCAAGGCGGCAAGAGGGTGTCCCCGAAATTTCAAGCCGTACCCGGTGCGTCCAATCGGCGCATAGGCAGGATCGCAGACGCAAGTCTGGGATCGTTTCAGGTTGTGGCCAAGCAACACAGCTCGGTCATGGAGGTCGTCCCGGTCGGTCAACAGGACGCCTCCCTCGCCGCCGGAAACGAGTTTTGTGCCTTGCAGGCTGGCGCAGGCAATATCGCCCCAGCTTCCCACCGGCCGGCCCCGAAATTCGGCGAAATGCGCGTGGCTGACATCCTCAATCCATGCCAGGCCATGCTGATCGCAAAGGGCGCGCAGAGCATCCTGGGCAACAGGGTGTCCCCACATCGCATTGCTGGCCACAGCCCGGGTGCGCGGTCCAATGGCGGCCGCCACCGATTCGATGGCGATATTGCCCGTGTCCGGCTCGACGTCAGCCAGAATCACGCGCGCACCCAGATGCAACGCCGGCGCGGCTGTGGCGTGATACGTTACGGTTGTGCAAATCACCTCGTCGCCAGGACGAAGATCGATCGCAAAGTATGCGCTATAAAGCGCCATCGTGCCCGATGAACAAAACACCGCGTGTTTCCGACGGAACACCTGCTTCAACGCGTCCTCGCAGTCCGCCAGGATGCCATCGCGCCCTTGAATCGAGAGCGGCTCCCCTTCGTCAACGTAGCGTTTCAACAACTCGCCCATGCCGGGATAGCGCGGCGGCCAAGTCCATTGCATCGCAGGGTTCGCAACCGGCCGCCCACCATGAAGAGCCAATGTGCTGGGCGCGATGACATTCCCGCAACCAGACGAATCGTTCTTGGCAGTGTGGCGATCTGCGGTGGAATGACTCATTTGATCAACATTTTGAACTTTAGGCCAACCACGTCATCAAACAAGGAAAAGATCCGAGCGCAACGACATTGGGAGAACATGAATTCGCCCCCTCGGGAACGTTTCTCCTCCTTTGAAAAGGACCGGACGAGGACCAGACGTGCGGAGCAATCGGTCAGCGAATATTTCGGAAAAACATGGAGTTTGTCACTTCTGTTCAGATATGAAAATCGACACTACCTGTGCAATGTGGGACACCGAGCGTCTGGTCCTTCCCGCCCGAGTTCTCCTGGGGATGGCGCTGTTTGTAGCGATGCTCAGCGGTTGCGGCACTGTTCAACAGGAGGAAGCGAGCGCAACCACCGTTCGGCGGGAATTCGAGGAGTGCGTCCGGCCGGCCTGTCAGGAATTCGCGGATGGGACGCGCCAGCAAGCCAGAATCCTGCGGGCGGATATCGACCATGCGATGCCCCAGCTCCGCCAATCGCTGAAAGATCTTGCCGAACACCTCGATGGCAACCTGCGACGCATCCACGGCACGGAGGCTGCCGAAAGCGAATTGAGCGGAAAAATCAAGTCTGACTACCAGGAGATCATCCGTCCCCTGTTCGAGTTGTTCTTGCACGGATACAGTCGCGAAGTTGAGACGCTGCAGCGACGCCTGTTCGTCAACGTGCGGGAACCCCTGGCCTTGCGCAGGGAGCAGGCCAACCTGAAAGCCCCACCCGTATCCACAACGGCGGCGGGCAAGGCGCTCGGTTCCGCTAACCTGCATATTTCACAATCGAATGTTATTTTGTAGGGCAAACGGCCCGCTTGCCGAGGGTCCCTGGACGGCAGGCGGGGCCGCCTGCCCTACAATACCCTGCGATGTATTTCACCCTGAATGTGAAAAATCCGGGTTAACCGGCTCTCTGAGTAAGGGTCCCGGTTATTTTCTCGGAAAACGACATCGTTCGGCGCTTCTCGATTGTTGTATGAAGACTTTGTTTCAGCCTGGTTTCCCACAACCAATCTCGTATGCGTCCCAGCGTGCCAGCAACGGGCGGTACTTCTACCGCACGTGTTGGGATTGCGGATGGGGGTTTTCCATCGACGTTTGGAACCGGGCTAGATTTTGCCCGCGCTGCGGCCGCTCCTTCCGTCAAACCGCTTTTGCCTGGCCTCCCCCCAGAGGCACCGGGTGGAGTGCCGTCCCGCACACGGGTTTCCAAGACAGATATCAGCAAGGTGAACGTTTGTTGGCCGTCCGCAGGCAAGGTCCAAATCCGCGCGCGCGGCATTTTTACCGACAGAACCAAAGCCGGCGGCAACCGCCGCGAGCGCATGAAGGGTGGAAAAAGGTCCGCTTCTCGGAGAAACCTGGGTTGGGCAAGACAGTCCGAATCACGCACGAAAGCCCGCAGGGGACTGCTTGGAAAGAGAAGGCTGCGGCAGTGGCGCAGTATGCGCGCGAAAACCCGGTGAAAGCCGGCGCGGCCGGGATGGTCATGGGTGGATTGGCCGCGGCCGCAGGCACCGCCATGGCCAGCATCGGCGCAGTCATCGCGGGTATCGGAGGCGCAGTGGCGGCTGTAGGTAGTATCAGCACCGTCCTCGGGGCCAGAAGCGGCTCGTCAGAAGCTGCTACAGGAGCCGCCAAGGTGGCCGGATTGGGCTTGGCCATTGCTGCTGTAGGAACAGCCGTGGCAGTGGCCGGGAAAGCTATCATTGTCACCGGTGCCCTCCTGGCCGTAGGGTCGGGAATCCTGAGTCTGGGAGGCGTAGCCAAGCATCTCGGCTGCCTGCCCGGTCCCGTTCGCAAACTGCTTGGCGGCTGAAAAGGAATTGAACGCGAAAATCCGGTCTGCCAACAATGATCTACGCCACGCGCCATAATCTTCTTGCCCATTGGCGAGCCGACCGGCCCTCCTTGAGTGCCGTTGCCAGCCATTGCCTGCGACAATGGTTGGAAAACGTGGAGTTCAGGCGCGCCCTTGACGCCACCATTGTTCAGGTCATGGATTTGCAGTTTAAAGGCGCGCCGGAGGAGATGGTGCGATTGACATTTCAGGCGCAAACGAAAAGGATGGTCCGGTCTGCGGGCAGCGTCTTTGAGGATTCCGAGGACAAAACGCTTGCGCTGATGAGCTTGAACGATTTTGTGGCCAAGGCGCTGCAAGCGGTTGCCCTCCGGTATCCCACCCCGTATGCCTGGAAGCGGGCAAAAGCGGAAATGGGGTCTCTCGTTTTCGCCGGGGATATTGAGGGTAAAGAATTTGTCAGTGATGCGGAACCTATTGCGTGTGTGCATCCGTCCAGGGGGTGTCGGAGTAATCACGCCGGATGATGGGAATTATTGTGCTTGCATCCGGCCAGGGGGCGCCGTGGCAAACACGCTTGATTTGGCGGTCTTCGTCGGGAGGGGTTGGGGTCCCGGCGGAGACTGCCTGGATTATTTTATCAAGAAAACTATGAGGGCGCAGAATTTGCGGATAGCCTCCTAAATTGAGTCCACGGTCAAAAAGCGCAAGGGGAGTGCCGCAGGGAAAAGCAGACCCAAGCCCCTTCCGATTCAACCAAACAAATCCTCCGTCATGGGTCCCCACAAAATAATCCACGAGAGTTTTTGCTTTGTGGCAGAGGATTTGATCAGCAATTTTAATTTTGGCAGTGCTCACTTGACGTTGACCGACACTCCGTGGGGTGTTTGAGATCAAGGCGGCAGGGCGCTAAAATATTTTTTGATTTTTTGCCGGACTCATTTTCCTCTCGGCCCTAGATTTGCTCCCATGCAAATGGAGCAAATTTTGCAAGGTCGCCCTATTACGGCTGCGGACAGGGCGCTGATCGGTGTTCTGCTGGCAGAGAACCCCTCCTTAAATCGGAGCCGGTTATCGCGGGAGTTATGCCAACGTTGGGAGTGGCGCAACGGTACAGGGCGGCTAACCCGGATCGAGACCTGCACACTTTCCGTATGCGGATGAATCCAAACGGTCACTGGGAAAACCACACCTATCGCTATGCCAACGCCGTTCTCCCGCCTTGGCGGGATGGAAAGCGCCGACGCCATGAAAATCAACTGGTGTGAAGTCACCATCACCGACTCGAAAGGAAAACAACTTTACAAGAATGCCCTCATCACCGACTGGAAGATCACCGATGTCCCGCCGTGGCGGGATCGCCGGCATCGTGGCCGCAGGGCGGTCCCGTTGGAAGATCGAGAACGAAAACAATCCCGCCACGGCGGGACGTAGTGTGCCCTGACCTGTCTGCCGACAGGCAGGCATCATCGGCAGGCCGTTTTCAAATCCCGCCGTGGCGGGAGCCACAGAAAACGTTCAGAACCTTCGCCAAGGGCCGATTCCAACCCGACCTGTCTGCCGACGGCACGTGGCCGTGTGCCACAGGCAGGCACCGTCTGAACCGCAGCGATCCCATAGGCTCTCTTCGTCCTCACACCGCCAGTATGAATTTGCTACGCTCCCCTGAAGTCGACCCAAAGCGGTCATAATGAGAATTTCTGTCCTTTGACTGCCTTGGCTTGACATTGGATTTTCGGA
>JACQHZ010000502.1 GCA_016198745.1 Verrucomicrobiota bacterium
CCTTATTCCCTACCCCCTACATCCTCGATGGTGCATCGAGAACATGGAGGGCGACGCTCCGTCGTCGCCTCCATCGGCGCCGAAGGAGCAGCGCCCTCCAAAATCCCTCCTTACGTCCGGATTTGGGTTCAAGGATAAGGATTGCAAGGGAAGATCGCGTCTGATATGTGATCGGTCGTGACAACAGCGAAAGCAATGGCAGCCCGGATTTTCACGGGAGAGTCTTTGGCGCAGGTCGCTTTCCCGCTCGGCGGGATCGGAACCGGAACCGTTTCGATGGGCGGGCGCGGCAATTTGCAGGACTGGGAAATTTTCAATCGCCCGAACAAGGGCAGCCAGCTTCCCATGACGTTTTTGGCGTTGCGCGCCGAACCGCAGGGCCGTCCCGCGGTCAGCCGCATTCTGGAGCGGGAATACCTGCCGCCGTTTACAGGCGGGGGCGGTTTCCCGCGTCACGCCCTGGCCGGTGTTTCGCGATTCTCGGAGGTGACGTTTCGAGGGGAGTATCCTTTTGCGTGGTTGAAGTTCAAGGATCGGGCCATGCCGGTCGAGGTTTCGCTCGAAGCCTTCAATCCGTTCATCCCGATGAACGTCGAGGACAGCTCGATCCCCGGCGCGATCCTGCGGTATGTTGTCCGCAATCCGCAAAAGGTTTCCGTGAACATGTCGCTGCTCGCGGTGATGAACAACCCGGTCGGTCAGCAGTCGCAAGAGTCAACGAACAAGATCGAGGAGACGCTCAACGTTTATCGCGAGGAAGGAGGCCTGCGCGGCATCTTCTTTTCCGCGCCCGGTCTTCCCTGGAATGACGTGAATTTCGGCACGGCAACGCTCAGCACGGATTGGGCGGACACGGATTGTCAGACGCAGTTGTATCGGGGAGGCTGGTGGGACAGCGCGCATGTCTTGTGGGATGAATTCACCGCCACAGGACGGCTTGCGCCGCAACTGGAACCGCGTCATGGCCGGCCTCTGGCGGAAGGTCGCGAGAAAAAGAAGAACGAGTCTGGCGCAATCTGTCTGCGGTGCGTCTTGAAGCCGGGCGAGGAGCGCCGCCTGACGGTGTTCATTCACTGGCATTTCCCGCACACGCGGCTTTGGGGGGGGAACGACACCGTCCTGGTTCGCATTTACACGGCCAATCAATTCACGGATGCCTGGGACGCGGCCATGCACACGGTGAATCACCTGCCGCGCTTGGAAGCCGAAACCCGCCGCTGGCATTCCACCCTGTTCGAGTCCACCTTGCCGGCCGAGGTGCGGGATGCCGTGAGCAGCCAGATGTCCATTTTGCGCACCCCAACCTGTCTGCGCCTCAGCGACGGCAACTTTTACGCATGGGAAGGGTGCAGCGATCAACATGGATGTTGCGCTGGGAACTGCACGCACGTCTGGAATTATGAACAGGCGCTTGCGTTTCTGTTTCCGTCGCTGGAACGAACCATGCGGCGGATTGACTTTGGCCCGAACATGCGCCCCAACGGGGCGATGGCGTTCCGTTGCTGTGCGCCGTCGGGTGTGGTGAACAGCGGCAACTGGGTGTTTCACGCCTGTGCGGACGGCCAGATGGGCAACATCATTCAGGTTTATCGCGATTGGCAGCTTTCGGGCGACGATTCTTTTTTGCGCGAGCTTTGGCCGAATGTGAAGAAGACGCTGGAGTATGCCTGGACCGAACCCAACGGCTGGGACCCGGACAAGGACGGCGTCATCGAGGGGTGTCAGCACAATACCTATGACATCGAATTTTACGGCCCGAATATGATGATCGGCAGCCTGTATCTTGGCGCCCTGCGCGCCGCCGAGGAAATGGCGAAACACCTGGGCGAAGCCGACAAAGCGCGTGAATATCGCGGGATTTATGAAAAGGGCCGGGCGCGTATGGAGAAGGAGTTGTGGAACGGCGAGTATTTCATCCAGAAGGTTGAGGTCATGCCCGGCCTGCGGGTGCCGGATCATCTGCGCAGCCCGGAAGGTTGTTGCGATGGCGGATGCGCCTGCAAACCGCGCACCCCGGAGGACCGCGCTGCGGCGTCCTCCGATGGAATCGTGCCCAAGTATCAGTACGGCGAGGGATGCCTTTCCGATCAACTGCTCGGACAGTGGGCGGCTCACGTGGCCGGCCTGGGGCACGTGTTGGATCCGGAAAAAACGCGCGCGGCGGCGCGCGCAATTTTCAGGCATAACTTTCGCGATCCGATTGGCGGGTTCGACAATGTCCAGCGCGTCTATGCGTTGCAGGACGAGGCGGGATTGTTGTTGTGTTCATGGCCCAAGGGCAACCGTCCCGCGCTGCCTTTCGTCTATAGCGACGAGGTGTGGACGGGGATCGAGTATCAGGTGGCCGCGCATCTGATCTACGAAGGGTTGGTGGAAGAAGGGCTGGCGATTGTGAAGGCGGTGAGGGCGCGGCACGATGGGGTCCGTCGGAATCCGTGGGATGAGTTTGAATGCGGCCATCATTACGCGCGGGCGCTTTCAAGCTGGTCGTTGATTCAGGCGCTGAGCGGCGCGCGTTACAGCGCCGTGGAACAATCGCTTGTTTTCAATCCAAGACTCAAGACGCCTTTCCGCTGCGTGTTTGCGGCCGGAAGCGCGTGGGGAATCCTTCGGCTCGAAAAAACAAAAGCCACCCTGGAGGTGCGGCACGGTTCGCTCCGTTTGAAGAAACTGGGTGTGGCGAACATGGTTCGCGAGTGGGAACCCGCGCGCCGCCTGTCCGCCGGCGAGTCGGTTTCGGTCCCATAATACTCCGGCCAATCCCCGTCGGCTCAGCGCAGGCATGTGTCCACAACTTCCGGTCGGTTGTGTTGAGCTTGACTTACATGTTCGGTAATATACTGTGAATGTAAGTTATGTTCGTGAACCGGAAAAAGGAGTTGGCGGAACTGGATGCCGTCTATCGGCGCAAAGGCGGCCAGTTTGTCGCCGTTTTCGGACGCCGTCGAATTGGCAAGACGGTGTTGCTGTGTCAATGGCTCCGGACGCGCCACCATGCGGATGGCGTCTATTGGGTGGCCTACCGCAGTTCCGCCCGTCTGCTTTTGGCGCGGTTCTCTCAGTCCCTGCAGCAACTGACCGGCAACACGGACCCCGATTTTACTTATTCTTCCTGGGAAGCGGCGTTTTTTGAACTGGCCCGGCTGTCCACTGCCCGCCGGCGGGTGGTGATGATCGATGAATGGCCGTATCTGGTCGAATCCGTGCCCGGCCTTCCGAGCATCCTGCAGGCGATATGGGACCAGCGCCTGAAAGATGCCAATCTCATGTTGGTGGTGGCCGGTTCGCATTACCATATGATGCACGAGGAGTTGCTTTCCCCGCGGGGCGCGCTGTATGGACGAACGACGGCGAATCTTCTTGTGGAGGAGATTGCTCCTGTGGACATGGGCGCTTTCCTCCCACGCTATGGAACCGATCAATTGACGGAGGTGTACAGCGTCATCGGCGGCGTTCCGAAATACCTCGAACTTTGGGATGATCGCCGGCCAGTGTTGCGGAACATTGAGGAAAAGATTTTCTCGCCGGTCACGATCTTCCGTCAGGAGCCGGCGTTTCTGATTCAAGATGAGATTGCTGACGCGCGCACCTACCTGGGCATTTTGGAGGCCATCGGGGTGGGAATGCGAACACCATCCGCCATCGCTGCCACAACCGGTGTTGCGCTGCCGCATGTCGGAAAGTATCTGCAGACGCTGCACTTGCTTGGCCTGGTGCAGCGCCACGTTTCAATGGATGTGGCCGACCCCGCCAACAGTCGGATCGTGCGCTACGAAATCGCCGATCCGTACCTGCGCTTCCACTTCACGTTTGTTCGGCCGCATACGGCCCTGTTGGAACAAGGCCGCATCGCGCGCGTCATGGACATCGTCCGCGAGCGGTTTGACGCTTACGTGGCGGGAACAGGCTACGAGGCGTTGTGTCGCCGTTTCCTGGCCGACCTGGGCGACCAAGGCGCTTTGCCTTTTGTGCCCGATCGAGTTGGGAAGGTCTGGACGCGACAGGTTGAAATCGATGTGGCCGCGCTTGCGCCGCGAGAGCGATGCGCTTTACTCGGCGAGTGCAAGTGGAGTCGTGAGCGGGTGGGGCTGTCGGTGCTCCAGCAACTGAAGACCAAGGCGAAGCGGTTGCCGCGCTTGGCGGGCTACAAATTGACTTTCGCTTTGTTTTCAAGGAGCGGATTCGCGCGTCCGTTGATAAAGTGCGCCGCAGCCGAAAATGTATTGCTCTTTACCGGACTGGAGCGAATGAACAAAAATTGCAGGTGACAACGCGGGCGCGAGCGGGTAGGATGCCGGACGCTTGAAACCTAAGTCTCAAAGCAAGGAACCCCACTTCGAGGAGTCGCTTGAACGGCTGGAGGCGCTGGTGCAGGAGATGGAATCCGGAGACCTGCCTCTGGAGGAAATCCTCAAGAAATACGAGGAAGGCAATCGGCTCATCAAATTTTGCGCCGCCAAGCTCAACGAGGCCGAGAAACGGATCGAGACGCTGATGAAGGAAAAGGACGGCTCGCTCAGCTTGAAGGAATTTGACATCGAGGAGGAGGAAACCGGCGACGCGGACGAGGGCGATGATGAAAAGCCGACGGGCGAAAAAAACGACGCCAAGGGAACCGACGCCAAAGGCGAAGACAACTTATTTTAGGAGGCAACCATGTCCACGTCCATCCTGGATACGATCCAGTGCCCGGCTGATGTGAAGAAACTGAGCATCGAGCAACTGACCCTTCTGGCCCAGGAAATCCGGCACGAATTGGTCGAAGTCCTCTCCCAAACAGGCGGACATCTGGGTCCCAACCTTGGCGTGGTTGAGCTGACCATCGCGATGCACGCCGTCTTTGATTGTCCCAAAGACCGGTTCACGTGGGATGTGTCCCATCAGGGATACGTGCACAAGCTGTTGACCGGCCGTCGCGAGGCGGTGAAACGGATGCGGCAATTCGGGGGCGCGTGCGGATTTCTGATGCGTTCGGAAAGCGAATTCGATCACTTCGGAGCGGGTCACGCGGGCACGGCGCTTTCGGCGGCGCTGGGCATGGCGACGGCGCGCGACATGAAGGGAAGCGACGAGCACGTGGTGGCGGTGGTCGGCGATGCAGCATTGACCTGCGGGGTGACGTATGAGGCGCTGAACAATGTGGCGCAATACACCAAGCGGCTGATCGTGGTGTTGAACGACAACAAATGGTCAATCGCAAAAAACGTGGGCGCCATCGCCGCCTACCTCAACAAGATCGTCACGCACCCGACCTATAATCGCTGGCACAAGAAGACGGAGGACCTGATGAAACGCCTCCATCTCGGCGAGGTCGTCAAGCTCGAACGCAAGGCCGAAGGCGCGGCGAAGGGGCTGTTGGTCCATGCCGCCTCTCGCGAATTGGGCACGCCGGCGGTGCTCTTCGAGGAGATGGGATTGAATTACTACGGCCCCATTGACGGGCACAATCTCAAGGACCTGATCCAGATGCTCACCTTCGTGAAGAACGCCGATGGGCCGGTGGTGCTGCACATCCTTACCGAGAAGGGCCGCGGATTCAAACCGGCGATGGAAAAGCCGGAACCGTTTCACGGCTGCGGGAAGTTTGATCCGGATTCAGGCGAATTCATCAAGAGCGATGGCCCCGCTCCCTTCAGCAGTTTCTTTGCAGACGCCATGATCAAGCTTGCCGAGACCAATTCCAAGCTCTGCTGCATCACGGGGGCGATGCCCAGCGGCACCGGTCTGAGCAAGTTTGCGAAAGCGATGCCGCAGCGTTTTTTTGACGTTGGGATCGCGGAAGAACACGCCGTGCTTTTTGCGGCCGGGCTGGCCAGCAACGGATTTCGGCCGGTCTGCGCGATCTATTCCACATTCCTCCAGCGCGCTTACGACATGATCATTCACGACGTGTGTTTGCAGAATCTGCCGGTGATGTTCTGTCTGGACCGGGGGGGGTGCGTGGAGGACGGTCCCACGCATCACGGCATTTTTGACATCGCCTACCTGCGGCCGGTTCCCAACATCATCCACATGCAGCCGAAGGATGAAGACGAATTTCAGGACATGCTTTATACCATGCTCCAGCATCCGGGACCAAGCGCCATTCGTTATCCCCGTGAACCCGGCAAGGGTGTGTCTGTCAAGGAACAGCCCAGGGCGCTGGAGATCGGCAAGGCGGAGGTGATCAAGCACGGCGATTACAGCGCCGCCTTCAAAGGGCGGCGCGCAGCCATTTGGGGGCTTGGGAACATGCTTGGCATGGCGCTCGAGGCCGCGAAACTTCTGGAGGATAAGGGCGTTTCCTGCGCGGTGATCAACCCGCGGTTCATCAAACCGTTGGACACCGGCACTCTCGACTTTTTCAGCCGCAACGTGGATGCCATTGCCACCATTGAGGATCATGTTGCGACCGGCGGTTTTGGAAGCATCGTGGCTGAGGAACTGGACCGGCTGAACATCGCCATCCCTCTCGTCAAAATGGGATGGCCTGATCAGTTCATCGAACATGGCGCGATCAAACTCCTGCGCGAGAAGCATGGTCTTACGGCCAAAGCCACGGCGGAGAAGTTGCTGGCCGCGCTTGAAATTGCGCGCTCCGCCCTCTCCGTGAAACACGCCGCGGTGGCATAGGTTGGCCTTCCTTTCCCGCTGGTAAAAGCAAATGGCGACGATCCGTAGAGGCGTGAAAACGCCCGGCGATGGTCCCGCGCGTTTTTTTTCTTGATTACGTGAGGTTTTTCAGTATGTTTTGTCTAAACTGACATGCCGAAGTTCACTTATACGGCGATGGATGCCAAGGGCGCGGAGAAAAAAGGCGCCCTTGATGCCGACAGCCAAAACGGGGCGATCACCCAGTTGAGGGAATTGGGTTTGTTCCCGACCAACGTGGTCGAGGTGGGCGGGGACAAAAAACAGGCGAAGGCGACGAAGGGTGAGGAAAAGGGGAGCGGCAAACGCTCCGCCGCCAAGTCTGCCGGCGGCAAGGGACTGGGCACCAATATCAATATCAGCGCGCTCTGGGGCGGCAGCGGTGTCAAAGCCAAGGTGCTGACGATTTTCACGCGGCAATTGGCGACGCTGGTGGACGCCGGCCTTCCCCTCCTGCGCGGCCTCTCCGTGCTGCAACGGCAGGAGCGCAACCCGGTGCTCAAGAACGTGATCGGGGATCTCGCCACCGCGGTCGAGAGCGGCAGCACCTTTTCTGAGGCGCTGTTTCAGCATCCGAAAATCTTCAGCAAACTTTACATCAACATGGTCAAGGCAGGGGAGGTCGGCGGCGTGCTGGAGGTGGTGCTCAACCGCCTCTCGCAGTTCATGGAGAAAGCGGAAAAGATCAAGGGCAAGATCAAGGCCGCCATGTTTTATCCGATGGCCGTGCTGATCATTGCGGTCGGCATTTTGAGTTTCCTGATGATCAAGATCGTGCCGCAATTCGAGGCGATCTTCAGCGAGATGCTTCAAGGCGTGCCCCTCCCTGCATTCACCGTTTTCGTCCTCGGTTTCAGTCGAAGGATCAAGGATAACGCCCTGTTGGTTGTCGGATTGCTCATCGCCCTGATAATCGCCGTCAAGATCATCGGCAAGACCACGGCGGGTCGGATTGTGATCGACCGGCTGAAGTTGCATGCGCCGCTCTTCGGAGACGTCATCCGCAAAGCCACCATCGCCCGGTTCACGCGCACGCTTGGCACGCTGGTCGCCAGCGGCGTGCCCATCCTCCAGGCGCTCCTGATCGTCAGGGAGACCAGCGGCAACCGGGTGATCGCCAACGCCGTGAGCAAGATTCACGACAGCGTGAAAGAGGGCGAAAGCATCGTGCAACCACTCGATGCCTCCGGCGTGTTTCCACCCATGGTGGTGAGCATGATCGATGTCGGCGAAACCACCGGCGCCCTTCCGGATATGCTCATGAAGATCGCGGACAATTATGAGGAGGAGGTGGACAACGCCATCTCCGCGATGGTTTCGTTGCTCGAACCCATCATGATCGTGTTTCTCGCGCTTATCGTCGGCAGCATCGTCATCGCGCTGTTCCTGCCCCTCATCAAGATCATCACCACCCTGGGACAAGACGCATCAGGCGGCTCTTGATCCGCATTCCCCGTGCGTCCGCTGCAGGAACCGCCGCAGCGAAGGGCGGGGTCAGGAAGTCGCTTCCGCTTTGGCGGGGCTTCCCTTTGGATTTAATTCGAGGAAATTTCGGAGAATGGCTTTGCCGTGGGGCGTCAGGATGGATTCCGGATGGAACTGAACGCCCCAGATGGGAAATCGCCGGTGGCGCAATCCCATGATCTCCTTCTCCGCCGTTTCCGCCGTGATTTCGAGACAGTCCGGCAACGCCTCCCGACGGACCACCAGCGAGTGATAACGCGTGGCTTCAAAGGGATTGGGCAGGCCGCGAAACAGGTCCTGTTGGTTGTGATGGATGGGCGACGTCTTGCCGTGCATCATCCGGTAGTTTTGCGCTATTTCGCCGCCAAAGACATGGCCGATGCACTGATGTCCGAGACACACGCCCAGCAACGGCGTTGCGGCGCCAAATTGACGGATGATCTCGTTGGAAAGCCCCGCTTCGTTCGGAGAACATGGTCCCGGTGAGATGACAATCCGTTCGGGGTTGAGCGCGCGAATCTCGTCAATCGCCACCTGGTCGTTTCGCCGGATCCGCATTTCGCACCCCATCTCCCCGAAGTACTGCACGAGGTTGTAGGTGAAACTGTCGTAGTTGTCGATGATCAGGATCATAAGAAGACGAACTTCAGTCGGCGCGCGTTCCCGCCATACGGGAGCGCCTGAAGGGGCAGGCGGCTTCCTCTGGGAAACGTTCATCGGACTGGAAGCGATGACAGCAAGCTACCACGTGTCGCGTGGTCCAACAAGAGAAACCATCACCCACGCCATCGCCCAATCCATCGCCCCCATCCAGCAATCCGCCGGCATTCTGATGAATGATCCGATTGTTCTGACGGCGACACAGCGGCAGAACGCCCCCCCGGCGAAGGTCGCGCGGCAGTTTCATGCGCAAGCCAGAATCTTCACTGCAACGAGTGTGATGTCATCTTCCTGCGGGCGGGTCTGACGAAAGCCGGCGATGGCGGCGGCGATGGCATCGCAAATCCCGCTCGCAGGCGCCCGCGCATGCGCGCGGATGACCTCCCGCAAGGCGTCTTTCCCAAAACGCTGCCCGTTGGGCGCGCGCGCCTCCCAGACGCCGTCGGTGCCGAGGATGATGACGTCGCCGGAATGAAGGTTCACCGGCCCCTGTTCGTGATAAAGCTGCGCGGGATCGATGGCAAGCGGAGGATCGCCCCCGCCCAGTTCGTCAAAGACATCCGCATCCGGGTTGTAGCGGATGGCGGGATCGTGCCCGGCCGAAACCCATCGCGCGACGCGTTGCCGGGGGTTGATGAGAAGATAATACAACGTCATGAACCGCCCCCCGCTCACGTCGGCGGCAAGATGATGGTTCACCTCCTGCAAGAGTTCATCCAGTGAATGAGATTCCTCGATGTGCGCGCGCAGGAGGGAGCGCGCGGTGGCCATGAGCATCGCGGAGGCCACACCGTGGCCGGTGATGTCGCCCAACGCCACTCCGAGTTGGCTGGAACCGTTGCGCGCAAGCTGGAAGTAGTCGTAATAATCGCCGCCGGTCTCGTCGCAATAGACGCTCTTGCCGGCGACATCCAGCCCCTGAATCTGGGGCACGTGCGCGGGCAGCAGTTGCTGTTGCACTTCTCGCGCCAGATCGAGCGATTGCTTGATGCGGATTCTCTCGTGCAGTTGCGGCACCATGCGATTGAAAACCGCTCCCAGATCCTCGATCTCATCGCGGGTGTGAATATCCACTCGCGCGTCGAATGCGCCCTCCGCCACGCGCCTTGCGGCGGCCGCGAGTTCCTGAATGGGGCGCGAGATGGCGCGCGAACTGAGAAACGCCAGGAGGATGACAACCAGGATCATCGCCGCAAAGACCGTCTCAACGCGCCGAAGCTGTTCGCTTGTCTGGAAAAGGGCGTCCTGCTGCGCCGCGAGCGCTTCGGCGATGACTTCTTTGTTTGGAATGATGGCGGCAAGGAACAGGGCGGTGTCGTCCAACGGGCCATAGGCCCAGAGAGAAGGCTGTCCTTCAAAGGCCATCAATTCAGTCCCCGATTTTCCGTCGCGCATGGTGGCAATCACCCGTCGCATTTTCAGAGCGTCGGAAGACGTGATCCTGGCGACATCGAAGGGGGCATTCCACTCCGCGTTGGGTCGCGCGTATCCCGGTCGCGCATAGACCTTGAGGCCGATGGCGTCCGCTCCTTCTTCCGGTGTCACCACCATGGCAACTGCATCGCTGGGCGACCCGCCGGACATTTGTAGGTTCCGCGCCAAATCGTTCACCGTCATGTCCAGGGCGGTCACGCCCGCCAAAGAACCGTCGGAGCGATGCACCGGCATCGAGACGGTGAGAATCAACTGCCGGCTGTTGGCGTCAATGTAGGGTCCAACCCAGGTCAGTTTCCGGTTCTCGCGGGCGGCGCGATACCAGTCCCGTTGACGCGGGTCATATCCTTCCGGAGTGTTGCCGTCGCCGGGATAGGAGGATAAAAGGCCGCTTTCGAGTCCGGTGTATTGCCAGTAAATCAAGTCGGGATCGTTGCGCTGCAGAAACCGGTAAGCGTCATTCATCGCCGCCAGACGTTGAATCTCAATTGCAACCGCTTTCCGCGTCAATCCCGGCGCCAGCGCGAAGACTTGCGTCCGGTACGTCACCGCAATGAGTTTGCGCTCGGAAATGGTATCGTTCCACAGAAAATGTTTGGATGAGGGGACCGTGCCCGGTGGGAACGGTTCCCGGCGAAAATCCTCGCTGAAAAAGACCCGCGACGCGCTTGAAGGCGCCAGGACGAGGCATCGTTCGACTTCGCGCGCCTGGGAGCGCAACGTTTGTTCGATGAGCCGGCGTCGCGACTGCAGCCATGCCGCTTTTTCGTCCACCCACAACCGGAGCCTTTGTCCCTCCGCACGCGTCAACGCCTCGCGAGTCCTGCCGGCAAGGCTTTCGCCAAGGTGAAGCGTGGCGCGAAAATCCAGAAAGACGACCAAGGCGAGAGGCGCGAGCGTGATCCCGACCAGCAGGATCAGCATCTTCGACCGCAAGGGAAGTCTTCCCCTCTGAAAGAGGGCATTCATCTCACTTCGGCAGCAGACTGGCCAGGTCGGCGTGCGGCCGAGCGATGACGTGGGCGGCGATGAGTTTGCCCAGCCCGTTCACCGCCTTGGAACCGGCGTCCACAGCCGCTTTCACGGCCGCGACATCGCCGCGAACAATCACGGTGACATAGGCGGCGCCGATTTTTTCCTTGCCGACGAGAGTGACATTGGCGCTTTTCAGCATGGCGTCGGTTGCTTCCAGGATGGCGGTCAGCCCCTGGGTTTCAAGAATCCCGATGGCTTGTTGGTTGATGTTCATAAATGCGTCTTTGGGTTGAGGGTGAAATCCCCCTGGGTCGGGGGATTGAGGGCAGAATCCCCCTGGGTCGGGGGATTGAGGGCAGAATCCCCCTGGGACGGGGGATTGAGGATGATCGGTTGGCAGAAATTGGTCGCGCCCGCCGTAGAGCGGATTCTGAGCGTTCGGAAAGTGGATCAACGGCCACAACGCCGCGTCCGGCCGCGCGATGCAACGGGTGAGAGCGGCGACGCCGAGTTCGTCCGCGCGCGTTTTCGCCGCCGCCAGCGCGGCTTCCACGGCTTGCACGCCGCCGATGACGCGGATCATCAGATTCTCGTTGCCGGTGGTCTCGATTCCGAGCAACCGAACGTCGGCGGCCTTGACGATATGATCCGCCACCAACGCCACAATGCTGAAAAAGGGCAACTCGGCAAAACCGAGCGAGAGGGTTTGGGGTTGAGAACTCAATCGCCGCCATCATGCGGACACTCACCGCACAAAATCAAGCCGGGGTTGTCCCGAACCAACTCACAAAGGGCATGATAATACTCGTCCTTGGAGATGCCCAACGCCATGGCGCCGAACGTTTCGGCGTCGTCGGAGGACGCGAACTCCCCGTAATTAACCACCACCAATTGATAGAGAACCAAATAAGGAACACGCTGGCGTTGGGCGGCAAAGCGCGGATGCACGTGGATGGTGAAACCCGTTTCCGGGCGGTCTCCTTTTGGCGTCGGATGCGCGAACTCGCCCTCCCGCAACGGTCCGGCGTCAAAAACGATTTCGCAAGGATACCGAACCAACTCCCGATCCTCCAGAATGCGGAGCAGTTGGTCCCAGCCGATCACGGGACCGTATTGGGCGTGAATCTCCGCTCCTTTGGCGGCGACATGCGCGTTGAGGGATTGCCGGGCATCATCCACTGTGAGGCGTTGTGACATGGAATCTTGACAGGTTGGTAAATTACCCAGGTTCAGGCGCATGGCGCTGCGGCAGCGCCAAGCGCCTCCAATCGTTTGATCTTCAAGTTTTCGCCTCGTTATCAGAATCTGTACTACAATGTCAAGAATCGTGTATTTTCGACAAGATTTTCCCGATGTTGTAGCTGCGCTTCTAAGAAGCGCAGGTCCGTCTGTAGACGGCGCTTCGTCCCGCCACGGCGGAACGCCGCTACATCTTTTGGTTGCGGCAACGTCGCGCCGTGAAACGCTTCCAGCGTTTTGTGGCAAACGGGTTTGTTGCAGGCGGCGAAAAATTACTCCAACATCCAGAAGCGAAGGCGCTTTTGGTCGCGCGCACGTTCGGATGGCGTGCGAATTTGATCTCGCGTAATGTCGTTTCATGCTGGCGCACGCGACGCTCATTCGCTATGGAATCGCGCCTATGTCAAAATTCCTTTTCCAAAACAACAACACCGTTCTTTTCATCGGCGACAGCATCACCGATGCCGGACGGCGCGCCCAGGCTGCGCCGCTCGGAGAGGGTTACGTCAAACTGGCCATTGACCTGGTCACCGCCCGCTATCCGGAGCGAAAAATCCGGTTCATCAACAAGGGCATTGGCGGAAACACCGTCCGCGAGCTTGCCAACCGCTGGCATGACGACGTGATCCGTCACCGTCCGGACTGGCTTTCCATCATGATCGGCATCAACGACCTTCATCGCGCGCTCGTCAATGCGTCGGAAATGGTGACCCCGGAACAATTCCAGGAATTGTACCGCAACATTCTCGACACAACCCGTCAGGCAACGAAGGCGCGGGTGATCTTGATCGATCCGTTTTACATCAGCCAGGATCGCGACCATCATTCATGGCGCAACAAGGTCCTTGAGATCCTGCCGAGGTATCTCGATGTCGTTCGGAAAATGACGCGTGAGTTCAAGACGCTCCATGTGCGGTCCCATGAGGCGTTTCAACAACAACTCCGCTACAGGGAAGCCGACCGTTTCTGTCCTGAACCTGTCCATCCCAACCTCAGCGGCCATATTGTGATCGCACACGAATTCTTGCGGTCTGTAGGATGGTGAAACGGCGGAAGACCGCCATCGTCCGGGGATGCTTGTGAACGACGGGCGCCCCGCTCTGCGGTGGACAGAGAACGGATGCGTTGCAGTCGGGCTCCCGGCCAGGCGTTTTCTCCGAAGGACAGGGGGCTCTTCCGGAGGCCATCGATAAAATCCACCGCCCCAAGCCGCTGGACTACGACAGGGGAACCGACGGTCATGGAGTTTGTGGGATACGCGACAGGCTACCGCATGCGCGATCCCATGAAGGGTTCATCCATGCGGTCCGTCGTCTTCCGGCCGGACATCGCGGCGGTGATGGCGTCGTCCAGATTCCGCTGCTTCACGCGCGATTCGTCGCGCCACGAATCGTCCATCCGCCCGCGATAAAAGACCTCCCAGTTCGGGCTTATCACCACCGCCACGGGCGTATGTTTGACATCCAACGAACGGGCGAGGGCATGTCCCTGGTCCCAAAGAAGCAGCAATTCCATATCGCGTTCCTTGAGCGTGGTTTTGATCTTTTCCATGTCGTCATCCGAGTTGCCTCCGACGGCGGCCATGGCGACACCCCGGTCCCGGTAGTTGTACCAGGCCCCCTTGATTCGTTCCCAGTAGAGGGATGTTACGGGGCACGTGGATGCCACAAAAACGAGGACCAGGACGTCCCCGTCTTTTTTCAACGACGCGAGTTTGACCGGTTTTCCATTTTCATCCTGCAGCGTCATCTCCCGCAATGGCTTGGGAGCGCCCGCCGCAACGAGGGGCAACAACGAGGCCAATAATATCGTTGGCCAAAACGGCGCGTTGCTGTTTGATGAATGGACACGCATGGAGTTGTATGGATTCCCCGCCAACCGTTTCGCAATCAATCTTTGGGAGTGTTCTGCATCACCCGAATTGCGCGAAACTTCTGGCAGGCGAAGTGATAGCAGCTTTTGGCGACCGGATCAATCAGACTGCGCTGTTAAGCATCGTGGTTTATACGACGGGCAACACCGCCAAATACAGCGCCGACATCATGTTCTGGGCGGTTGCGCCGGCGGTGGCGCTCGGTCCATTTGCGGCGGCGTTGATTGACCGATGGGATCGCCAACGGCTGATGGTCATCTCCAACGTCGCCCGTTCATTCCTTGCCGCGGGATTGCCTTTGCTCATGTTGCAGATCAAACATCACTACGCCATCTACGCCGTTGTGTTTCTGATGGGCGCTTTCGCCACGGTTTTCACTCCGAGCCGCCTGGCGCTGATGCCGCGTCTTGCGCCGGATCGCTTGATGCTGCCCGCCAATGCCTTGCTTTCCCAGGCCGGAACGGTTGCCACCCTCGCCGCGATGCCGGTGAGCGGATACATCGTTGAAAGATTCGGACGCGAGACAAGTTTCTTTCTCAACGGCCTCACTTATCTCGCCGCTGCCGCTTTCATCTGGACGCTGAGACCTCTGCCGTCGGTCGCGCGGGAAGGACATGGGGAGGGGACGGGACATTCGCCGCTTGAGGAAATCCGGGCGGGGCTTCGTTACATCCGCAACACACGCGCGGTGTTGTTCTATGTGATTTTTACCGGATTGACCCAATGCCTGGTGGCCGTCTTTTTTGTCTGCTTCCTGAGCTACGGCGCCGACGTGGTGGGATCGCGGGTCGGGACCCGGGTGCTTGTCACCAACCTGCTCTTCGGCGCGATGGGAGTCGGCATGGCTGCGGGCGCCGTGTGGCTGGGGCGTTTCCCAAAGTGGAGCGAACGTTTTTGGTGGCCCATGGTCATGATGGTCTGCACCGGCCTTGGAATGGTCGCTTTGAGTCAGATATATAATCCCTGGTTCGCCGCGATGGTTCTCCTGGACATCGGGTTTTGCGCCGTGATGGTGCTGGTGCCGGTGGATACGTTTCTTCAAAAAAACGTGCCCGATGAATTCCGAGGGCGCGTCTTTGTTGTGCGCGGCGCTCTGGTTGGGATCGCTTTTCTCGTTTGTCTTCAATTTTCGAAGGCGCTCCTGCATCAGTTGGGCGTGTTGCACTCGTTGGAATGCCTTGGCTTGGCCGCCATGATGGTGGGGCTGGCGAGCGTCTGGATCGGCCAATGCATCTGTGCCGCAAAAAGCCATCCGTCACGAGATCGCAAGGCGGATGCGGTTTCGTGATCTCCGTGGACACCGCAAGTTTTCAAGATCACGTTCGAACCAGGGGCTGCACGATGGCCCGCGCTGCCCGCGCATGGCAGGGGTGATCAGGAACGGATTTTCGGACGGAACCCGCAAATGTGATCGAGGCATTCGACAATGGCGGGCATGAGAACTTGCAGGCAATCCTGGATGGCCGACGGGCGGCCGGGAAGGTTGACGATCAGGCTCCGGTTTCGGATGCCGGCTGTTGCGCGCGAAAGAATGGCGGTCTTCACTTTGACAAACGAGGCCGTGCGCATGGCTTCACCGAAGCCGGGCAATTCCTTGTGCAACACCCGATGCGTAGCCTCGGGCGTCACATCCCGCGCAGACGGCCCCGTCCCGCCCGTGGTGATGACAAGATGACAGTCCTCGATGTCGCAGAGACGGCTCAATTCGGTCACGATCTGATCACGGTCGTCGGGAAGCAGCGAGCGCGTCCACTCGATCGGCTCGTCAAAAAAGGCGGCAACCACACGCTCGATTTCGGGACCGCTTTGGTCCTCGTAAACGCCGGCGCTGGCGCGATCCGAAAGGGTGATTCGTCCGATTTTCATTCAGTCTCCTTGCGGGCTGGCGTTTCCAACCTGGATTTTTCATGATTCGGTAAAAACGATGACACCCTGTTCCAAACACTGTAGGGCAACGGAGCCACCCTCTTTCCCCTCCCCAAAGCCCCTTGCCAACTATAAGCATTCGGGGTTGGCGAACTTGGATTTTGAGTTCTGAGAGTTTTCATCATGCTCCGTGCCTCCGTGCTCCGTGGTGTAAAAATCTTGTCGAAAAGGCAGCGACTTGATCGCGAAAATGGAAGGGAAACCTGATCTTCAACACAGCGCGTGATAGCAGCGTCCCGGCGTGAATGCGAGCGTGAAAGCAAACGGTCTTGTTTCCAAAGCCGCCTCCAAGCGCGCCAGCCCCTCGGGATCGTGGCCGATGGCCAGGCCGTTCACAGTCATTTTTTCATCGCCGGGCTGTTTTTGGTCGTGACCGCCGCCGCCCATGACAAAAATGAATATTCCGTCAATAGGGCGGCTCCAAGATCAAAATTCCTATCCCTTGACAACCGCTTCCTCTCGTGTTTTCCTTTCACCCCTGAACGTCGCCATCACATTTCGCGGCATACCGGGGATAGAACGAACCGGGAGACCAGCCAGGAGCAAATCATGATCCATAACAGCTTCAACAAGGGGCCGGAGAGCTGGTGCTCCTATGACTATCACCATTGCATCGTGTCGGGAGCCGGCAAGCGCGAGATCTTCGTTCTGGCCTCGTGGATGGGGAAGGGCGGCGTTAACGACTCCGGTTTTGTGTGGACCGACCATACCACCTGGAGCACCGACACACCAGAGCGCCCCATTTCGATTCTGGCGTTGCTCACCTACCGGCATTGGGTCAACGCCGATCCGGTCGACCTGCGCGGCGCCAAGGTCTCGGTGCACCTGCGCGGGGATGCGCTGCGCCTTTTCGGCGGGGAATGCTATTTCTGGGTGAACACCCCCGGTTCTCGATGGCATCTGACCAGCCGCCCGCTCACCATCGGGGACGGGGCTTGGACGGCTGAGCCCAACCGCTTCACCCTGGTCAATGACGAATCCTTGTGGCACCAAAGCTGGGCCGGCTACCCGCCCAACCCGAAGTCGCTGGATGTGACACTGGGCGTGGCTTACAGTTATGGTTTTTCATTCGTGGGATTTGTCATGGAACCCGACGGCCGATTCGCCATGGATGAATTCCAGATCAACCTCGCCCGGCACTGAATCATCCTTCTTGCCCAGGGGGTTTTTTGTCTTTCGAATCAACCGCATCGGGCCGATGGCCATTTTCTTATCAACTGCCTTGCACATGTCGTAGATGGCCAACGCGGCAACGCTCACCGCCGTGAGCGCTTCCATCTCAACGCCCGTCCTGGCCGTGGTGCGCGCCTCGGCTTCGATTTCGATCCCGCGCGCCCCGAACCGGAAACGGACCGCAACGTTTTCCAACGGAAGCGTGTGGCAAAGCGGAATCAGCCGCGCGGTCTCTTTGGCCGCCTGGATGCCGGCAATTTGCGCGACCGCGAGGGCGTCGCCCTTGGGCACGCCCTTGCTGCGGAGGAGACGGAGGGTGGCGGGCGTCAGACGGATGAAGCCGCGCGCGACAGCCGCGCGGCGCATCGGCGGCTTGTGGCCGATATCCACCATCCGCGCGCGGCCAGAGGAATCCAGATGAGTGAGACGCATCAGGAAGGCACTGTACGTCAGCGGACCGGGCATGAGAACTCAAAAATGCGCATCCCTTGGGCGGGGGTGCGCGATAAAATTTTTGGCCACATCGTAATGTCCGCCGTAGGGGCGTTCAACCCCGATTGGTTTCGGGGAGCCGAA
>JACQHZ010000517.1 GCA_016198745.1 Verrucomicrobiota bacterium
GGATTGGAATTGATCGTGGGGTTGTGTCTGCTGGTCGGCATCGCCCGGCGCGAGGCGGCTTTGACGGCTGCGGTCTTGTTGCTGCTGTTCCTTGCCGTGAGCGTCCATGCGGGCGGCGTCAAGCATCCGTCGCTCGGCTGTCCCTGTTTCAAGATTCCCCTGCCGGCGTGGGCGAATGCGACCGGCTGGTGGGTGGCGGTTCGGAACCTGTTTTTCCTGGTCTTGAGCGGTCTCGTGATGCTGGAACGCAGGCAACCGAACTCCCTCCCCACTGTCTGACTTGCAGAGGCCGGAATTTGGCGCTTTTGCAAAATGGGTTTTGATGATAGATTTGCCACATGCCCATCTACGAATTTTCCTGCCCCGAATGTCAGCATGACTTCGAACTCCTCGTCCGATCCGCCAAATGGAAAGGCGCGAAATGCCCCCGATGCGGTTCCATCCGTATTTCCAAGAAGTTTTCGGTCTTCGCCTCGCAATCCGCCGCAAGCCATTCCCAAAGCGCGCCGGTCTGCCCCAACAATCCGCACAGGCGCTGTGGATGCGGCGCCGGCGGACATCACTGCCATTGATGAGCCGTTTCTGGCGCCAGATCATCTGGGTTGTTCCGCTGGCCCTCGCGCTGACCAACTGCAACCGGGTGGATTTCTCGGGTGACCGCCGGGAAGCGGTGGAAGATCATCTCGCCCGAGCCAAAAAACGCTATGAACAGCGCGATTTTCAGGGCGCCATTGCCGCTTATGAGGAAATCCTGCGCGTGAATCCGCAGCATTCCTCGGCTCATTTCCAGATCGCGTTGATCTACGATCGCAATCTCAACGATTATCTGAACGCCGCGTATCATTATCAACGATTTCTGAAGTCACCCAATCCGGAGGCAGTGAAGGTGGAACTTGCGCGCGGTTTTCTTGAAAATACCAAATTGCAATTCGCAGCCGGCGTTCCCAATGCGAGCGGCCAGAATTCACCGGAACTGGTGAAACTGCGAACGGAAAATGCGGCGCTCCATCGTCAGGTTGAAGAATTGAAACGGGAGATTGTCCGCGGACGTTCCAGGAGCGTGGAATCAACTCGGACACCGGACTCCAAACCCGCCCCCCCCTCCATATCGGCGCCGATACCGGACACAAAAACCGCGGCGCGGCCCAGGACTTACAAAGTCAAGAAAGGCGAGGGGATTCAAGCGATCGCCGAGAAGGTCTATGGCGACCGTCGAAAATGGCGGGACATCCTTACCGCAAATCCCGCGATCAAGGACCCGGATCGTCTTGTCCCAGGCCAGGTGCTGAACCTTCCGTGACGAAACTGAAAACCGTGGACTGGCGCTGTGCCACCCTGAAACGAAACGATGGACCGTACATGTGTAGGGGAGGGGTTTATCCCCTCCCGTTTTCCCTCGGCGGGCGGGAATAAACCCTGCCCCTTCATTGGACAGGCCTTTGCGCGACACTAAACTATGAGATGCCGTTTCTTTCCGCAGGGGATGAATCCCCCCGTGGCGCAGAAGGGCGTTTGAGCGATTCCAGGAGGGGGCTGCCCAACACCTCGGACTGCCAGGGCAGCCATTTTTCGATGGAATCGAAATCCTCGATGCTCCAGGGAATGCGCGCAGCGATGGCTTCAAGCATTCCGTTGGGAGCGAGGATGGCGGGATTCAATTGAACCCGTTTCGCGACAGCATCCCGTGCCGTTCGCAATGCTTGCAGACGCAGCCCGAAGCGCGGATCGTAAGGCGGCCTTTTTCCCCGCGGCGCAGGCAAAGGCCATTGAGCGGCGGGCAAATCCCACGCGCGACGGACCGCCTCCTGCAAGGTGCGGAATCGCCACGGCGGCCAACGTTTGGGCAGTGCTGGACCATGACGGATGTCTTCGCGCGGATGCTCTTTGGCCCAAACGATGAGTTCAAGCAGTTTTTCATTGCTCAACACCATGAAGGAGGGGCGATCCCATTTGCGCGCCTCATGGTCCCGCCAGCGCCAAAGTTCGCGCAGAATGGCCAGGCTCTGGCGATCCATGTCGAACGATCCTTTGATGCGCCAGAGATGTTCCGGGTCTCTCATCTGGCTGGCTGCGGACATCTCGATGAGTTGCCGGCACTGCTGACGATGCCATTCCGTGCGACCGAGCGCAGCGAGTTCTTCGCGCAGCTTTTGCGCGATCAAAGGCAAATGGCTGGTGTCTTCGACCGAGTACTTCAAGAGACGCGGCGGCAGCGGGCGTTGCGACCAGTCCGCCTTCTGTGCGCCGTGATCGAGGTGTTTCCCCGCGTAACGTTCCACCAGCTTGTCCAACCCAAGTCCCGATTGCCCGGCGAACCGCGCCGCAAGCATGGTGTCGAAGATCACGGATGGCACAAAATCGAAATCGCCGCGCAACATTCGGAGATCATAATCCGCGCCATGCAAGACAAGGGGCTTGCCTTTCAGAGCGTCGAACAGCGGCGTCAAATCCAATCCCGCGAGCGGGTCCACAAGCGCGTGCATCAGTCCCGCGGCATCCAACTCCGGGAGCGTGAATTGAAGAAGACAAATTTTTTCAAAATAATGATGCAAACTGTCCGCCTCGGTGTCCATGCAGACTTCCGGCGCGCTTCGGATGGCGCGAAGAAGCGGCGCCAAACCTTCGGCAGTTGTGATCGGCTGAGGCAACGCGTCTGTTTGCCATTGCGTCGTGTGGGGATGATCCATTTTCTTCTTTCAGTCCTTGGTTTTCAACATGGCTCAGCGGGTCAGGAGGCGTTGGGTATGACGCCAAATGTCTCCCGCGACGTCATGAATAGAACGGCTTGAGTCAATCAGTTTCACCCTTCGTGGATTTTTCCGCGCCAGGGCGCTGAATCCGCGGCGCACTGCCTGATAAAAAGAGAGGCGCTGGGCTTCCATCCGGTCGGCGGTCTTGGTTTTCTTGCGCGCGCGCGACAATCCAGCCCTCACGTCCAGGTCCAACACCAGCGTCAAATCCGGTTCCCGGCCCGCAATCACAAAACGGTTGAGACGGGCGATGAACGCATGATCGAGCCGCCGCGCCATGCCTTGATAAACGGTGGTGGAATCAACGAAGCGATCACAGAGGACGATCTCGCCGCGGCTCAATGCCGGCAGGATTTTCTCGCGCACCAGTTGCGAGCGGCTGGCGGAAAAGAGCAACAATTCGGCTTCTGCAACCATTTTGCCATTGGTTTTGCTGAACTTGAGGAGATGCCGGATGCGCTCCCCCACCGGCGTCCCGCCCGGCTCGCGGGTGGCGTGTACGATGCAACCCAGCCGGCGCAGACGGGCTGCGAGACGACCGATTTGCGTGGACTTTCCGCAGCCCTCCGATCCCTCGAAGGAGATGAGCAATCCCTTGCACCGAGGATGTCGGATACGGCGGGAGATGATGGAAGGTGTCATCGTTTTCACAAATCATCATTCAGATA
>JACQHZ010000510.1 GCA_016198745.1 Verrucomicrobiota bacterium
ATCGAAAAGGGGGCCATCCAGACCGATCTTTTTTCAAGGGTTGCGGCGAAGAAGGCGGATTCCCTCATGCAAGCCGTGGACCGGCTCAACCATCGTTACGGCAGAAATACGGTTCGCCTGGGCGAGGTTGGAACAAAAATGCCTTGGCGGCAGATTGCAGATCGTAAAACCGTTCCCTTCACGACCAACCGGAGATTCCTGCCCGTGGTGCTGGCGAATTAACCAGAGCGCGCGATAGGCCATCGCCGGGGGCTTGACCTCGCCCGTGGGCGGATGAGCAAGACCGGCGTCCATCGCGGCGTCGAGCATCAAGAGGCCGGCTTCCAGATAATCCCGATTGCCGGTGCGCTCGAACCCGATGGCCATGATGTGGGGCGTCATTGATTGGATGTGCGACGCGTCTCATCAGGTTGCGGTTTCAGACCTGGCCTGGGCCGCAGCAAAGAGAAGCATCTGCGAGGTGGGCTTTGTGTTTTTCTTCCGTCGTGAAGTCTTGGACGCGCCTTGTACGGCGGGTTTCGCGGCGGAATCGACCGTCGTCCAGGGCGCGGATTCGGACGGCTGTTCAAGAAGATCCACGGCCTCCAGATGATTGAGCATCTCTTTGGCGCGATGCAGCACGTCGCCCGGAAGACCGGCGAGACGGGCGACCTGGATTCCATAACTCTTGTCGGCGCCGCCCGGTTGAATCTTGCGCAAAAAAATGATCTGATCGTTCCACTCGCGCACCGCCACGTTGAAATTCTTGACGCGCGGAAACCGTCGCGACATGGCGGTCAGCTCATGGTAATGCGTCGCAAAGAGCGTCTTCGCGCGAATCCGCTCGTGGAGATACTCGGCGACCGCCCAGGCGATCGAGATGCCGTCGTAGGTGCTTGTGCCCCGGCCGATCTCATCCAGGATGACCAGGCTTTGCGCGGTGGCGTTGTTGAGAATGTTCGCGGTCTCGTTCATCTCCACCATGAACGTGCTTTGGCCCCGCGCCAGGTCGTCCATCGCCCCCACGCGCGTAAAAATCCGGTCCACCAGCCCGATGCGCGCGGAACGGGCCGGCACGAATGACCCGACCTGGGCCATGAGCACCAGGAGCGCCACCTGCCGGATGTAGGTGGATTTGCCCGCCATGTTCGGTCCCGTGATCAAGAGCACCTGATTCTGTTCGGAATCCAGGCGCGTGTCGTTCGGCACGAACCCGCCCTTGCCAACATGATTGGGATCGGTCTGCATCACCTGCTCCAAAACGGGATGACGGCCATCCACGATATCGATCAGCCCGGCTTCGTCCATCTGCGGGCGCGCGTAGTTGTGATGGCGCGCCCCCTCGGCGAAACCCGCCAGGACATCCAGCACGCCGATGGCGCGCGCGGTCTCCTGAATGGAAGCCGAAAGGCGCGCGGCCTCCTCGCGCACCCGTTGGAAAATTTCATACTCCAACTTCATGGCGCGTTCCTCTGCGCCAAGGATTTTGTCCTCCATCTCCTTGAGTTCGGGCGTGATGAATCGTTCGCCCGTCGCGACGGTTTGTTTCCGGATATAATGAGCTGGCGCCTGCTGAAGATTCGATTTCGTGATTTCGATGTAGTAACCGAACACGGAATTGAAGCGCACCTTCAACGATTTGATGCCGGTTCGTTCAATCTCCTGCTGCTGGAGCTGCGCGATCCACTCCTTGCCCGAACGCATGGCGGTCCGCAGATCGTCCAGCGTCGAATCAAATCCCGGCTGGATCAAACCGCCCTCCTTGAGCGCCAACGGCGGGTCTTCCACCACGGCGCGCGCGATCAGCGCGGCAAGTTCAGGGAACTCCCCGATCAAGGCGTGCTGCGCGGCGGCCAGGGGGGAATGCAGGCTGCCGGTGATTTGACGGAGGGCGGGCAGGGAATGCAGCGACATTTTCAGGCCGATCATATCCCGCGCGTTGCCGCCGGCGGTGGAAAGCCGGCCGATGATGCGCTCCAGGTCCCGGACCTCCCGCAGTTTCTCCCGCAATTCCGTCAGCGGCGCGCCCTCGGCAATGAGTTCCGCCACCACCTCATGACGCGCCGTGATCTCCGCAAGTTTCCGGAGCGGGTGCGACACCCATTCGCGCAGCAGGCGCCCGCCCATGGCCGTCACTGTGCGGTCCAACGCCCAGACGAGGCTGGCGGGTTGTTCCGATGAATGCCGCGAGTCGAGCAACTCCAGGTTGTGCCGCGTGGATTGATCCAGCAGCATGAAGTCGCCCGGCGCATAGACGTGAAGCCGATGGACGTGGTTGAGCGAACGACGCAGGTGTTGTTGCAGATAGTGAAACAGGCCCCCGGCGGCCATGACGGCCAGATGCATCTCCTGACAGCCGAATCCGTCGAGCGACTGCGTCTTGAAATGATCGCGCAATGTGAAGAACGCGGTTTCGTATTCAAACACCCACGCCTCGTGCGCGCTTATCTTCAGGTTGTGATCCGAGAGCGAATTGCTCAACGCGGGATTCTCGCCGGGGATGACGATCTCAACGGGCGCCACCCGTTTGAGTTCAGCCGACAAACTTTTTTCGTCAGGCAATTCCGTCAGCCGAAATTCGCCCGTGGAAATATCCAGAAGGGCCAGGCCGAATCCGTCGTTTGCGGACCGGGCGGCGGTTCCGCCGGCGCAGACCGCCGCGATGAAGTTGTTCCGGTTGGCCGTGAGGTACCGCTCGCTCATCACCGTTCCGGGACTCAGAATCTGCGTCACATCCCGTTTGATGATGCCCTTCGACTCGCCGGCCTCCTCCAATTGATCGCAAACGGCCACCTTGCGCCCCGCGCGGATGAGGCGCGCGATGTAGTTCTCGGAGGCGTGGTGCGGGATGCCGCACATCGGGATGCCGTTGCGCTGGGTGAGCGTGAGGTTCAGCAGTTGGGCGGCGCCCTTGGCGTCTTCAAAGAACATCTCGTAAAAGTCGCCCAAACGAAACAGCAACAACGCGTCTGTCGGGATCTCGCGTTTGATCCGCTGGTACTGCTGCATCATGGGCGTGAGCGACTCGGCCATGACTCCAACCTTAGCCTGGATGCTTCACATACCGCGAGTGCGAAATATCCGCCCGTAGCGGGGTTGTGCGGGATACGCCTGGCTCCGCCGGTAAGGTTTCCGCAAGAAACTGCAGGAATTGGCCGCGGTTTGGCAAAGGCCGCTGTCGCTGATCACATAGCCGCATGACCCTTTCCATCATGTCGCCGCAAGGTGTCCCGTGTCACGGTAAACCGCCGCCGTCTGTCAGGCATCGATTTGTAGCGCATGACCCACCTCCTGAGACTCCCGATGAGGCCCGTTATGAAACCAACTGGTAAATGGCCGGACGGTATCTCGGCTTGGGGATCGGCTTGCCCTCATTGCGGGCGGCTTCCAGCCATGCCTTCTTTGCAATTTCCACCTCTCGCAAGGCATCCTCGGGCGTTTCGCCGAAAGCTGAACATGCTTCCAAATCGGGAATATCCGCAATGTAACCTTCGTCCTCGGCGCTAAAAAAAATGTTGATGTGATAGTCCTTCATGGTCGCTCCAACAGTTCCAAGTTATACCGTTCCACAAGATGAATGAATTGTCGAATCTGATATGGCTTGGCTTGTCCGTGCACCTCCTGAAGATTGACCATTTCCTTGATTTGGGCGCGGCTGAAAATGTGGTGACTGCCGCTGACACGCGCCAGATGAAAACCGAATGCCTGCACCAAAGCGGTCATCTCCCCGAAACGGATGTTCTTCGAACCTGAGAGAATCTTTTGAAGTGTCTTACGGGCTTTCATTGGAGCGCATCAACGGTCCATACACGAAACCAAGCGCGACCAGTCCGCCGCTGCTCGTGGTCAGTGATCTTGACCGGATCATCGTTCATACCAACTTCACGAAGACCGTTTCCGCGACCCACGAAATCCCGCTTGAACAACTCGGCGAGCCGCGCAGTCTGGAAATCCTGCGGGCAGTGTTCTTCGACCCGGAAAAACTGCGGCCAGGGAAGACGAGCGAAACGGTCACCCAGGATGCGGCCCAGCAGTTCGCGGGCATTGCCGAGTCCATGCGCAAGCGCGGGCTGGACTCCGGGCGCGTCGCGCATTTCCTCGACCGCGTGGTCTTCTGCCTGTTCGCCGAAGACATCGGTCTTTTGCCCGATCAGATTTTCTCCCGGATCGTGGAGAAGTCCGGCGCCGATCCAGCGAAATTTGGCCGGTTCCTCGGCCAGTTGTTCGAGGCGATGGCCAGGGGCGGCGAGTTCGGCCTGGAGAGCATCCGTCATTTCAACGGTTTCGGTTCGCCGCAGGAACCGATCCTGCGCCCGATGGTCGCAACTTCCAATGCCGGGATGCAATCCTTGATTGGTCCGACTTGCCCGCCACCGGGCAGGCGGGTCCGGCGAACCCGAAAGAACCCGACTGGCCGAGGGTGGATTTCATCGTCGGCAATCCGCCGTTTCTCGGCGGCAAGATGCTCCGCCGCGAACTTGGCGATGAGCGGGTTGACAAGATGCTTGGCCTCTGGAAAAACCGCGTTCCCGCCGAGGCCGATCTTTGCTGCTACTGGTTTGAGAAGGCCCGTGCGCACATCGAAAAAGGCGGTTGCAAACGCGCCGGACTACTCGCCACCCAGGGCATCCGCGGCGGCGCAAACCGCGAAGTCTTGAAGCGAATCAAGGAAACCGGGGACATCTTCTGGGCCATCTCGGACGAGGACTGGATTCTTGAGTGAAAGACGGCGTCGCCCGTTATCCGCGGCTCGTCCCCAAAGACGCCCCCCAAGGTGGGGGACAGGCCGACTCCGCCGCCAAGCTCTCCCCCACTTTGGGGGAACTCGCCAAGCGCACCCTCACCAATCTCTACAACGAGCGTCCAACGTGGCTTGCCAACGCCCACGCCAAGCTCGACGCCGCTGTTTTCGCCGCCTACGGTTGGGGTGTGGACGTGGATGACAGACAGATTTTGCAAAAACTACTTGAACTTAACCTGTCCAGAGCGGATTTTACGAAACGGGGTGTATTATGATCAAGCGCATCGCCATCAAGAACTTCAAGAGCCTCGATGTGGATTTCATGCTCGATCCCGTCACGGTGTTGGTGGGTCGAAGCGGCACCGGCAAAACCAATCTCGTTGAGGGCGTTCGCTTCCTGCGCGACTTCTTGCGCGGAAAGACACAACTCGAATGGCCTTTGGTTTCTGCAACCACAGGGGAAGAGAACTCCGTGCACTTCGAACTTGAGTTTAATGTCAAAGGCGTGACAGGAACATTCCGCTACGTGCTTGATTTCAAATACAAACGAGGACACAACTGGCAACTTCAGCAGGAGAAACTGGCGCTCGATAAGGAGATATTATTCCACGTTCAGAGCGGTCAATGGAGCAAAATGCCGAGCGTCCGCGATCTCCCCGATCCATCCAAGATCGTCCTGCCCGCGCTCACAGGGATGCACGAGGTGTCGATTGCCCACGTCGTGCTGACGGACGGCCTCGGCTGCCATGATTTTCCAGGGACGGTATGTACGCAGGATGGATCCGACGGCCCCATCGGCGAGGGGGTTAATGATGCAGCCGGCAATTTCGCAGCGGCATTTGAAGCGATCCGGAGCAATCTCTCGCGGTTGATCGCCTGGAAGGAAATCAATTCAATCTTGAAATGCTTGAATGCTTCGTTTGAAATGATCGATACTGGGGACCCGCGCGGCAAACGGTTGATTGTGGGGCATAAGTTTCGCGGACAGGTGCTTACGCTGGACATCGCGCGGGAGTCCGAAGGGTTCCGGCGGTTCTTCGCTCACCTGATTGCACTGTACCAATCGCCCCCCAAACAGACGTTGGTGTTTGAGGAGCCGGAAAAGGGCATCCACCCGGGTGCGTTGGCGACCTTGGCCGAAGAACTAAAATCGTGTCCGTCGGATGGCCGCGGGCAGGTCGTCATCACGACGCATAGCCCGGGCCTGCTGGACCATTTCGCGCCGGAGAATATCCGTGTCGTTGAGATGGAAAACTGCGTGACAAAGATCGGCTCGGTTGATCCGGCACAACTGGAGGCATTGAAAGAGCGTCTTCTTAAACCAGGAGAACTTCTGACGGTTGATCCCGCGCGAATCGGAGATGCTCTGTGACGGAGGAGAGCACGATGGCGGGCCGCAGGAGACTGACGCTTCTGGTTGAGGGCGAAGGGGACGTGCGGGGCGCACAGGTTCTGATCAATCGCCTTCTCGTTGAGCACGGCGGGACGTCGCACCTCTACACCGACGAACCCATGCGGGTGGGCGACCTGTTCGCTCTTGTCCATCATGGGAATGAGGAAGTCTGGTTGAATCGCGTTCGCACGGTCGCCAAACGTCGAGAGCTTGCCGGCGTCCTGCTTCTCGTTGATGGAGACTGTGACCAGAAAACGGTTCACACATCGGAAGGCAAAAAGCCATTTTGCGCGGCAACGATGGCCGCGTTCCTGGCCGCGCGCGCCAGGACCGTCGGCGCTGGCACGAGATTCTCTCTCACGACTGTCTTTGCCCGGCAGGAGTACGAATCCTGGCTGATTGGCGGCATCCCAAAGCTGTCCGACATGCTCAAGCTGGGGGCGGCCATCCCGCAAGGCGACTTGGAGAGTGCGCCGCGTGGCGCCAAAGAATGGCTTCGAGACAACCTGAAAGACGGATACAAACCAACGCGACATCAGGCCGAACTCACCCGTCACATCGACTTGGAATTGTTGCGAAAGCGGATGCGATCTTTTCTTCGATTGGAGCACGCAGTGCAGAAACTCATCGAGGCAGCGCGCTCAGACCGCCACATCGTGAGTCCCGGAACCTGAGCCGATCAAAAAACCGAACACAGAGATCAACGAAGACCATGCTGAAGAGCACTCCATCGGATCAAGTGATTGCTGAACTGGCGAGATTCTTCGCGCGCGACGGTTATGTCCGCCTTCAGAATCCGAAGCGTTTGGCGCGGGAGGGTTGGCGTCGTTACAAGAAGGGGTATGAAGTGCGTTTGACGGCGCAGAGCGATCTGGAGCTGGACCGGATTCGGGACCTGCTGTGTCACGCGGGTTTCAAGCCGGGGCGGCCGTTTGTGAAGGAGCGGCACTATTGCCAGCCCGTGTATGGCCGGGCCGAAGTGGACCGATTTCTGACGTTGGTGACTAAACGGGAATGACCTGAACCGTCACTTGCAGGTTTTCACCTGCCGCAACGACCACTGAAAGCCGACCTGCTGGAGGCGCTTTCTCCTTTCCGGCGATAGATGGCAACGGTTGGCTCGTTGGAAGCTCACCCAGTTGCCCAGCGACGCATGATCCCCGACCTTGCCCGGCACATTGCAATGGCCGTGCTTTTTCCGATATTCGAGCAGTTCCCGGTACCGGCGTTCCCACGCGGTGTTGCGCGGATTCCAATCCAGACCAAGACGATCCAACTTGCGCCTGAGATCCGGGAACATCTGCCACCGTCGCTTGCGCTGAAAATTCAGCCACGGTCCCAACGCCAGATTCACGGGACACCTTTGGGGTATGTTGCAGTGGCCAAATTTCTTCTTGAAAGCCGCGACTTCACGGAACCGTGTTTCCCATCGATCCCCGGTCGGCTTCCAGCACACGCCGAGATCGTCAAGCCGCTTCCAACGGGCGGGGGTCATCCCTTTACCGTTCCGCTGTTTGGCCAGCCAATGCCCGAGTTTTGGATTCGCAGGCCATTGCTGTGGCACGTTGCAGTGACCGTATCTGCGCTTGAAAGCCGCCAACTCGGCAAAATGCTTTTCCCAGCGGTCATTTCGCAAATTCCACACAAACCCCAACGCATCCAGGCGCTTGCGCCTTTCGGGAGTGGTCCATCGGTTCGGGTTCTTCTGTGCGTTCACCCATCTGCCAAGACGGGGATTTTCGCGCCATCCAAAAGGCACATTGCAATGCCCGAATCTTTTTTTGAAAGCCGCAAGCTCGCTGAATCGCTGCTCCCACGCCAATGGCTGGTGCAGCTCCCACCGAAAACCCAGGGCATCCAGACGTCTCCGCCGGTCTGGGAGCAGTCGTCGGTCGTATTTTCTCTGCCAATAAACCCACGCCCCCAGTCCGGGAATTTCCGAAAAGTTGTCCGGCACATTGCAGTGGCCATGCTTCTTTTTGAAAGCAACCAGTTGCGCAAACTTCGTTTCCCACTGGTTCTGAACCGGGTTCCACTCCATTCCCAGTTCGTCCAACCGCTTCTCATCCTCCGGATCGAGGCGCCCCTTGGAACGGCGCGACCTTTGAAACATGAGCCAGGCCCCCAGGTGTGGATAGCCGGGATGATCGCGCGTCACATTGCAATGGCCATGTTCTCTCTTGAAACTCACCAGGTCGTCGAATTGCTTCTCCCATCTGGCGCGGTTCGGGTTCCAATCGAAACCCATGTCGTCCAGCCGCTTCCGCACTGCCCGCGAAAGCTGATCTCGAATGCGCCGCAGATGCTGAACCCAGTGGGCGAGCTTTCCATTTTTCGCCCAAAGTTGGGGCACGCGGCAATGGCCGAAGCGGGCCTTGAACTGCTTAAGTTCGTTGAATCTTGTTTCCCAGACGGCCTCCATCCGCTTCCAGACAAATCCCAGGGTGTTGAGTTGCGCGACGCGATCGAGAGAAACAGCGCGCCTTCTGGCCCTCAGATTTTGAACCCACTTGCCCAAGGGCCGGTTTTCCGGCCAATTCTGCGGCACATTGCAATGCCCATGTTTGCGATGAAAGCGGACCAGTTCGAAATACCGGTCGAACCATTGGTTTTGCGAGGCGCCAAAATCGAAACCCATTCTGTGGAGTCCCTCCGCTTGCGCCAAGGAGAGGCGTCCCGGGTTGCTCCGCTGAAGCCCCACCCATCGCGCCAGTCCGGGATCCGGCGGCCAATTTCGCGGAACGTTGCAGTGTCCGTGACGCCGCTTGAAATCCTGGAGTTGATGGAACAGCGACTCCCATTCCACAGTGTTTGATCCGGCTTTTTCCATCGGCACAAGAAATCGTTTGTGGTCTCAGCATGCCATTCCGCCGGTGTCCGTGGCGAGGCCAAATGCCGCGTTCAACGGATGGCGGGCCATTTGCAATTCAGATTCGTGGCCGGAGTTCCGTCATTCCGCCGCAAAAAGTTGGAGGAAGGAAATTCCTCGTTCGTACTGCTGACTGGCCTTGTTTTCGTTGTTGCGCCAGACGTGGATGCGGACGGCCTTGATCGGTTGGTTGTCGAGCGAGTGATACTTCGCGCCTTCCTCCTCCGGGATGTAGCCCACGACCTTTTCTTTGGTAACGGGATACCAGTTACTACCGTCGGCGGAGGCCTCGACGGTGTAGTCGAGCATCGAGGGCGGAAAATCGTTGGCGCACGCCTCGTCGCGATAGGAACCGGTGAGGGAAATGCCCGCGAGCTTGCGCGGTTGCGGCAGGGTCACCTTGACTTCGATACCGGACGCAGTCTCGCACCGCGTCCATTCCAGATTGTCGAACACCGCGCTCGATGCGCGCGCCCAAAACGGTTCACAGCCGCCGGTTTTGTCGGGGTTCGCCAGGGTTTCGTTGCATTCCACGACGATTCCGTCCCTGGTGCGCCAGCGGCGGTCGGATTCGTTGACGCCGTCGGAAAGATCAATCGGAATGCCAACGGGTTTGGCGGGAGCGATCAAGGCAGCGTCGCGCAACGGGGCGACCGTCGGAGATGAATTCCCATTTTTTCCGTCGGGTCTCACCCCGGTAAGCGCCAGAAGAACCGGCGAAGATGGCATGGGGATATGCGGTGATGCAAAAATGACCTTGCTGATTTTCACGTCGGGCCGCGGGTTGACCCATTCGGCGTGGTACAGGACCGCCTCGTTGCCTGATCCCATTTGTCCCTTCCAGGCGAGCGTGGCGCGCTTGAGCGATTCGCTGTTCGGGCTGTAGTCCCACCAGGTCTTCATGCCGTCAAAGTTGGCGATGTTGATGTTGTACTTGATCTCGAGCTTGTCGTACTTGCCATCCTCATAGACCATGAAATAGTAGCCGCAGAGTTCCTTGCGGATGATGTAGTTCTGGCCGGGACGATCGTCGAGCGTGTGAAGAAAAATCAGGCTGGCGGCCTTTTGATCGAGCGGGATTTCCAGCCGTTCGGGGAAGCGCTTGTTCATCACGAGGCGGTTGTTGACCATGACGCCGCGGTCGAGGATTTGGAACGGCACACGCGCGAGCGTTTGCGGGCCGGGCGGCAGCGAACGCAGGTCGTAGTTGCCGCCGAGATCCGCAAACCCCTTGCCGTCGCCGGGCGCGTCGTCCACCAGGCTGGTGTTGGCGACGCCTTTCAGGTCCACCGTGAAGAACTCCGCGCCGGGCTGGCGGCTGGGAACCTTGTCTCCCGTAAACAATTGCCGAAACGCAGGCATGGCCGATTCGACGTGCGCGGTGCACTTGGATGTCGCGGGCAGGGCCTGTTCGGGCGACCAACAGAGCTGGCTCATGGCCATGAGCTGTTCGATGTAGAACGGACCGTCATTCAGGTTCAGGTACTGACCGAGATATTCATCGGGAGTTTCGTCTTTGAACGCGCTGCAGCCCCAACGCAAAAGCGGGTAACCGGCCTGGTGCAGCGGTTCGAGAATTTCCTTGGGATGCCAGATGTAAACCAACATGTCGTTCGGGAGCATCGGCACGATCTCGCGCCAATCGTTCTCTTTGTCGTCGGGATGGCTGATGCCCTGGAATGCGAACGGCGAGTCAATGATCATGACCTTCTTGCCCTTGGTCTTGAGGTAATCATGGATCTTCTGAATGGTGTCGGCCATCAACTCGTGGCCCTTGAGTTTGCGGGCGCGGCAGAGATCGCAGACGTTCCAGCGCGCGCCGTTCGCCGGCTGGTACATCTCGTCCATGCCGACCTTGATGTATTCGCCGTTGCAGGCGGCCGCCCGGTCAATGCGCGCGAAGAAATTCGACCACACGAGCGGCTGCGAAGGGCACGGATTCCGACGCCCCGTGCCCAGATCGGATAGCTTTTCACTGGGCGCGCGCTCCACCAGCAACTCGGGATTTTGGCTGAACGACCCCTCGAAACCGACTGCCGGCACAATTTTCACGAAACGATCCTCGGCAAATTGCCGGTGCTGGATCGCCAACGGCACGCCCTCTTCGGGCGTGCCGTAATAGTTGATCTTGAAGCGGGCCAGCGCGCGGATCAGCGATTCGCTGAGCGGTTCGCTGCCCGACACGTAACGGATTGGATTCCGCGGTTGATCGCGCACGACGCAGGCGGGAATGTCCCACTGGCGCTGGTCGTTCATGCCGATAAGCTGGAGGAGTCCCTGCGTGCCGTAGAAAGTTCCCTGTTCATCGCCGCCACTCACGGCAACGCGCGGCGGTTCGACGCAAATGGAATAACTTTGCCGAAGCCCCGCTTTCACCGCGGTGGCGATTACAATGGAATCATCCTGTGCCTCGTTGCTCCGCTCGACCTTGAGATCGAGTTTGGCGGTTTCCTTCAAGTCCTCGGCGAAGACGCGCGCGCTCCGCTCCGTTTGGGGGCTGGCGTCGGTGGCGACCAGGATGCGCGTCTTGGGCGTGAGCGTGAACGCGCCTTTCTCGCGACTGAACTCGCACGGGATCGGAAAAATGGCGCGATCGGGCGCTTGTTCGAGCGGCAGCGGCTGCGGTTTCGCAACGAGGAATTTTCCTTCTCTCTGCGCCGCCGCGACCTTGGGCGGACGCGTCTCACCCTTTTGCATCGGGCGGCCCCAGATGCGGATTTCGGACCAACCCTCATAAGAGGCGCCTTTCCAGCAACCGTTGACGCGGAGCCATTGCGCGGAGGCGTTTATGCCCTTGATTCGGCAGGGGCTTTCGAGTTTCGGATAGTGATTGGTGGCGAACGTCGCGCGGTCAGTCACGGTGCGGACCATCGTCTCGCGTTCTTCGCCCGGCGATTTCAGCCACAGCGAAAGGTTGCGGATCGTGCCGTCACCAGCCAGCACTTCCACTTCATCAATGAAACACTCCTGCCCCAGGTCGAAGTAAACATCCATGGAACGATGGCTGACCCAATACGACGGCCAACCGACGCGCGTGTCGGTTTTGCCATCGGTCAGGACGCCTTCGCGAAACGGCACCCAGCCGCCGTTGCGATTCGGTTCATCGATCGGGCGTCCTGCTTTTGAGCCAACGACCGGATGCGGGAAGCTGAAGGAAAACGTTCCGCCGTCGTAGTAAGTGTATCGGCCTTTCAAAGCGATGTTCGCGTTCGTTTCCGCGGCGGGCGCGTTGCCCGTGAGACAAAAGTTTGTCTGCGCGTGGCCGGCTGGAGAGAATAGAAGGCCGAAAAAAACGAGTGCCGTCTGAATGCCGCGATGCCTTGAAATCTTATTCATGATTATTCGTAGCTACTCAAGTTATCCATTTGCTCGCCGTCATTCCCGCGAAAGCGGGAATCCATTTCGTTCGACACAGTTCCACAGCGCGGCGTAGCCGCAACCAATGGGACGGAAGGCTTAACCACGGAGGCCTGCCCGCCGCCAGGCAGGCGGGACACGGAGGCTCACGGAGGGATGAGACAGCATGTGGAACTCTCACGCGATTCATGAATCGCGTGAGAGTTTCTTTGGTTCTTCTCTGCGTTCCTCTGCGCTCTCTGTGGTTCATAAATCTTCTCCGGAAAACAAGATTTCGAACGTTAGTAGTACATAGCTTCTGGATTCCCGCTTTCGAGGGAATGACCTGAGTAGTTACGATTATTCTTTGGGCACTCCCCATACCCAGGCGGTATTCTGATGGCCCGAATAACTATCGAACGCGTTCCAGATGTCCTCGGTGTGCAGTCTGAGGTACAGTGTGTTGCCGCCAGCCCAGGAAGCGGGAAGTTGTCCGCTGATGACCTTCTGCGGGTCCCCGGCGAATCGCACGTGAGCGTCGGAGTAGGCGACATGGTAGCCAACAACGTGATGGAATCGCCCCTGGGGCAACATCGGACCCGTAACGAGATCGAACAGGAAACTGTCGGAGATCAGGGCGAAGACGGGATGATAGCTGCCGCACAACCCGCTGCCGCAGCGGTTCACGTCCAGGCGGGTGTACGGCTGGACCCAGGTGGTCGAATTGGGATCTGGCCCGTGCGCGGGAGGATTGGCAGCGTCGAAGTACGGCCCCCATGCCATGATTCCGCGATAGCAGTAGGCGCTCAGGAAATCGATGCTGCCAACGTTGTTCAGCAGGTACTGGAAACCGTCGCGGTTGTCGCCGACGCCGTAATAAGCGACGTATTGTTGGTACCGGGAATACTTGGTATTCGGGTCCACACCGGGATATTCGGATGGGCAAAAGTACGGCCGTCCATTGCTGAGATAACCATGGTACAGCAATAGCCCCAACCCGTGCGGTTTGGGATTGCCAGGATCGCTGAGCGAATTGAACTGGTACCAGTACGAACCGACTCCCACCCCGCCGTAGGGAAGCAATCCCTGATAATCGCCCGCATAGACATGGACCGCGGTGATGAGTTGTTTCACGTTGTTCATACAGCCGATGCGCCGGGCGGATTCCTTCGCCTTGTTCAAGGACGGCAGGAGCATCGAAGCCAGAACAGAGATGATGGCGACGACAACCAGAAGCTCGATGAGCGTAAACGCCGAATGTGGATGGCCGGACGCTGGACGCCGGGCGTCGAATGATTCCAGCGTTTCACGCTCCACGCTCTCACCGGAGATGATCAGCGCCGGCCCGTCCGCTTTCCTTGGCCCCGAGGGCGTCGCCCACCGATCCCAATGTGCGTGCAGCCTTGCAAGCATGGTCTTCCGATCCACGAAAAGCCGGAACCAATCATAGATTTCGTTCTCGATGGCCCATGTGCGTTCGGGCGCTCCCTCGTGCAAGGGTTCGCTTGCGCTCTCAAATCCTTCGGCCAGCAAACGATGCAGACCGGGCATCTGCCTCAGCAATCGCCGATCGTCGTCGTTCAGGGCGAATGGATACTCCGGATTGTCCCGTATGAACCGCTGGTGGCAGAAATTCAGGAATTCCATCGCCGCATCGGGGTGCGCGCAGTCGCGATGGATGCCGAGCAACATCGCATGGGCATGTTGCCGTGGCACGGAACCAAACCGCGGCAACACGATCCCGGTCGAAAAAGGAAACCGTCGGGAGATGCCGATATTGTCGCTCCAGCGGATCGCGATCTGCCCGTTCTCAAAACGTCTTCGAATTTGTTTGTCGAAAAATTCGCCGATGCCGATGCGCATTTCGATGGGCAGCGTCTGCTGAACGTGATGCATCCGCCATAACCCGTCGAGGATGGAAAACGGTTTCGCCGCGAAAAACGCGGCCTGATCATCCAGCCGTCCCCCGTTTTGCCAGAACGGCACGAGCCATTCCCACAAGTCCAGGGCGGAAAAGCTGCCAAAACACTCCGCAACACCGTCGCCATCCTGGTCCTGCCGACAGCGCGTCAGGATTTTCTGATAGGTCGTCCAATCCAGAAAGCGGTCCGGAGGACGAACGCCGCAACGTTGCAGAAATTCTGGATTCAATTGCAGGAGCTTCAGGGTCACGTGCATCGGCAGACCAAAGAGCGCGCCATTCCAACTCGCCATCGCCCGCACGGGCGCCGGCAACTCCCAGTCTCGAGAGCCAAACCGGTCCCGCAGGACGTCCAGTGACTGAAGCCGATGATGGCGGATGCGATCCACCACCAGTCCATACGAATCCGTCACAACAAAATCGGTCGTTGGTTCCGAAGACAGAATGACCCGCACGTTGGGGTGGGAGGCATGGAATGCATCGAGAAACTCGGCCGCAAGATACGGCATCCAACCCGCATGACTCGCGGCCGTGAGCACGATCTGAAAGGCGTCCTTGCGGACCCGCACGAATGTCCCCAAGCCATGTTGCGTACGCAGCCATCCCTCCTTGACCAGATCATCGAACGCGCGTTTCACTGTCATGCTGGCCACGCCGCATTGCCTGGCGATTTCCCCGAGCGACGGCAATTGCTGTTCAGCCTTCAACTTTCCCTGAAGAATATCGGCGCGGATCCGCTGTTTGAGAAATGGAACCTTTGAGGGGCGACCCCTCCGACGATCACCACGCGGGGGACGAAGCAATCCCGAAAGACGGCTTGCGTCGTTCTGTTCATCCGTGGGCCGATACGTTGCGGATGTTTGACCGGCCCCTATACTACTAACGTTCGCAATCTTGTTTTCCGGAGATGATTTCTCTGATGCTGTAGCTGCGCTTCTATGAAGCGCATCCCTCCCACGGCGCTTCGCAGAAGCGCCGCTACATCGTTGGTTGCGGCTA
>JACQHZ010000511.1 GCA_016198745.1 Verrucomicrobiota bacterium
CTCTGTGACGGGTAAGGTTGTCACTTCTTCCCCAGCTGTCCGGGACCAGGGGAATCCGCAGACTCCGTCCATCAAATAGCGTGTAAGCATCGCCATCAATTACCCTGCTCACGCTCAGTGGGCGTGGGCGTTTTCGAGTCAGTCGGTCCCAGCCTCCGTCATTACGGGTATGAGACGACGCCGGTTCCGAATCGGAACACGATCGAGATTTTCTTCGCATCATGGAACGATCAACTGGGCTGGTTCCAGTTCTGCTTCAACCCGGATGGATCGGTTCAGACGTTCAATCATCTTCCCTATCCCCAGGCCCACTCGACTGCATTCGAATATCTGCGACACCGAAAGTTCCGGTGGGAGATGGACATGGAATCGCCGTCCAGCCGGCTTTACTGGCTGTTCGCATGGTTTCCCATAAAGCAGGTTTTCCGCCACGGGCCGGTCTGCGGTTTCAATATCACGCGAAATTGCCCGCCGATCGAGGAAGCCAGTTCCTGGAACCACACGGCGGCAGTCGGGTTTCAGGACGCGACCACGTTCGGCAGCCTCACCTTGCGGGAACTGAAGAGAATTGAACCGGAACCGTTTTTCATCCGTCTGCCCACCCGGAAACAGGCGCGCGACTTCCGTTTTTCGGTCACTTACGACATCCCCGACAACATCGCCTACACCAACTACTACACGCCGCGGCGGCTCGAACGGGAACTGGCGACCTGGAAATCATGGGGCATCCGGCGCATCTATTGGATCGAGTACGGACCGCTCAGTCGTTGGCCAAGCTTTTGGAAAATGATGATCGGCTCGCGCAACCGATTCGCCGACCTTGTCGAACTGACGCGCCGCCACTGCGATGACACGCTGTTTTGGGCGGCGAAATCCGCGAAACGGCTCGGACTGGAAATCATCGCCGTCTATAAGCCGTTCGATCTCGGTTTCAACACGGAATGGACCGAGGACGATGGCGTATCGGCAGTGAAGGAGATGGAGGATCATTATGTGTCCGCCCACCCGGATGTTGTTTCGCATCAGGATTGCACCATGCGCGCGCATCCGGCGTGGTCCCAACCCGCCAAATTTCCCATTACCCGTTTGTGTCTGTACTCGGAAACCCCCTTTTATGAAAGTGACAATTCTTTGTTACGATCGTCACAAGAAAACTGCGCTTTCGCAAAGGACGGACTGGTCCTCTGGATCAGCAAGGACAATCGCCGTTTTGAACGCTATCGAAAACCGTTTCGGATCGCAACCGGTCCGGTTCGCCGTCCGCACTTCCGCTGGACGCCCGCAGGCAAGGTGGGGGAGCCGGGCAGCGCCCGGAACCACCTCAAGGGGATGGTAAACCACCTCCCGGGGGTGGTAAACCACATCCCGGGGGTGGTAAACTGGCGGATCGAATTGTTGAAGCTGGAAATCCATGCGCCCTTCATGGCCATCGAGATTCGGGGCAAAACGTTCGCGATGAGGCATCGCCGTTTTGCGTTCGTCGAGGCGTGGGGCGCGGACGGCCGCGAATCGCCGGTCTCGCTCGCCACTGGCGGCAACCGCGTCAAGGGATTTCGCTTCGACAAAACCTGGCTGGGATGGGTGAACCACACCGAACCCATTCTTGATGAATTCACCTGGAGCGGCGCCGAACTGGGACTGGTGTTCAAAGAGACGGAGCAGGCGCCCACGTTGCTGGAACCCGCGTATGAAGGCGCGCGTCGAATCTGGCTCGCTCACGTCCAGCGCATGCTGGAGGCGGGGGTGGATGGCGTGGAGATTCGCACGATCGGCCACCACAATTGCGTGGACAGTTATCTTCGCCTCGCCTTCGCCGAACCCGTGCGGAGGGCATTCCGCGAGCGATACGGACGGGATGTGGAACCGAAACCCGATGACTACGAGCGCATCCGCGGCATCCGAGGGGAGGCTTACACGCAATTTATGCGCGACGCAAAGGCACTGGCGAAACGCCATGGAAAGAAACTCTCGGCGCATATCGAGGGAGGGGCTGAAGTGCCGCCGCATCTCGACACGCGCCTGCAGATGCAGATGAGCGTCGAGTGGGAGAAGTGGATTCGCGAGCGTATCGTGGATGAAGTGAGCTTGCGCGGTTGGATGTGCCACAATCCCTTTGTCCACCGCCATCTCATGCCGCTGGCGCGACGGATGAAAGTGCCCGTTCACATCATCAGCAAGAACCTCCCGGGCGGCATCGATCTCCGCGCCATGGAATTGTGCGAGCGCTTTGTCACCGAGGCTTGCGCGGCGGGTTTTTCCGGTTTCAGCCTCTACGAATCCGACAGCCTCCTGCGCATGAACTCCCAGGGAATCCCCATGTCCGTCGGAAACACCGAACAGGCCGTGCGCCACGCCGCCAATTGTCTGCGGCGCTGCTTTCGCAATTGACTTCCCGGTACTGCCTTTCAAGAGAAGAAGTCACAAAAAGTTGAGCGTTCCGATAAAGCGACAATCTTCACCTTCGACCTGGTTGCAGCCGATGCCTTGATCCTGATGTGGTCCAAAGGAGCGGTCCCAGGAAATGGAATCCATCACCCAAGTTAAAAAATGGTTGCAAAAATCAGATTTAATGGCATACGTAAGCCATGAAAGTGGTGACCCAGAAGGACGTTGCGCAAACCTTGGGAATTTCCCAAACGGCGGTCAGCTCAGTGCTGGGCAAGGCCCTTCGACGCAATCGCCTGAACGCGAAAATGCAGAAGCGGGTCCTGAACATGGCGCGCAAAATGGGTTACCGTTCGAATTCCTATGCCCAAGTCATGCGCAATGGCCGAAGCGGAATAATCGGGGTGGTGCAATGCGCCACTCAATATCAGACTTTTTGGGAACGGAGTTTTTATGCCGCCAAAGCCATTCATGAGGCGGGCTTCGAACTGCGGTCCGTGGATGTGTTGTGGTATGACGACGGCGCCCATAAAGCGTTCGAGACTTTGCTTGACGCCCGCGTGGAGGGGATTCTTTTGGTAAATCTCAGTCATGATCTCGTGAAGAATGCCGTTCCCCTCATGAGCAAGTCCAATGTCCCGGTGGTGTCCATAGGGTGGTTGGGCTATCGTGGGATACCCCAAGCATGCGCGGACTACCGCCAGGGCATGACCGATCTGGTCGCGCATCTCTTCAGCCTGGGACATCGCCGGTTGACTCTGTTGACGCCTGACAGCTCTCGCCGTGCGCATCAGGCGATGGTTTGGAACCTTTCTGAGCGCGTGCGCGGTTTTCGCGATGGACTGCTTAAAGTGGGGTTACCGGCATCTGCCGCGAATATCGTGTACGAAGATTCGCATCCGTTTGATGTTTTTCTGCCGGGACGGCGCGGAATGGAACGAATTTTGCAACGGAAGCATCGGCCCCGGGTCGTGCTTTGTTCGAATGACTACTGGGCGGTTGGAGCGATGCGGGTCTGTCTGGAAGCCGGTGTGGATGTGCCGGGTGAAATGGCGATCACAGGCTTTGACGACACAACGATGGGGCGGTATGTGTCTCCGCCATTGACCACGGTGAGTCAACCGAATGAGGCCATTGCGCGTGCGGCGACGAATCTTTTGATCGCTTCAATCAAAGGGACCACCCTTGCCCGTCAATCAAGGGCCATTCTTCAATCCTGTCGTTTGGTCGTTCGTGAGTCGTGCGGAGCGGCGCTTGTTCCGGTCCCAACAACAAATCCAATTTGAATCAATTCCTAACCCCACATGACACCCCCGCCTTATGAAAAAAACGGCTGACAAATCAAAACCGCTTTTGGGGAGTTTTGCGAGAATCTCAGGCCGTTTCGCATTTACCCTCGTTGAGCTTTTGGTGGTGGTGGCCATCATCGCGATCCTGGTTGCGCTGCTGATGCCATCTCTGAAGAAAGCCAGAGACCAGGCGCGACAGGCTGCTTGCATGAACAACTTGAGGCAAATTGGATTCGCAACTTTGGGGTATGTAACCGACCACGATGGCTACCTGCCAATATGCACAGGAGTAGATGATACAGGCGTAACTCGTAATTACAACTATGAATATTACGCGTTGGCTCCTTACCTCAACAAAAGTGGCGGCACGAGTCAGGCAGCATGGGTTTATACCGACCGGGCGGCCGCCGTTTACCTGTGTCCCTCAATCAGGCGCGAACGTGAGCGAATTTTTTACCAGGCGGATGACACGACACCGTGGACGTGGTACATTTCTCTCTACGGTTACAACATCGACATTTCCTCTTGGGGCCCCGCCCCTAACAGGCCGAGGGCTCTTCAGGAGTATCGCGGCAAGGAGGAGGTCAGCGTCCTGTTTTATGAGTTTCGCATCATGCAGCTAAGTGAAGGTGGATCTTCTTCTTGGCCGGCTTATCTGCTCGAGCCTATTTCCTTTTGGGGTATCTGGAGGCAGAGTGTTATTTATAAGCGGGCGCATGATGGACGCAACCACTTTGTTTTCATGGACGGCCATGTTCAGGGAATAAAAACCCGGCCAACTTACCAGGATTATAGCACCAATGACCTCCGGTGGTTGCCCTGATTAAAACACGCTTTGCTTGCGATTGCCTGGCGGCTGAAAAGGGTATAAAGCATGGAAGATGAAATTATCCAACGGACTTTTGAGCGTCGAGTTTGACGAGCGGACCGGCAGTGTCCGGCAAATCACGGACACGAAGACTGGGAAACGCCATTTGAATGACCCGCGCGGTTGCCGACTGGCCAAACTGATCGTGCCGACGCCTGAGCACGTCTCGCGTCCGCTTTATTCGCATGAGGCGGGGAAACCTGCCATGACCCGGTGCGGCGATGGGATCGAGATCGCCTTTCCCGAACTGCGCCGCCGTGGCGACGCTACCGGCGTCTTTCTGACCGTGCGCGTGCGCCTTACAGAAGGCAGTTCGGAGGCCATCTTCTCGGCGGAGATCCGAAATGAAAGTCCGTACCGGGTGCATGAACTGTGGTTTCCGTGGCTTGGCGGACGCCTTGGCAAGCCCGGAAAAACGCGCGACGTCATCACCACCAGCAAGACCACCGAGCGCGATATCTATGCGCGGCTATTCCAGGCCGGCGCCTCCACACACACCTTCGGACATCATCATCTCCGTGTTGCTTATGATCCGACCCATTTGCTGCCGATGATGGACTGGAGCGGGGACGGCGGCGGATTGTCCTACATCAAGTATGAGCAACGACCCTCGCCGCACATCCTGGTTTTTGAGAATGCGCTCTACACGCGTGAGGAACCCTGCTTGACCTGGGCGTGGGCCACGGGCGTGTTCGTCGAGCCGGGGCAGACATGGACGAGCTGCGAGTTCGGCGTCGGCGTTCATCAGGGCGACTGGCATGAAACCGCCGACCGCCTCCGTCTGTGGCTCCAGGGTTGGTGGAAGCCGTGCGCCACGCCGCCTGCGCTCCGGGAGAAGATCGGGCTGCTGCACATTCACACGCACGGATTCGCAGGCGAACCGTACCATGAGTTCTCGGAACTGCCCGCCGTGGCGCGGGACGCGATGAAGCACGGAGTCAGCGACCTGATGATCTGGGACAACACGGCCTCGGTGTACTATCGTCCAGACCGGGGTGATTTCTGGGAGATGCCGCCGAAGCGGCAGAAGGAATTGAAACAGTCCCTCGCAGCCGTGCGAAAGCTCGGTTGCTCGATCACCTCGTTTGTGAACTGGCGGCTGCTGGCGGAGTATAACCGCACGTGGAAAAATCTCAAGCCGTTGGTTCAGGAGAGCCTCTTCGGTGAGGGGCTGTTTGGTTTCCCGTGCAGCACCATGGACGGCGGCTGGTACGGCGATCCGGGCTACGAAATGGGGTCCCACGCCGTTTGCTGCGGCGCGGACGGATACCTTCCGTATGCACGACGGGTGCTGAAACGAACGTTCGATCTCGGTTTCGACGTGATTTCCGTGGACCAGGCCGCCGAATGGAACTACTGCCTGTCGCGCCGGCACGGGCACGCCTCGCCCTGGGAAGCCTGGAAGCGCACCTACGACTGGTTCGCCGAGGTCACACGCGCCACCCGGTCCCGCCAATCCGAGGCTTACACCATTGCCGAACTTCCGGACTTGTACAACACGCAGCACATTGATTTGTGGTGGAACTGGATGTGGCGCGACGCCTCATGGGCTAACGTCGAGGTGTTCCGCTATGTGCTGCCCTCGATGATCCCCTGCTGGTGCATTGACGAGAACCAGCGCGATGTCATCGCCGAAGCCTTCGCCACCGGCAGCTTCATGGCCATTGCCACGCGCGACATGACCGGAATGCTTTCAGATGCAACGGAATTGGCCGCGCAAATCAAGCGTCTGGCTTGTCTGCGCAAAGCCACGGCATCATTCGTCAACCACGGACAGTTCCTGGACAAGCGGGGACTTGCTGTGGATGGCGGCAAAGGTTACGTGTTCACCTCGGCGCGCGGCCTGGCCGTCACCTTGTCGAATGGCCTGCCGAAGAAGACCTCGTTGAAGGTGACACTCGCGCCCGAGGCCCTCGGCGGGCATGTCGGTTCGAAATGCATCCTGTTTGTCGAAGGCGCGGAACCCCGTCGTGTCACTCCCCGCCGTTGCGGGGATCAGTGGTCGTTCCATGCCGCGTTGCCCGCGTTCGGCGCCGGAGTGTTGACGCTGGAGAATGCCGCCAAAAAGAACCAACGAATTCCTCGCGAGTGAAAATCTGTTTCCTCCTCAGCACCTTCGCCTACGACGGCATCAAGCGGTCGGTGGTCCATTTCGCGAATGCAATGCAGGACATGGGTCATGAGGTCTGGGTCGGCGTGCTTCACGAATGGCCGGGCAAGGTCAGCCTCCGCTCGGAGTTGCGTCTTCCTGCCGAGCGGGTCGTCTCCTGGGACGGCCTCGGACAGGGATGGCGCGAATGGGCGATTTACCGGTTCCTTCGCGCCCATCGGTTCGATGTGGTCCATGCCAACACCGTCAAGATGAACCATCTGGGCCGCTGGCTGGCGCTCGCGGCGCGCGTGCCGTGCGTGATCGCGTCGGAAGACAACCTCTGCCTCAACCGCTCCTGGCGAACGCGAACCGAGGAGCGCCTGCTGGCGCGTCTTGGTCACGGAGTGGTGATGATTTCGGATGCCGTGGCCCGTTCATTCATCGAGGTGGAAAAATTGCCCCGGGAAAAGGTGCGCACCATTTACTACGGCCTGCCGATCGAGGCGTTTCAGGCCGGACGCCGCAGCACGGCTGAATTGGAGGCCAAACGCCGCGAGATCGGCGTCCCACCGGGTCCCACGGTGGTCTGCGCGGCCCGTCTGCATTTTTCAAAATCGCTCGACACGCTCGTCCGCGCGGCGCGGGGTGTCGTGGATCGCCTGCCCAACGCGCAATTCATCCTGGCTGGCGACGGGGAGGAGCGCGCGAAACTCGACGCGCTGCGGGATGAACTGCGATTGCGCGGGAATTTCCACCTGATCGGCGCCCGGACGGATGTCTATGACATCCTGCAACTGTCAGACGTGGTCACGCTCTGCTCCCTGTGGGAAGGGCTTGGGTTTTCGTTGATGGAAGCGATGGCTTTCGGCAAGCCCCTGGTCGGGACCGACGTGAGCGGCATCAATGAAATCATCTTTCACAATCGCAACGGTCTGCTGGTTCCGCCGCAAGCGCCGGAGAAACTTGGCGCGGCGCTTCACACCGTTTTGACGGATACGGCGATTGCCCGGCAATTATCCGACGGGACCGCCGCCGTGCTCACGGAACGGTTTGATGTGCGTCGCAACGCCCAGAAGCTGGTCGAGTTTTACCAAACCTGTCTGCGGCGGTAACGCGGGTTGTGGCGTGACTGCAGAAGCGTCACGGGCAGGTCTTTCCGATGGCGGCGTGGTGATGCCAAAGGTCGCGCAGGTTGCGATATTTCAGTCGGACCTCGCGCGCGCACATCCACGCGATCAGCCAGCCGCGCCAGCCGTCCATCCAGCCGCTTTTCAACAGGATGGCCCGAAGAAAACGCGCCGGCGGACGCAAACACAGATCGGACCATGCAACCGGCCGTTTGCGGTCGAATTGGTCCTGCGCCCAGAGAAGCGCGTATTTGCGCAACCGCGCCTTCTGATCCTCCAGATCGCGGTAGGTGTAATGCAAAATCTCGCTTCGGAGATGTTTCACCGTTCCGCTGACCTGCACGGATTCATGGACGTGTCCTCCCTCAAACCGGCCCGACCCCCGCCGCCACAGACGGACAACATAATCGGGATACCAATCGCCGTGTCGAATCCACCGGCCAAGGTAGAAGACCTTGCGGCGAAATGCGTACGCCTGGACCGACGGGTCGTCTGCCTGCGCAAGCTTCTGGACGTCGTTCATGGCCTTGGGTGAAAATTCCTCGTCGGCATCGAGCGACACCACCCAGTCGCCTGTCGCCTTGGCGAGCGCCGAATTTTTTTGCGCGGTATAGCCTTTCCATTCTTCCGTGAAGACCTCGGCGCGGTAAGACCTCGCCACGTCCACCGTCCGGTCCGTGCTGCCGGAATCCACCACCACGATTTGGTCGGCCCACTGGAGGCTTTTCAGGCACCGAGGGAGGCGCTCCTCCTCGTTCCTGGTGATCACGATGGCTGAGATTCGAGGCATGGACGAAAACCGTGCTCTTACAACTTGCTGTGTTAGGTTCCTTATCAATAAAAAAAGATTCCCACAATGATATTTTGGATTCAGCTAGCCTGCATTTTTCACAAGGTGAAAAATGCAGGCTAACCTGGACATTTCACAAAACTTTTGTGAAATATCCGCCCAGGGGCCGAAATCGCCCCGAAAATCGGGGCTTTTCGGGGCTGGGCTTGGGGAAAACTCGGCCTTGTCCCGCCACGGCGGGACCTCTTCCCAGAGGCAATGCGTCGCCCGTTGGTCATCGGGCATGATTCGCCATTCGATGTACGTGCGCACAATCTCAAACACGACGGATTGTTCAGGAAGCACGGTCACGTCCATGAGCACCTCGATCATCTCGCTTCGTTGCGGGCTTGCTTTCCTGCAGAATGAGCGGTAGGTTCCTTGTTGTTCAAACGTCGCGTAAATCAACATGACAACCGTAGGGCAATTATTGCAGATCAAAGGCAATACGGTGTGGTCCATTGCACCGGAGGCCACCGTGTACGAGGCGCTGCAATTGATGGAGGATAAAAACCTCGGCGCGGTAATGGTTCTCAAAGAAGGCAAAGTGGCGGGCATCTTTTCGGAACGCGATTACGCCCGCAAGGTCATCCTGAAAGGAAAATCCTCCAAGACCACTTTGGTGGGGGAGTTGATGACGACCGAGGTTTTGTACGTCCGTCCCAACGACACCATTGAAAACTGCATGGCGCTCATGACGACCAAGCGCGCCCGTCATTTGCCCGTGCTTGAGAACGGCCAGTTGGTCGGGATTATTTCCATTGGCGATGTGGTAAGGGAAATCATCTCGCATCACGAATTCACCATTCGCGAACTCGAAAGGTATATCAGAGGCGGTCAGCCGGCCTAGTATCGTGACAATTTAATTATGCAACCGTGGCTGAGAGGATTTTGGCGATTGGGCAAGGCGGGCGTGGGCGTGGCAATCCCCGCAGCGGGCTTGCCCTCCCACGACAAACGCCGCCCATCGCCAAAATTTTGCAACGCACCAGCAATGTTGGTCAAAGATCCTGTCGCGACGATTATCACCTGGCCGGGATTGGCCTCGACCATCTCAGCCATGAAGTCTGCGGCGCCCGTGTCGATCCCTATCGTATCCGGCAAAGCTTCCAGATCTTCGCGCATCAAGCTGCCAGATCATTCACCACCACCGCGTGATGCATCCAGCCATGTGAGGTCTGGAGGTGGCCGGAGCGGACAAACTTGCCGATACTGAACCGGTGCCGCCCCCACGGGAACGACGATGCCAGCCGGAGCGTCACAGGCGACGCATCTGTTGCCGTCACGGCGGAACACCGCATCTCTGAATTCCTTCCTGGATAGCAATTTCATTGCGTTTGATTTGAAAATTGTCGTGGGTAGCGCCCATTTGGTTGCAGCAGGTTTACGGCTTCGCGTTTGAAATCTTCTCCGGCCAGACGCTCATCCAGATGTGAAAGCGCATCTGGGATAGCCAGGCATCTTTGACCAGGGTGATGTCGCCCTCCTTGCCGTCCCATTCCAGAATGGCCATCGACCCAGCAAGGCTGCGTGCCAGGTTTTTGCCAAACGTGACATTTTCCAAGAGCCAGGAACGCGTCGGAGTTCCAGGGACATTGAACTCGTGCCGTCCTTCCGCGACATGGACATGGCCGAAGATGTGGAAGACAGGCTGACATTCTTTGATCACATCACGGATGAGCGGTGATCCACGCAGGTCGGGATAAGCCTCGAACGGCGCATCATGCGTGAGCAGCAAATCAAATCTTCCCGGTGATGTGATCAGATTTTCGACCGCCGTCTGCGACATCTGATCTTGCAGCGCGGGCAGATGACTTTGAACCGGCGATTTCCGTGAGCAGCCGCAGCCCGCGATGCTGAGTGGCCGCCAGCATCATGCTCAAAACGGCGTGAAGCACTTCGCGGGATGGCTCGCATGGATTGCCAGGCTGCATGATCAGGTCGTAGTGGAAAAACGGCCGAACCCGAAAGGCGGCGGCGTCATCAATCCATCTTTGCATCCACCCCAGGCCAGGCCAACCCTTAAAAAACCCCGGCCGGATGCGCGCCAAACGAAAGAGCTTGTCCCGACACGTCTCGTTTGTGAAGTTCACGAAGATGAAGGGCGGAATCGCGGTGAGTAGAAAGCGCAGAATATACGGCATGCCATTGCCGGGCGGGAAAATGAACAAGCGCCGGTGTTCAACACGAAGGCGTTGTTGCTTGAAAACAAATGACGCAGCGCCCCTCGCCCATTTCCGCGAGCCGTCGCAATCCACCAACCCCGTGGCCTCGACAAGTTCGCGCAACCTTTCGTGATTCACCGGAGAAGCCGTTGGATGCCGCCAGAGACGCGGCAAGCGATCTTCCTCCCCCACCCGAGTTCGATTGATTGGATGCAAGATTCGGGACCGGGCACGCCCCCCGAGCTGGGGATGTCCAACCACGAAATCCGCTTCGAAATTCAACATCTTGAGATAAAGACATCGCAGGATGGAGGGCAGCACTTCCGAGGACGCCAGAAAGTCTGCCTGCGCATCCGGAAGCGGCATGCTTACGCGATGGCACACGTGCGTTGATGTCAAAAAGGTCTTGGCCGGCGAAGAATCAGGCATGCCATTGGACGCGAAGATCGCGGCTGGAAGATAGGAGCCCAGGCGGTCGGGGATCATTGGATCCAGCAAGGTGAGCGCGTGGCCGCCTGCTCATCGTCAAGCCAGCGGACGACCAGATCGCGCGTCGGTTTCGATACGCGCTGGTTGCATGGCCCCCGAATTTCGTCGAGACGCCAGCCCCCGGCGTTGATCGGAGCGATCGCAAAAGTA
>JACQHZ010000498.1 GCA_016198745.1 Verrucomicrobiota bacterium
ACCGACGGCTGCAACAACTGAAAACAATACAGCGGCATTGCTCCGGTGACCGAGCGCAGCGGAAAATCCTGTTGGATTCACTGGTCCCGCCGTGGCGGGACCTGTCCCCAAGTTCCTGCGGCAAAGCTTCCACGAGTATGCCAAGGAATCCATCCAGCAATCGCTTTGGGCCAAGGCCTATTACGACCAGATGATCGCCAAGGGCGGCAAACACTCCGCTGCCGTTCGCGCCCTGGTCCCGCCGTGGCGGGATGGCGCTGCTGGAAAGATCGGACCCCCTATGAGGAGTGCGTTATCTCAAAGCCCTCCAGAAACGAGGCTCGCCGCCACCTCAAGAAGTTCCGCACGCCCCAAATGCCGGCAACGGAATACGCGGCAACGCCGCCCAAAATCAGCGATGCGATAGCCCAATCTGGAAATGGCTCGTTCGCCTTCTGCACAACCGCAACGACCACGAAAAGGCAAAAGACGAAAATCACGAAACAGCCACGCGTTCTACCGGCGGTGCGCTTGGACGCCCAATCGAGCGACGACCATGAATGAGCCAAGGTCAGGTAAGAGACTAATCCGTACCAAAGCAGTGCTGTGCCGAGCGGCACAAAGAAGATCAAGTGAGCAGCAGCGACGGCGGGAATACCGCCGATGACAACACCAAGACTCATGACGGCCGCCTCTTTTGGAGTCAGTGGCTGCTTGCCGGGCTGATGCTCAGGCCAAAGCTTCATAGACCGCAAAAGTTTCTCCTTTCTGTCGGCGGGGAGGTCGGCCAGCCTCATCCGTGCCGTAGGCGCGGGCGTGGCCTGGCTGGACCAATTAGTTGTGCCCTGATTGTTTCTCGCCTATTACGCCAAACGTGGGTTTAGCTCCCTTCCATAGGGTGAAATCGCCATCTGCATCGAGGGTGATCAAGTTGATACCAATGAGCGGTTGCGGAGGCCGACGTCCCTGAAAATACTCAGTAATCTTATGGTTCCGCAAAGTATAGAGATAAAGCATGTTCTTGCTGTAGAAGAGAATTTGGGTGTGTTTGCCATCCGCACAAGAGGCTTCTACTGGCTTTAGGTCGATGGGACAATCTTTGTCGAACGATCGCCAAATGGTCTTGTCACGCGTCTCCTCAAAGTGCGCACAACTGGCGCAGATCGGAATGCAGAGCAAAGCTGTCAAGAGGACAGCACAATTGAAATTCATAAAGCGCATGATCATTGCCCAACGCAGAACTCAGCCACGGCCACACGCGCCGCAGGCGCGGGGGGACGTTGGCTGCAGTGCCTTGCTAGCCATTGGTGTCGGTCGGTTCATCCAGGCGTGGCAGGTTCGCGAACCATTTGGCTCGAAAAGTTTCTGCCTCCTTCTGGTCTCGTGGTATTTGGCCCTCATCCGTCAGCTCCCAATCCAGCATGATATGGAGAATCGCCCCTCGTGCAGCATCGTCTCCCCAAAGCTTGCGGACCTCCTCAACACCTCCCATGTGGTGCCTCGCATCGCGGTGCCCGATGGGATCTTCGCCATCGTAGAGCGCATCGAGCCAATCGTGGACCTCAGAAAATGGCTTTCCCAGTTTCTTGACGCAGTCATCGCAGTGTTGGTTATGCCCCGGCATTGTTATGGCTAGGTAGAGTAGGGAGGAAAGCACGGATTGAAAAGCCAAAAGGCTATTGACCGTGTCCTTTCCTCCCCCTCATCAAACCGCCTGCCTGTGCCGACAACTGCCTGTCGCGCTACGGCGCAGGCACGGCGGCAGACAGGTGCAGGCGGTTTGAGTCTCCGACCGCATGCACCCGCATACGGCTTTCCGGGTTCCATTCTTCGGGTTGGTTTTGGATTCATGCCAGTTTCCAGGCCGCGGTGAACGGCCATTTCCACAATCGTTATTGTCCATGGAGACGGACGTTGGAGTAGGAGTTGCATCGAGGTCAGCTACGATTGTGCTTGCGCCAAAGCCAGTCACGCAGTCGCAGTTCGACATACTGCTGCAATCCCCCCAAGGCGCGGGTGCTGTTCCCATAATGGAATGCTTGCGCCATGCAAGAGGGACATTGCAGAGACGAAGATGAAAACCTCAATTTCGGCGCCATTCTTGCGTTGATGCGCGCATCAAGGCGCGGTAGCATGGCGGCACAGAAAGGCGCACATTGACATGACTGATCGAGAGAGATTCATTCGCACGATGAAGTTTCAGCCGGTGGACCGTCCGCCGCTCCATCTGGTCGGCCCGTGGCCGGATACGGTGGCGCGATGGCGCAAGGAGGGGCTGCCTCCCGGCGCGGACGTTCATGAATATCTCGGTCTCAAACCGTTTCGCGCGGCTTATGTCGGTTGCGACACAGGGTTGCATCCGCCGTTTCAAACGCGCGTCCTCCGGGAAGACGATGCCTTTCGAATCTCGATTGACAATTACGGCCGCACGGTGCGTGAATTCAAGGAACACACTTCGATGCCGGAATGGATCGAGTTTCCGGTGAAAAACCGCGACGACCTGCAACGCGTCCTCGATGAACACTATCGCGTGGACCATCTCGACGAGCGTTTTCCGCCCGACTGGGAGAAGAAGGTTCGCGACGCCGCGCGCAACGGGGAGTTGTTGCTCGTGGACGGCGGTTGTTACTATTTCATCCTGCGGTCGCTCACGGGCGTCGAAGTCGCCAGCTATCTGTTTTATGACGCGCCCGACCTCGTGCATGAATTGTTCGCGCGTTACAACCGGGTCGTCATGGAAGGGATTCGCCGCGCGTCCGATCTGGTTCAGGTGGATGTCATTGGCTTCGGCGAGGACATCGCGTACAAGAGCGGCCCGCTCGTTGCATTGAAAACCTTTCGCGAGTTCATCTTCCCGCATTACAAACGCGCGATGGATTTCGCGCGCTCCCGGGGGATCGAGCTGACGTGGTACGACAGCGACGGCGACCTGCGGTTGTTTTTCCCGCAGTACTTCGAGATCGGGATTGATTGTTTTGCGCCATGCGAGGTCGCGGCGGGGATGCAGCCCGTCGCGCTGCGGGAGCAGTTCGGACGGCGCGTGAAAATGATTGGCGGCATTGACAAGCGGGAAATCGCGCGAGGGAAGGAGGCGATTGACGCGGAATTGGCGCGGCTCAAGCCGGTGATGGACGAGGGCGGCTATATTCCCGCGATTGATCACTCGGTGTCGGCGGACATTTCCTTCGACAACTATCGGTATTTCATCGACGCCATCCGGAAGATGATGCCCTGACCTCACAACTCCTGATCTCGTGGAATTGGCAGGCGCCAGAAATGAAGCCGCATCGTGGGGAAACGGGGTCGGCGACCCCGTCTACAGTTGACTCGTGTCCCTTGAATTATGCGCGGATCCATAGGAGTCCTCCCTGAAGCTTGCTGATTCAGCAGCCAATCATTACACTCTCGCCAAGATGCCCTTGAAGCGAATTGCAGCCCAAAGTCCAGACCAGTTGTCCCTCGATCTTCATGGCGAGGGCTTCGAAGGTTCCGTCGAGAGCAAGGGCATTTTCTCCGCAACCTACCTGAACCGGCATCTTCGGAAGTCCCAGGATTTTGGCGCTGTCACCGATTGCGAACCTGTCTTTCGAATCGCAGCCGAGCGTTGGCGTCAACACGCCGCCGGCCTTTCACGGCAAAACGAAGCATTCACTTGTTCCACCTGGATTGAACCGTTGCTGGACGCGCTTGGCTGGAGCCGGATGCCGCAGCAGTTGATGCCGAACGATCTTGGGACAAGAAAGCGCCCGGATTATTGCCTCTTCACATCATCTGATGACTTCACCGCCTCCTCCGAGGCTGATCCGCAAACGCTTTTCCGCAAAAGCGCCACGGTTCTCGAAGCGAAAAGTTGGGGGCATCCGCTGGATCGGCTTTCGAGCAAGGAAACCCCGGGCTGGTTTCCCAGTCAACAGATCCAGGATTATCTTAATCACGCCAAGGATGCGAACGGCCGGCGTTTCTTCAATTGGGCGATCCTGACCAACGGCAAGGAGTGGCGCCTTTACACCGACCGTTCGTCCGTCGGCGCTTATTTTTCGTTTCATCTTGTTCGCGGCACGGAGTTCTGTTCGTTCGACGATTTCCGTCTATTCTGCACGCTGTTTCGTTCGCAATCGTTCGAGCGGTCCGAAGACGGCTCCTGTTTCCTGGACCACGTGCGCGAGGAATCGCTCCGCGTTCAGGCCGATCTCGAAACCAATCTGCGCCGCAGGATTTTCAGCGTGTTGGAAGACCTGGGCACGGCCTTCGTTTCCTGCGAAGAGAACCGGATCGCCGAAAAGGACTTCGCCGAGGTTTATGGCAATTCGCTGATCATCCTCTACCGCCTGCTTTTCGTTCTCTACGCTGAGAGTCGCGGGCTGCTCCCGGTTCGAGCGTACGGCCCTGGTTCCAATCGCCGTTATGCCGGCGAATTTTCGCTTGCCCGCCTGGTCGAAAGGCTTCGGAATCGGACGCTGTATGCGGACAATGCGTTCACCGGATTATACGAGGAACTTCTCAAACTCTTTCATCTCGTCAACGGCACTCACCCGCGCCAAAACGAGGCGCTCGGAGTGACTCGCTATAACGGCGGCCTTTTCAACCACACCCAGCACTCCAGGTTGGAGGACTGGCGAATTGGCGACAACGATCTCGCCAATGTTCTCCGCCAACTCATCTTTGCCCAGCCGCCTGCCCGCGCGGGTCAGACGCAGGGGCAACTCAGCACCGACGAGGCCATTGACTACAGCACACTTGAAGTGCGCCAATTGGGCGACATTTATGAGGGACTCCTCGGCGCCCACTTCGAGCGTGTCGGAGGACGTTTGGAACTGCGCAACGAAAACGGCGAGAACCATCGCCATGGCATTTATTACACCCCGGACTGGATCGTTCAGTTCCTTGTACGTGAGACCCTGAGTCCGATCCTTCACGAGATTCAAGGATCGGATGATGTTCGGCGCGCGTTGAAAGCGAATTCGGAGGAGAGACGGCGTGACAATTCCTTCGCGCTCGCCGTATTGCGGACGAATCTTGTCGATCCCGCGATGGGCAGCGGTCACTTTCTTGTGCGCGCGACCGAGTGGCTGGCGGATGAAATCATGCGGCATCCGACCACCCAACCCATGACGCTGCAAATCGTGCCTCAGGGACAGCGGCGCATCAGCCGTGAGGAAATTCTTGCCAGGGGGAAGATTCCCGTCTCGCCCGGTATCCCGCAGGAGCAGGCTGAATTGGCCTACTGGCGTCGGCGCGTGGTCGAAGCCTGCATCTATGGCGTGGATATCAATCCCATGGCGGTCGAACTCGCCAAGCTCTCCCTCTGGCTCACCTGCATCGCCCCCGACGAGCCGCTCAACTTTCTGGATCACCACCTGCGTCAGGGCAATGCGTTGCTCTCCGTCACGCCGGAAGATCTGAACCGCGCCCCGGTGCCCACGCCGGACAAGGCGCCTGAAACCTTTGATCTTCGGGGACAGCTTCAATCCGCGCTGGGCGGCGTGATCCAGAGCACGCTTTCCATTGAAGGTCAGGCAAGCACGGAAATGGAAGTGGTGAAAAACAAGGAACGGCTCTGGAAGGAAGCCCGCCAGAAGCTGGCGCCTTTTCTTGAACTCGCCAACCTCTGGCTCGCTGCGCTTGATGGCGTACCCACCGACGAACTGAATTACATCTCGGCCGCCAAATTCTTAACCGGCGCTGAAAACCTTGACGGAGATCAGAAACGCAAAGCCAGGCGCTTTCTCGATTCCATCCAGGACAAATTCGCGGAGAAAATCCGCGACCTTGCTCCATTTCACTGGCGCCTGGAATTTCCCGACGTCTTCTATGGCGACGACGGGCAGCCGCTCCCGCCTGAAACCTGTGGATTTGATGCTGTCCTTGGCAATCCTCCGTATGTCTCGGTCCACACCGCGATGGAATCGGGCAACCGGAAGATGCGGGACGCCCTGGAACGGCGATGCGGTTACCTCGAAGATCTCTACGTCCATTTCGCCGACCTCGGTTTCCAACTCCTTCGACAGAACGGCGGCTTTGGCTTCATTGTTTCCGACACATTCTTCACTCTTGCGTCAAAACTGCGCTTGCGGGAGATGCTGCAAAGTCGGCGCCTCGATTGGCTCGGCCAATGCGATCCTTTCGACGCCACCGTGGACGCCGCGATTTTCGTCGCGCGCAAAGCGGCACCCATGCCCGATCACCATTTTCGATTTGTCCAGGCACGTCCGCTCAGGCGTTCCGATGGCACGAAAACCACCCCTGAAAAGGCGCTTCCATCGCTGCCCCCGGAAGGACAAATCGTCTGGGAACAAGCGGATGGTTCCATCAGGGCAGGGAAGGTGCGGCACACCGACGCAGCCGAACTTCGGGTTCATGATGTTCCACTCGCGCTCTTTCTGAACGCCCACAAGAAAGCTTTTTTTGAACCCCGTTCCTGCACGCTCGCCCTGTTCGAGCGGTTCAATGACCGCGTGAAACATCTGGTCGCGGAATGGTGGGAGAAGATCGAGGACTCCCGCGCTTTCGCCACGCACTTTGCTGAGATTCAGCGTTACCATCAGAGTCTTCAACCGGGCGACATTTCCCTGGTCGGTCTCATTGCCGAGGGGGGACAGGGCATGCGAACGGCCAACAACGCGCGTTTTTTGGCCTATTTGGAAGGGACGCCGCAGGCCGAGGACATCGAGGAGAAGTCGGCAGCTTGGAGCCAAGCCTGGCTCAAGGATGCACAGGTCGCTCCCGTCTTCAGGGAGTTGTTGCGCAAAGCAGGCGGCAATCCGTCCCGCCCCACGGCGGATCGTGCCGCATGGGAAACCGCCGTGCATGCGTTGAGAGAGCGTTTTGATGCCGGAAAACTGGGCTTCGGACGCACGTCACTTTTTCGCATCGCACCGCGCAACCTGATTGCGACAGACGATGATTTTCATTTCAGTTTCGAGAAACGAAGGCATGAACTGCTCCTGCGTTGGCGAGGCGAACCTCTCTTTGCGCCTTTTTGGAACGAGCGCGATCTCCTGCGTGAAATTGACCGCAGAAAGCTGCGTGAGGAGCCGGATCTGACCGCCATTGACTTCTGCAAACTTCTCGCCGATTTGCGCGCGTGGATTGCGAAGGAGAATCAACAACGAGCCTCCGTCAATGGACTTGGCGGCCGCAACAATCTGCTCAAACAGGCCATTCCGATTTCCACACTGGGACTTCGTTCAAGCGAAGACTACCGCGATCCATCTGACGGGCCGCGCGTCGCCGCGATTTACAACGGGTTGTTTGGACGCGGACAGTTTGTTCCTTTCCGCAAGGGCGATCCGGAAGGCAGCCGGTGGATTGACAACGAACCGCTGTATTGTGACTGGTCTTCAAACGCAGTTGACTGGTTGTCTTCAAGTCCACTTGCACGATGGCAGGGACACAAGTTTTTCCTCACGGCAGGAGTTACGTGGACTGCGGTGGCCAACCACGTTGCACTAAAAGCGCGGCTTCAAGAACCATGCATTTTCGATGCGGACAGCATGCGTCTCACACCTTGTGCCGGAACCATGTCGGCGGAGGCATTCGCCTGCCTGCTGAACAGCGACGTCTTGAGTTTTTACAAGATGCGCTTCATTCAGCACACTCAAAAATGGGAAATTGGCAACCTTCGACAGATTCCCATCGTGGTGCCAACCGAGGAACAACACACCATCCTTCACGAACTGGCGACGTTGGCCATCGCGGCCAAACGGCATGAATTTGCCGGTTCCGCGCCGGACAACGCGCTGGTCTCGCGCGTAAGACAAATCGGCAAGGCATTGCGCGGCAATGCTCCGGCTTACCTGCAACCGAGCGCGCAAGGATTTCTGCTCGAAACTCCGGATGCCTGTCTCGAAATCATCGAAAAGGCGGTCAACTGGGAAGCCGAAAAACTCTACGGCGTTGAAGGCATTGGACCATTCGACGAGTTCTGAACATGAAAAGGTTGCTGTGCGCCGTTCATCTGGAAGAACGAGTCATACCCGGTTCGGGGGGGCGCGCTCTTATTCGTAGCGCAATGCCTGGATGGGATCGAGGCGCGCCGCGCGAAACGCGGGGTAAATTCCGGCCACAACGCCCGTGAGAATCGAAAAGCTGAAGCTGATGAGCAGGCTGTCGGGCCGGATAAGCGGGGTGTAGGTGAGGTCGGGGATGCGCTGGATGATCTCGACCACTCCGAACGACGCCCCCAGACCCAGCAGCCCGCCCAGCATGCCCAGCACGCTGCTCTCGATCAGGACCTGAAGAAAGATGCTGCGCCGTCGCGCGCCCACCGCCATGCGAATGCCGATCTCGCGCACGCGCTCGGCGATGCTGGCGAGCATGATGTTGGCGATGCCGACGCCGCCCACCACCAGGCTGATCCCCGCGATGATCCCGCCGCTGAATCGCGCGCCGCGAACCGACGATTCGATCTGCTCCATCCAGTTTTCAAAGGTGCCGAATCCGAAGTCTTCCACTCCGCGGTGCGTCTTGAGCAAGGCCGCCTTCACCTCGTCAATCGCATCTCCCAGCGCATCCACGTCGCGCACCTTCAAGTCAATCTGGGAAAGCCTCCGATCCGGTCCGCGCTCGTTATAGGGAAGTTCAAGGCTGGCGGATTTGAAAATGATCTGCATCGTGGTGATGGGAATCATCACGCGATGGTTCTTGTACCACGATGCGTTCCATTGGCGGGAAACCTTGCCTTTGGACGATGGAGAACTGCGCCGCTCTTTGTTTCGTTTTTCCCAAAGGTCAAGCTTCCCTGATTCACGCAATTTGCGGTAGTATTCCGTTTCGTAATCCCGCAACACGCCGACGATCCGGAAAGGGACATCGTTGATTTTGATCACCTTGCCGACCGGGTTTTCAATTCGCGGTTGTTCCAGTTCCTCCCACACCGGCCAGCCGAGCACGCAGACCTGCGCATACCTTTCCAGGTCGAGATCGGAGATGAACCGTCCCTCCTCGATCTCGAAATTGCCCATCTCGAGATAAGACGGCACGACGCCAAGGAGGTTCCGCGGACGGACGCTCTTGTTGAGATACTGGGTGGCCGGACTGGGCAGGCTCACCCAAGGGGACCAGTTCGCGATCAATGGACATTCGCGTTGAATGGCCGCCACATCATCAAGCGTGAGACCCGGCGATGAATCCTTGATATCCTCCTGCCCCACCGGCACCGGCTGCTCATTCACCCAGACGAGTTCCACCCCGCCGTGCATGATCAGATTCTCGCGCATCCCGCGCGCCATCCCCTCCACTGTCGAGAACATCGCCACCAAGCTTGCCACGCCCATGATGATGCCGAACATGGTGAGGAAAGAGCGGAACTTGTGCGCCATGATTTCGCGCAATCCCACCTGGATGGAAAGCAGGATGTTCATGGACCGGGTTTTGGAACGAAAGATTTCGTTCGATCCAGACTCCACCAGCCGCGGTTCTCCGCGCGCAACGGTGAATGCTTGCGAACATACTCGATCACGGCATCGCGCGTCTGAAAATCGAATTCCTTGAGTCCGGCCACCGGACGATCCACGATTTTGCGCAAACGATTCCACCGCATCCCGCCGCTGGCCAGATCGTAGGAATTGAACGCCACCCGCAGCCGCGCGTCCGACGCCAGCGATCTCCCCTCGCGATCGCCGACGAAAACCACGCGCCTCCCATCGGGCGCGGAAATTCTCAGCTTCATCGTCAGGCCCCAGAGGCCGCGGAATCGTCCGGTCTGATAAGCCGAGGCGTTTTCTTCGAGAATCTCCACCAGTTGATCGCGGGTGAGCGTGGCGACGCCAATGGTGTTTTCGTATGGCACGATCGCAAAAATGTCGCGCATGGTGATCGGTCCCGGTTCCAGGACCATGCGTTCGTTGAAGATGCCGTGCAACACCGCGTCCGTCTTCGCGCCCCGCGCTTCCAGCGCCTCCGCAATCGCCGCGCAAAGCAAATTGAAAATGGGCGTCTCGCTCTTGGGCGCTTTCAACGAATGAAACCGGTCTTGAATCTCGCCGAGTTTCGTCCCGAGAAACGCCTCCGTTTTCTCCAGGTCGGATTTCAGGAGCCGCAGAAACTCCTCATCCATTCCAACCGACGCGTCCATCGGAACAAGCTCCGCTTTTCTGGAAATCAACTTCCGCTTGTCCGTGTCGTAAGCCAGATCAACCCGCCCCAGATATGTGCCCCAATAGTTGGCCTGCGTGTAGAGGATGCCGTTGATTTGTTGCTGGACGTGCGTCCGATGCGTATGCCCGCCGATGATCACATCCATCTCCGGAAAAGCGCGCGAGATCGCATATAGCTGGTTGGCATGATCGTCCCCTTGTTCGCGAATGCCCTGATGCGTTGTCAGCACCAGGATCGCGCACCCATCCGCCTTCATGCGCGGGATCACCCGCCGCAACGCCGCCACCGATTCCTCCACGGAAATGCCCGGTATCAGCCGTGGACGGCTCCAGCTCGGAATGCCGGGGGTGTCCAGTCCCACAATCCCGACCTTCACCCCTTCCACTTCGCGAATCACGTATGGCTGGATTTTTCGGAAGGCATCGGTGATCGCCGCCGGCGTGTTCGCGACGGGCTTGTGATGAATATTGGCGGCGAGCACGGGAACGCGCGCCTCCGCAATCCGCGCCGCGATCTTCTCGATGCCCCAATCAAATTCGTGGTTCCCCAGCGTCCAGGAGTCATAACGCAAGGCGTTGATCGCCCGAATCATCGCCGCCCCCTCGGTCAGATAGCCCAGCGCCGCGCCTTGGTATAGATCACCGGCGTCCACAAGGAGAACATTTTTCTCCTGCGCGCGAATCCGTCGGATCATCCAGGCGCACCGCGCCAATCCGCCGACGTCTTTTGTGCCCTCATAATCCATCGTGGGAAGAACCGTGGCATGAAGATCGGTGGTGTGCAGGATGGTGATCGCAACCTCCTTCCCGCTGCAAACCGTCAGTCCGAGAAACAGAACGACCCATCTCGACGTTTTCATTTGCGCCACACCCGGTCGCTATACAGTTTTAACATGCTGTCTTCGTTAAGTTCAGCGGCTTCAGGCATGCAGGAAACCGGATTGGAATACGAAGGGTCCGAGCGCGTGCCCTTGAGCCATTCGGGCTTGAGCGCCACGCCTTTGCCAAGCACCAGGAACGGCGGGTTCTCGTAGCACGCCTGGTTCCCTTCCACCCGGTAATACAACACCCTGCGGTTCGCTCCAGAGAGCACCATGGCCCGCGAAGTCATGGTCCATTCTGTATCTTCGGATTTAAGATCGGGATGGCAGGTTTGCCCGGCAATGCAAATGCGCTCCGGATAGGGCGCCGCATGATCGGTGACGATTGCCGCCATGTCTTGCAGCGTCGCCGCATTGCGGCTGGCTGCGGCGGTCAATTTCAGCAAACGGCGATAGCGGGCTTCACATCCCTTCCAGTAATGCGCGTCTGTCGAATGTTCCACATCCATGCCGCGGAGTTCCATGGATTTCCGGTGAATCTGATCCCGAAAGGCCTTGATTTCCGGAATCACGACCGCGCAAGCCGTTACCGCCGCTGAACCATCCTCCGAATAGCGCACCCCCATGCGGCAATTGAGTTTTTCGTAAGCCACGGCGTGATCCTCGTCGTCCACAATGATCCCGTTGTTGGGACCCCAAAAATCAGCGTAGCGTTGCAAAAACGCCGCGACATCCTCCACTTTCCTGCAATCATCGGGAAGAATATCGAATGGATTCAGTGGAAATATCTCCGTCGGTTCCTCATCGCAGAGGGTCCCCGCAGAAACGCCCTTCCAGGCAAGTCGTTGCACGTGATCGGGTCCCTGCGATGGCACGCCCATGAACCATGGCAATGGACGGTTGGGTTCATCCCAGTTGCGTCCGAAAAGCGGTCCGCCCTCCTTGCTGTTGGAAATGAACACGGCCGTGCACTCGCCTTTCGGGCATTTCGATGAAGAACTGCTCATGTAGCGGGTCTGAAGCCGCCGGGTTTGAAAAAACCACCAGCTATAACGGAACGCAAGTTCGAGCGGTCCGCCGCCGCTTCCATCGAGAAACCCTTTTCGTTCGGCAATCAGAAGGTCGGGCAGCCCCTTGGTTTCAGGAAATCGTGTCAGGCTCGGCGCATGCGCGATTCGTTCGCGATCAAGTTTTACAAGCGCATCCGCGTAATCCAGATTCGCGCTGGCGGGAAAGGACTTCCGGGCCGATTGAAAGCCATCCTTGATCTCTTGCTTCAAATGATTCCGGGCAGCTTTGCCCGCCGCGCGGCCCGATTCGTACGCTTCGGTTTTTGAAAGAGTCTTCATGGTTGGGATTACGTTACTGTTCAGGTATTCACTGAAAAATGTGAACTACAAATCTTGTTTTCCTCCGAAGATTTCTCTGATGTTGTAGCTGCGCTTCTATGAAGCGCATCCCTTCCACGGCGCTTCGCAGAAGCGCCGCTACATCCCCCCTCAGAGGGGGGACAAGTTCGTTGGTTGCGGCTA
>JACQHZ010000499.1 GCA_016198745.1 Verrucomicrobiota bacterium
CACTCCCACGCCCGCCTTGCCCAATCGCCAAAATCCTCTCAGCCACGGTTGCATAATTAAATTGTCACGATACTAGCCTCATGGACTTGCTCATTGTCATTCCCGCCCGCTACGAATCCACGCGATTCCCCGGCAAACCGCTTGCCCTGATCGCCGGTGTTTCCCTGATCGAACGCGTCTATCGGCTCTGTTGCCGCGTGGAACGTCGCGCAGCGGTGATCGTGGCCACCGACGATGGCCGGATCGAACGGCATGTGCGCGAATTCGGCGGGGCAGTGATGATGACGCGACGGGATCATCCGAGCGGTACCGATCGCGTGGCCGAGGTGGCGCGACACTTCCGGTGTGAGATTGTCATCAACGTGCAAGGAGACGAGCCTTTGCTCGATCCGCGCGTCGTGCGCCGGCTCGCCGCTGCCATGCGGGCAGACCCTTCTCTTTCGATGGCGACCCTTTGTCACGCAATCCGCAAGGCGGAGGATTATCAGAATCCGAATGTCGTCAAGGTGGTGGCGGCGCGGGGCGGTCGCGCGCTATATTTTTCCCGCGCCCCGATTCCGCACACCGGGAAATTTCAATTTCCTGTCCGCCTGTCCGACGGCCGCCGCGGCGGACAGGCAGACGGGGCGGATTCCAAGGTTCAAATTTTTCAGCGCCACATCGGCATCTACGCCTACCGTCGGGATTTTCTCCTGCGCTATGTTCGATGGCCGCAATCGCCGCTGGAAAAGGCCGAGCGGCTCGAACAGTTGCGGGTTTTGGAACGGGGCATCCCGATCCGCGTTCTCGAAAGCGACTACGAGGCCATTGGCGTGGACGCGCCGGCGGATGTGCGGAAAGTGGAGAAGGCGCTCGCGATGAGATCGAAATAGCATTATTGGTGAAACTTCATAACTTTTCAGGTCATCCTTTCGCTTGCCGTCATTCCCGTCCCGCCAGGGCGGGAGGAATCCAGTGCTCGCACAAAACCATACTCGCATAACTGGATTCCCATCCCGCCACGGCGGGACGGGAATGACCTGAGTAGTTACGAAAGCTCAATTTTTGCGCTCCAGATTGTTGTAAAAACCTGCCGCATGTCTGCCCTCAAGATTTCAGTGTTGAGCGTGGCGCACGGGGAATTCGTCTATGTGGAAACCCCGTTGGGCGACAATCTGGTCATTGATTGCGGTTGCGGAGACCGCATTTTACCTCACGAATTCTTGAGCGATGTGCCCGTGATTTCGGAGCTTCAAATTTCGCATCCGCACACCGGGCACTTTCGCGATCTGCCGGCGCTGGCGGAGAAGACCATCCGCTCTTTTCGCTGTCCGGATTTGTCCTTGTTCTCCGACGAAACGATGGGATGGCGGAACCCGGACGCGGTCGCCATTCAGATGTTGCGGAAATTGAAGGATTCGTTTCGTGTGGATGACCAGGCTGTGGGAAACGACCATGGGTTTTCGCACTCGGTCTGGTTCCCGACGGTCATTCATCCCAACGATCCCAACAGCGCCTCGGCCGTCACCGTGTTGACTTATTACGGGTTCACGATGCTTTTGGGCGGGGATCTTCCGGCCAGCGGCTGGAAGACGCTGCTGCGGGACCGGGATTTCTGCGATGCCATTCACAACACGATCATTTTTAAAACGTCACAACACGGAAAAGATGAGGGGGTTTGCGAAGAGCTTTTCGATGTGATTTCGCCCAAGTTGTGCATCATCACGGATCGCTGCATCCCGTCCTCCGAGGAAAATGCCGTCGCCGCGCAGTGGTATTCGAAGCGCGCCACCGGCTGTCCGGTGGCGGATTCGTTCGATCTCAAGACCATTCTTTCGACGCGTTCAGACGGTTCGGTTCATATTGACGCCGACCGCCGGGGAGTGTGTCGCATCTACCGCAACACCTTGTGGCATGATTGATCACGATTGAGCATTCAGGTCTTTCATTTGTGAATGAGTTCATGCGGTCCCCAATGAGGAGAAAGGGCTGTGATGACACACGAACAACCAAGGCACACGAGACTGATCGCGGCGGCGGCGTTGCATCGTTTGATCGAATCAGCCGAAAGCCATTGGTCCTTGAAGATCAGTGCGATGGCGGTCAGAATGCCCGCGGTAAGAGTCACCGGCAGACGAAGATGGGTCACGAAGACTTGCGGCCAGTCGAGCGGCACACCCAAATCGTGGTAGATGCCAGCCATGACGGAGTTGATTCGCCCGATCAAAAACGAAGCAACGCAATAGAAGATCGCAAGCGTCCAGGAACCCGCTTTCAACCAGGGACCGGGCGGCAGGTCCGATGATTCCTCCGGAAACCGCCTCATGAAATTCATCCAAGGTTGAAGGGCGATCAGCCAAAAGATGAGGCCGAAAATGCTCGCGGCCCACCTCGAACTGCAAAACAATTGCAGAACCGCATAGCCGGGCCACAGGATCAAAATGAAAATGGCGGCAGCAAGCGCCACGATGAGAGGAACAAGGAAGACGCTGGTTCTCAACAAGAGAGCGCAAAAAGCTTTGACTGCTTGAATGTCTGTGCTCATCGCGCCTGTTCCATGGCGATATTATTTGGCAGCGCCACGGTCGGGCGCAAGGCATTGCCAACGCGTCGCGCCGGAGACCACGGCCGGTTTGATGCCCGGCAGGCAGACTTTCGCTTCAACACCCTTGAGGTGTAAAGCAAAAAGCGCGGGAGCGTTTGACGCTCCCGCGCCTGGTTTCGTGTGTTCGTTGCGCTTCGCGCTTCAGTTTGCCGGTTTTCGCATCGGCCGCATCAGGAATACGGCCCCCAGAACGTGTCGCCGCCCGTTGCATCCGACAGCGTCGCTTTTGGTGGCGGCGGCAACCTGCAGCCTCGCCGAGATGCTGCCGAGTGTGAAGGAGTTGCCCAACGCGTCGTTACCGCTGTTGGTCGCCAGCTTGCTGCCGGCCTTGAGCCACGGCGTCAGGTCCCCGAAGGCAGGCGCGTTCGACCCCGACTTGCAGGTCTCCAGCGCGTACTGATCCTTCGCGGCGTCGAGCATGCGCGCCTCGCCCAGGATCGTGGATGCCTGCGCGCGCATCCGCGCGCGCATGAAGCTGGGCACGGCGATCGCCGCAAGCAACCCGATGATGGCCACCACGATCATGATCTCCACAAGCGTGAAGCCCTGTTGTTGAGCGCAATGTTTCGTTGTCATACAATGATTCCTTTGGTCTGAGTGTTGAATCGGATCGGGCGCATCGGTCCGATCCATTGTTATGCTAAAATATTAGCATACAAAGGGGAAAAGCGCAAGCTAAATTTTTAGCTTGCTATTTTTCCAGCATGCGCTAGATTTGCGGCATGCAACCCCTCATCGCCCCTTTGCCAATCATTCATGAAGATGGATTTCAGATTTGATGTGAGGCATCCCGCCGTGGCGGGATGGTTTTCCCCTCGATGCACAGCCGGGGGCGGCTGTGCCACAGTTTCTTCAATTGCAGCCTGAATTACCGATTCCTCAGTATGCCGAAATCCTGGTTCACCCATCTGAGCCGGCGCGAGCGCCAGATCATGGACATCATCTATCGCCGGGGGCAGGCGACGGCGGCGGAGGTCCTTCCTGAACTGCCGGACCCGCCGAGCTATTCCGCTGTCCGCGCCATGCTGCGCATCCTGGAGGAGAAGGGGCGGCTCAGGCACATCGAGGATGGTCCCCGCTACATCTTCAAGCCTGTTGTCGCGCAGCAAAAGGCCAGCCAGTCGGCGCTCCGCCAACTGGTGCGCACCTTCTTCGAGGGTTCGACGGCGCGGGCGGTTGCGGCGTTGCTGGACGATTCCGATTCAAAATTGAGCGACAAGGAACTGGAACGCCTGACGAAGCTGATCGAGAAGGCGAGAAGGGAGGGGCGCTGATGATGACGGCCTGGGCGGTTCCGGACCCGATGGCGGCCTGTTTCGAGACGGCGTTGCATTTTTTCGCGGCGGCAACGCTCAAGGGCACGATGCTCCTGATGCTTGCGGGTCTCTTGAGTCTTGGATTGCAGCGGTCGTCTGCCGCGGTTCGACATGCGCTCTGGTCGTTGACGCTCGTCGGGCTGTTGCTGCTGCCCCTGCTGACGGCGTTGCTTCCCGCATGGCGCGTCCCCGTTCTGCCCTCCATGCCCGTCGTCGAGCAGCACGTCGAGCGCCTGCTGCATTTTTCGTCTGCTGCCCATGTTCCTGCCACTTCCGCATCGGACGCCTCAGCATCTTTCCACGCCGCCGCGCGGTTGGGCAGTGTCCCGCAGGACACCCTGATGCGGCGTTGGTTTTCACCGATTACCCCGGCAATGTGGACGCTGCTGGCGTGGGGAGGCGGCGTCCTGGCGGTTGCCGCATCATGGCTGACCGGGGCAATTGGAATTGCGCGTCTTCGTGGGACTGCCCGATTGATTGACGACGCGGTCTGGAACCGGTTGCTGCGCAACCTTTCCGTCGAGGTCGGTCTCAAGCGCACAGTGACGCTCATTGAAAGCGATCAGCCCGTCATGCCGATGACATGGGGCGTGTTTTATCCGGTAATCCTGCTGCCCGCCGAGCGCATTCGCTGGTCTGAGGAACAAAGGCGGCTCATTTTGCTGCACGAATTGGTTCACATTCAACGTCTCGATCATCTGACGCAGTGGATGGCGCGGATGGCTTGCGCGATTTACTGGTTTCATCCGCTGGTGTGGATGGCGGCCGGACGGTTGCGGATCGAGCGGGAACAGGCTTGTGACAATCGAGTGTTGAGCGGCGGAACGAAGGGGTCCGATTACGCATCGCTTCTTTTGCACATGGCTGAACGACAGTTTCGATTCGGGTTGTCCGATGCACCCGCGGCGCTGCCGATGACCGGACGCGGCCAATTGGAGGCGCGGTTGCGGGCGCTCCTTGATGGGCGACGCAGCCGGGATTCATTGTCATGGTTGGGTTGGGGGATGGCTTGCGTCGTGGCGCTGTGTCTTTGCGCCTCGTTGGCGGTCCTCCGTCCCGTCGCGCCTGTGGGCGTCGCAGTCGCAAACGCATCTTCCATGGAAACGCGCGAATGGCCGGAAACCGATCGCACGCCGATGATGGCGGCGGTCATGCATCGCGACGCGGCCGAAGTCGCGGCGTTGTTGAAGCGCGGCGCGAATCCGAACGAGAGACGGCGCGATGGCGCGACGCTTCTCATGATTGCCGCTCAGCGCGGTTCGACCGATCTTGTCCGGATCCTTCTGGAGAATGGCGCGGATATTCATGCCGGAACGGCAGGCGGAGAAACCGCCCTGTTTCGCGCGTCAAAAGCGGGCAAGACCGATGTGGTGAAAGTCCTTTTGGAACGCGGCGCGGATGTGAACGCGAAAACTGCCGGGGGACTCACGGCGTTGATTCCGGCAATCCGGGGCGGGCATACCGAAACGGCGCTGGCATTGCTCCATCATGGCGCGGACGCGAATGCGCGGGAAGAACCGCAGGGCGACACGGCGTTTGCTGCGGCGGCGCGCGGCGGGCAGCTTGATCTGGCGCGAGCCTTGATTGCGGCGGGAGCGGATGTCAATGCGCGGGATCGTTCGGGCTACACGCCGTTAATGACTGCGGACGTGCTTGGCCACGCCGAAATCGTGAACACGCTGCTGGCGCATGGCGTGGATGTGAACGCGAAGGCCGGCGACGGGTTCACCGCGTTGCTGGGCGCGGCAGCGGCGCTTCGCAGCGAGGCGGTGAAATCGTTGTTGGAACGCGGCGCAGATGTGAACGCGCGCGATGAAGAAGGCTGGACGCCGTTGATGATGCCCGCCATGCGCGGTCAAAAAGAAATGGTGGCGATGTTGCTGTCGAAGGGGGCGGACGTGAACGCAAGGACGCGCGATGGCAGGAGCGCGCTGAGCCTTGCCACCGAGCAGGGGGGAGGCGAAATCGCAGCGATGCTCAAGCAAGCTGGAGCGCGGGGATGAACCCGGTGTTCCGACATGCGCCGCCCGGCGCAACACCGCCCTGTTTGCTCCCGAAGTGCTGGCAGGCGACGGCCTCGATTGTTTGCGGCCTGGGCGCATGGGTATGTTTCATTCTTTGGGTTGTTCTTTGGGCCATCCATGCTCCGCTTGAAACGGAAACGGTCATGGGATTGGTTCTTTGCGGATTGGCCCTGCCGTGCATCATCTTGAGCAGCGAAGGTTTGGCGCGAATACAGCGCGGGAAAGCGGACCCTGCCGGCAAACGACAAGCGAACTTGGGGAAGATTTTGGGGATTGCCTGGATTGCGATCGCAATACCCATTGTGACAGTTCCGGGAATTCTCAAAGCCAGAAACCGCGCGACGGCCTCAACCATCCTGGGGCAACTTCGTCAGACCGATGCCGCGAAGGATCAGTATGCGCTCGAAAAAAACAAGGAGGGAACCGTCCGACCCCAGTGGGCCGACCTGACCCCTTGGTTGAAGGCGGGCAGCAAATTGGCGTTAAGCGGCGGGAAGGACAATTACGGCAATCCCATCCTCATCGGCACGCTTTCCGAACGACTGCGCGTCCATCCGCGCACGAAGAAAATCCTTGAGGATGTGACTGGGGGAGACACGTTTTGGGGACCCTATAGCTGACAATGAATGTGAACGATATTCTCTGCACGAAGGACGGCCAACGATTTCGACCGGTTTCCAAAGAAGAACTGGATCGGTTGATTACGCGCGGCGATCTTGGACCGGAAGATCGCGTGCTGATCCCGCCCGCAACGGAGTGGGTGACCGTCAGGTTTTATTGTGCAAACCTTTGGACGCCTTCTCCAAGCCTGCAATCTGATCGAAGCCGACGGCCAGGTTCATTGCGGCCCATGATGAAGAACGGTCTTATCCTTATCGCAATACTTGGAGTGTTGGCCGCGATTGGGATTCCATCATTTCAGCGAGGCCGGTTGCACGCGTTCGCCGGCAGCACCCTGGGCGGATTGCGCATGCTGGACGCGGCGATGGATCAGTACGCGTTGGAACACCAGAAATCTCCGGGCGACAAGGTCCGGATGCAAGATGTGGCGTTGTATGTCACCAATTACATGCGGCGCTACGAAAGGCCCGTTCACCCCTATCTCAAAGGCATCAACACTCCATTCGGAGACGAATTTCTTCTCTCGGTCATTGGCGCGCCGCCAAGATTGCCGTATCCATCTTGGAAACGAATTGTTTCCGTGGTGGACACCAATTTCTTTGGCCCGTATCCCATCGAAACCGAAGCGGAATACAAGGCGCGGTTGAAACAGACGGTGAAGAACTGAGTTGCAATCATCCCAGCGCGGCGTAGCCGCAACCAACGAACTTGTCCCCCCTCTGAGGGGGGATGTAGCGGCGTCCCGCCGCGGCGG
>JACQHZ010000500.1 GCA_016198745.1 Verrucomicrobiota bacterium
AAATAACTTCACATTTTATCTGATGTCAGGGTGTAGTTCCATTGAGGGAGTGTCCGGTGTTTTGTGATGGTGATGCTGCGGAAGTCCTTGTCTGTAACCCGTTGGCCGTTCTCGTAGTGGTTTCGAACCAGTAACCCATTTGCTTGAGGAGGCGTCCAACCGTGCTGGCACTGACGGGGATTCCCATGCTTTTCAACTTCCGGGCGACCTTGCGGGTGGTTCGTCGGGTCCATTTCAACCCACTCATTGGATCGCCGGCCGTGTCATGGCGGAGAAGTTTCTTAATCTGGTGGATGATTTCGGGCGTTTTTTTTCCACCGCTTTTCGGCCTCCCCCTTCGCGTCGCACCCATTCACCGGCGGCTTCCCCGCAGAACAACTCCCGACGGCCTTTGGCAACCGTGTGGATATCCAAGCCCAACAACGCCGCGATGGCCCGGTCGCCTCCGTGTCCCCCGCGCAAGGACTCCAGCCCAGCGTACAACCGACGTTGTTTCTCGTTCAGCAGACTGTAGAACAACACCATCGCGGCCTTCATTTCCGGCAGCGAAATCATTCCTCCCCCCACCGTCGATGTCCAGACTTGACGCTCTAATCGCTGAGTTCGGTGTCGCGCTTGCTCGGCTGAAAAGTACACGTACACTCCCCCAATCTTCTCACGCACAATCTGTTGCGCGCGCACCAGATTCAGCAACGGCTGCTTGGTCTCGACCTGAACCTGGTTATCCAACTCTGGTGCAGTCCATCCTCCGGGAGCATTTTCGACAAAGGCTTTCACCGTCCTGCGCAGGTTCCCATATCGGGAAAACCAAGTCTGCCGACAGGACCACAGTCCTCGGGCGTCAAATTTCGGTATCGTCCGGAGCGTATAGTATTTCCCCCGGTCCGAGTAACTCGTCAGGTAACCCAACAGCTTGAGTTTTCGGAAGATCGTCATCGTCGCCGACGTGCCCAACGCCTTTTTGAGAGCGGACAAAGTTCCGATCAGGTTCCGTTTCAAGAACTCTTGCAGTCCCGATGCGGCAAACACTTCAGTTTTCATAAACATCAAAGCGGTGACCCCACAAAGGAGAAAGTCCCGTATATGGCCAGATATTCTCTATATGAATGCCAGTAACACGGCAACACTTATTCATTCCAAGGGCATCAATAAAACTGATGGGATCTCCTGAAACAAAAGCATACAGATTCAATCCGCCTTCTTCCCCAATCGGATCCCTGCTTGGCCATCTGGCCATCTGCGGTTGATAATTCCGAAACAGGAAGTTGTAGGCTTGAAGGTCGGGGTCCCACGGTTTGCCCGTGAAGAACTGCGGCGTGGATGGTGAGCGGGGGATGGTGGCGCATGGCGCTGCGGCAGCGTCGCGCTGCCAAGCAGATGGTGACGAAACAGCAAGCGATTCGCCAAAGGCCGTCAACGGAGCGGGAGTGAAGGTTTCACCCTGAACATGCCCCAGCGTTGTCCCCATGAAGTCGCTGATGAGCAGCGTTGGCCTGACTGAGACATTCACAGCCGGGGGCGACTGTGCCACATGTTGCTCCGCCACCAACGGCACGCCGCCGCTGAGGTGCGGTTCAACCGTGAATGTTTCTTCACCCCGTTGCAACAACGCCAAGCCGTCCCACAAAAATGTCTCCGTCTCCTTGAACGCCTCGCCTGCGGTGCTCACCGTCAGCGCGTTGTTTTCCGCGGTGTTCTTCGCCGAACGCGCGGCCTTGATCCCGAAAGGATCGTCGTCGGAGTGGGGAGTGTCGAGTGCCGAGTGCCGAGTGTCTGAAGCCAGCGGCGGCAACGTTCCCTTGGCAGCCATTTGGCCGGTTGGCCAGTAATCGAACCCGATGCGTGCCCCATCCGGTTTCACCACTGCACTGACTTTTTCCAGCAAGCCGTACTGGTAGCGCGTGGCGTCCTTGCCCGTGATTTGAGCAAGCAACCGCCCGGCAGGGTCGTACTCGTAAGCAGTCGTCGCCGCTCCTGACTCAGCCGCATTCAGCAGACAGTTCGCTGCGTCATAAGTCCTCAGCGTTCCTTTGTCGCCGATGATCTTCTCGATCATGTTCCCGGCAACATCATAGACGTACGTTTCACTCGGCAACCGCTTCGGATCAGACGACCTGACCCCGACCAGTTGCCCGGCGGAATCATATTCGTAACGTTGTTCGACCTTGCCCGCCGCGGCGGGCACATTCCAGGTCCGGCTCGTCAATTGATTGGCCGCGTCCCAGGCGTAACGCACTTCGGTCAGCGTCTTCCCTTTCGCGGACACAACTTGCATCGCGGCGATCCGACCGAGCGGGTCATGCGCGTACTGTATCCGCGTGCCGTCGACCATTTGTTTCTCTTTGAGTCCCGCCGTGGAGGGATCATAAGCATATTTGACGACCGGTTTGTTGTCGGAAGCAATTTCGGCAAGCTGGCCCAGTGAATTGTAACGATAATCCGTCCGCCCCATTTTCTTGCCGTTTCCGTCCGAGCTGATCCAGGCCACGGAAACTTTCTTGCCGGCGGGCGTGTAACCGTATTGAAGCGTGGCGGTTTCCTTCCCGCGCGCCAGATTCAGTTCGATGAGCCGGCCAAGTTTGTCGAAGGCGTAGCGCGCTGAAGACGTTGGCGTGGAAACCGCCGCAACACGTCCCTCGGCGTTATATTCGTATTTGAGAATGTTGTTGTTGCCGTAATCAACCGACGTGGTGCGACCGTGTTTGTTGTATGTGTATCGCACCGGTTGCGTTCCGGCGTCTTCCGTCCCATCGGAGACAGTTCTTGCGATCAAGCGGCCTTGTTTGTCATAATTCCAGGCGGTTTCGTGACCAATGGCGTTCGTTTGCTTGATGATGTGATCGAGAGGATCGAGGACAAAGTCAACCTTTCCCATGCGGGTGACGGCGGCATCGGACGAGCCGTCCGATGCAACACGCGAGCCACGTGTGCTCCCCGATCTTTCCATCCAGAAACTCGCCAAGCGACCCACTGGGTCTCGTTGGTAGCGCGTGGCCACACTGTCGGGATTGATGGTCGCCGCAAGATTGCCTTCCGCATCAAACTCGTTTCGAGTCGTTCGCCCCAGCGCATCGGTCACGCTCAAGAGCCGCCCGTCAGAGCTATAGGTCCGTTCGTGTTTCCGTCCTTCGGCATCCGTGAGGCCGGTCAAATCGCCCGCGCTGTTGTAGCGCATCTCAACCGCATGGTTCAGGGCGTTGATTGCTTTGACGAGCCGGCCATCCTTGTCATAGACAAACGCGCCGACCGTCTCGGACGGCCCATTTTTCCCGACGGTCCGCGTCACGCGCGTGATTTTTCCGCGCGAATCAACCTCGTATTGGGCGACGTTGCCCAGGCGATCCCGGCTCCAGATCAGGTTGCCTTCCTTGTCGTACTTGTTCTCGACCAGCACCCGGCCTTGCGCGTCCTTGATCTGCCGCACTTTGTAATCGTAAGCCAAACCGAGCTGACGATAATACTTCACCAGCGTGGCATTGCCCGCCGCGTCGGTCAGGGTCAACACTCCGCGTTGACGCCCGAAGTTGACGCGTTGAACGTGACCGAGTTTGTCTTTGACCGCCACCCCGCTGCCGTTGGCCGCGTTCTTCGCGGAATAAACGTACTTGAACGTGGAATCAGAAAGCAAAACGCTATCGCGAATTTTGGGCGGTTCCGCTTCGGTCGTTGAGGCGGACTTCGCGTTCTTCTGAGCAACCTGAACGACTCCCGATGGCTTTTCCTCCTCGAAGTCCACAGTGAACACCTCCTTGCGACCAGAAGGCGAAGTCACCGAACGCAACTCGCCCACCGAACCGTAGGTGAAGGTTTCGGCTGGCACGCCTGCCTGTGACGCGGGGACGGCAGACAGGCTGCCGCGGGACCACGAAGCCAAACGCCACGGCGAGTCCGTCGTGGCTTGGGCAAACGCGAACTTGGTCTCGACACCGGCGATCTGAATCGAACGCGCCAAGCCGGTGGCCGGATCACTGGTGATTTGGACCAGCGGCCATTCCGCGCCGCCTTGCGCGGCCACCTGAACGATTGCGGAGAGGACGTTCTTGCCCTGGTTGCGATAAATCAGTTTCCGACCGCCCGGCGCAACGACTTCCTGGAGGTATCCCTTGTCAAAAGACCGGCAGCAGGGATTTTTTCATGACATTACCTTGGTGCGATGGGATGGGTGAATCGTTTATTGAGGGGCGTTACAGAAGCATTTTGAAAAATGTTGTGATTTCCACAAAACGAAGATGCGCTCCGATGCGCGAGGAGACGCGCTCAGCGAAGCCGGACCGATGGCGTGGCGCCGTACTCGATGACGGCGCTCCGCCCTCCGTTGAGGATGGAGGCGCGTCCGGCTTCCATCACCAGTTCGTTGATGGAACTGTTCTTCGGCGTGGCGATGATTCCTTTGTCGTCGATTTCATCCAGGATCGCCTGTCGCTTGGCCAGCGCCTTGTCGGGCGGCAGCCCTTCGGTCTCCGTCTGCATCCGCGCCGCCGACAGGACGCTGGCCTCGACGGAATCGTATCCATAACCGACCGGTTTGAGGCCCTCGCCTTCCCACGAAACCAGCCGCATGTAATCGGGATTGATGAATCGAAACGGATGCGCCGCCGAGCCGTCAACATAACTGTGAGCGACTCCGCGGAACTGATCATTGTGATGGATCAATCCGCCGCGGTCCTTGCCCTCGCAGTACAAGCACATCCCCTGGTCGTTGCTGCCGGCCCCTTCGTCCGGATAGCCAAGACCGTTGATGACGCTGAGGATGGCGCCATTTTCAAAAATCACGCGCCCATTGGCCCACATAAACCCCGATTTCCCGTTGGGAAACACGCCCTCAACCCCTTGGAGCGAGATTTCGACGGGTTTGAGGCCGGTGATGAAATAAACCAGGTCCACGTAATGGCAGCCGATGTAGGTGAACGGGTCCGTGTTTTCCTTGGTGAACCAGTTCTGGAAATTCGAGTGCCGATAATACCAGGGCTCAATCAGCTTGGCTTCGCCGCATTTGAATTCCCCCAACCTGCCCTGCCGATAGCTCGCCCGGGCCTCAAGGCTTCGGCGATCAAATCGTTTGTGATATTCGATTCCCACAAAAAGCCCTTTGTCCCTGGCGAGTTCCTCGATCTCGACCGCCTCCTTGAACTTGAGCACCAGCGGTTTGACAGTCAGGACGTTCTGATTGTTTTCCAACGACTGTTTGATGACCGGATAATGGAAATGATCGGGGACCGCCACGACAACCAGGTTCCGAGGGGTCATTTGCCGGACGATGTCCTTGAACAAATCAGGAAAAAGCTTCTTCGGGTCCTCGGAAAGATCGGGAAATGCCTTGAAACCCTGTCCCGGAAACGCAACCGGGAACACCTTGTCCTCCGCCAGGGCGCAAAGCGGCGGGCTGTTCAGCGCGCAGATCCAAAGCTCCCCGAGCACGCCTTTCCTTTGGAGATGATACAAGGACGGAAGCAACTGGTCATGCGTGATCATGCCCCCGCCAACAAGCGTGGTTTGAAGCTTGATGGTTGACCGGCTCATGATTGCAAAGACTCCTGGATTGCCTCCTCCAACACAGCCACGCCCTCCAGAATCGCGTCCTCCTTGATCACGAGAGGCGGGGCGATCTTCACCGTGGCGCCGCCAAAACCAACCGGGCTGAAGAGGAGCAGCCCTTTCTCCACGCATCTTCGGACAATATCAAACGCCCGGTCGCCGTCCGGTTCCTCACCGCCGGGTTTGACGATGTGAATTCCCGCCACCAGACCTTTGCCCTGAACCGCCCCGCAGATCGAAGAAAATCGGCCGGCGACACGCGAAATTTCCTTGTGAAGCAGCGCCCCCATCTTTCGCGCGTTTTCGACCAGCCGCTCCCGTCTGAGCGCCTGAAGATTTGCCATCGCGCTGGCCACCGGAATGGGGCTGCCGCTATGGGTGCTGGTCATCGAGCCGGGCGGATACAAATCCATGATCTCCGGTCGTCCAATCACAGCCGCCAGCGGCAGACTGCTTGAAATGCCTTTGCCGCAACAAAACAGATCGGGCACCACGCCGTAGTGTTCGAATCCCCAAAAGGTACCGGTCCGGCCAAAACCCGCCTGAACCTCGTCGAAGATCAAGAGCGCCTTGTGCTGATCGCACCAACGCCGAAGTTCCTGCATGTAGGCCGGCGGCGCGAAAGCGGCCGGCCCGCCCTGGTAAGTCTCGCTCATGACGCCGGCAACCTGGTCCGGTGTCACCTTTTGCTGTTCGAGGGATTTCAGGAAAACGGAAAAGCTGACATCCTTGGTGCGGAACCCGTCCGGAAACGGGACTTGAATCATCGCCGGGTCCAGATTAACGATCCATTCCTTGAGCGCCGGAATTCCCCCGGCCATCTGCGCGCCCATCGTCCGTCCATGAAAGGCATGCACAAAGCTGACGATATAAATCTTTTTTGACCCGCCTGCCCTCTGGCCATGCGTCCTCGCCAGCTTGATGGCGCATTCAATCGTCTCGGAACCGGTGGTCAACAGGAACACCTTTTTGAGGCCCGGCGGCGCCGCGCGGCTGAGTTCCCTGGCAAGTTGCGCGCGTCCTTCCGACGGGAAACAATAATTATGCAGCAACCCGTGCCGCGCCTGCTTGCAAATGGCCTCAACGATCTTTTTGTGACCGTGCCCCGCGTTGGCGACAAGCACTCCGGAACTCCAGTCCAGCCACATATTGCCCCACCGGTCATGGACATGGACGCCTTCCCCCCGGTCCCAGATGACCGGCGGTTGTCCCGACATGGAAACAGGCTCATATTGACGCAGTGCCTTGAGGATCGGCACCGATTTGGGGGCAGGCATTTGGGTGCAAATCCGACGATGTTTGGTGCACACCGTCGGAACCGCGTGGGGAATAAGAGAATAGCTTCGTCCTGACATAACATGTTTCCTGGTTTTTGAAACCTGGATTTCTACAGGATTCACCATGACAGCGCAACTCTATTATCGGATTGGAAAACAATTGTTTCGTTACTTTTGGGTGTTGCCCGCCCGTCACATCGCCGCCGCCGTCCGCGCCATAGGGGACAGGGGTGGAAAAGGCCCCTGGTTCCCAGAGGCGGGCATGGAGTCCCGTCATCTACTCCGTGCTCTCCGTGGTTAGAAAATTTTGCCGGCAAAACAAGAAATTGAACGTTAGTAGTATAGGGCGTGGGGTCTGAGTCATGGCATGATTTTCATGTTTCAGTGGAACGGGTTTTGTTCCTCCGCGCTCTTGGGCTTGCCGGTGGCCGGCGCGGCCGCGGGCTCGACCAGTTCCATCCGCAGACGGGAAAGACGAACCGCCTCATCAGTCTTGTCCTCTGGCTTTTCGTATTCGGCGAACAATTCCCCGATCAAAACATCCTCGGGATTGGCAGGCTTGAGTTCGTCCGCCTGGATCACATGGGTGCGGCGTTCGAGGATGATTTTTTCGAGCGTCAGCGGCAAATCAGCAATGCCATCGCCCTTGCCGTAATAGCCCCAAAAGGTCGTGCCGGCGTCGCGATAACAATCCCACGGCTCGTTGCCCGGCATCTCAAAACGAAGGTAGCGCCAACCGTCGAAGCAAAACGCGCTCCAGCAATGAACGTCGTCCACATTCCATTCGCCCTTCTTGCCGACGCTGAGCCAGCGCTCGCCGTTGGCGTCGCGCATGCAATACACCACGCGTCCCCAATCGCTTGCCGCGCGAACCCAGAGACCGAGGTGGCTCGCCTTGCCCGGAATCACGATGGGTTGTTCGGGTGCAAGCGTCGTATAGAACGGCATCGTCCTCCGCTCCTTCTCCTGTTCTTCGAGGTGGACGGACAACGCCTTGCCGCCCTGTTCCTTCGGGGACGCCACAGATTGGACACTCATCTTGCCGGGGAATTTCTTCACGAATTCCAGGTGTACGTTCTCGTAATCGCTGTCTGTTTCGGTCGAGAGTTTCCACGAACCGTCGCCGGGATTGCCCAGCCGCGCGGAGTCTTTGGACGGCTTGGAGTCGGAATGATCGGGTGTGCCCAACGAAATTTCTGCATCGGCCGTCAACCCGCGAAAATAGCAGGGGGAGGCGCTGATCGTGAATGTGGCTTTGCCATCCTTCGACTTCAATTCGGCGGCATTGTCCATCGAGTCGTACAATTGCACACTCGGAGAGCGCGGCTCTGTCCGCGCCTCTGAGGCTCGCACGGAGGCGATCCCTCCAATATCCAGACTCACAGAGCGTTTTCCTCTCAATGTCCAAAAGACATGCAGCAATTCGCCCGTTTTATAATGCTTGAATTGGAGGCAGAAAACCGAGGTGCTGCCCGTTTCAAGCGCCTTGACGAAATTCATGCGGTTGAGCTGGCGCGTCATCGTAGCGTAGGCGGAGTAAAACACCTTCGGCGTCAGCAACGGCAGGCGCTCGATCATCCCACTCCCGTAATGTTGCTCGCCCCAACTGCTCGCGCAACGGAACGCCGACGGCCAGCCGAGCTGGCGCGTTGTGCCAAATGCCGCCTGGATCAGGAACGCGCGCACCGTGTGATCGGCCTCTTGTTCCTGCGTGAGCGCGCCCGGTGTGGCGGGCGACGAGCACGGCCCCTCAATGCTGGTGAACTTCGGCCACGGTTTGCCCGTTTTCATCCACTCCTGTTTCAATTGCCAGAGCTGCGATGCGAACGTCACCTGATGAATCTGCATTTCGGGGATTCGCTCAAACAGGACCATGTCGAGCGCAGGGCCGTCCATCAACTCGGTCGCTTCCTTGCTGTCGCGCAGGAACGGCACGGGGAACAACGGCAATCCCCACGGCATGAGGCATTTTGCCTTCGGCCACGTCTTCTTGATCGCGCGCGCCATGATGAGGAATTCGTCGCGGAACTTCTTGTAGTTGGTTTGCTCCTCCGCGGTCATCTGGTAGGGCGGATCGCCGTAGTATTCCGGAAGGCTCATGTAGGAGACCGGGCCGAGGTGCGGCTCGGTGAACATCACGGCCAGCTCAGGTTTGTTCACCGCGGTCGGCTTGGCCATCGGCGATTTGTTCAACGCCGCGATCAAGGCCGTTTCCATCTCGGCGGGCTTGGTCAGGTCGGGTTCAACCTCGAGCACCGCCTTGGTAAGCTTGAGCTGGTAACCGAGAAAGTGCGTCAGCATGCCGTGAGCTTCCGCAAAGGTCAGTTCCTCCGGTGTGTTCTCGCCCGTCACCATCGGGCGCAGCGACGACTCCGCGCCCGCTGCGACCATCACCTGCAAACGCGGGATGCCGCCCGGCGTGACGTGTCCGCCATACCAATCCCAAAATCCCCAGAGAATGCCCTTGCCTTCCTCCCATCCGCCGCGCTCGCGCGTGTCGGGATGCAGGTAAGCTAGGCTGCGCGTTTCGGTGCGCGTGCCGCGCTCCTCGCTGATGCGGAGTTGGACATCGTGGTAGCCGTACTTCTTGAGCGTGATGGGCAGTTTCACCTCATCCTGCGCAGCGGCGGCGAGATTGACGGCTGTGGACTGCGACGTTTTCTCCAAACCATCGTGGCTCACAGTGGTCAACTCAAGCTTCACGCGCTGTTTTCCCTGCGTGCGATTGCGGAGCGTAACGGTGTACCATGGTTTTTCGGGCGCCGTCCAGATGTGCGCGAATTTATCCGGATGGAAGTCGGTCTCGACGGCGGGACGTTCCATGGTGAGCGCATACACATGCACGCCGCTGGGCAAGCCGGCACCGTGTTCGCTGTAATACATTGGGTCCGGGAAAGCGCGGTAAACACGAACTTCCTTGGTCAGCTCCATCTCGACGTAATCCGTTTCGGACAGGCTGGCGAGGCCGTTGGGTTCGAGCGGAATGGTCACAAGATAGAGATTGCCCTTGCCCCCGCTCGTGAGATTGACGGGCACCGCGTGTGCCTCGGACGACCGCGTCGTGAAAAGCGGAACGCGCGCGGCAAAATTCACCGGGGCGCCGGCAGCGACCCGAAAGAACTGCGCGGTGACGATGGGCGCGGTGTCGGGTTCACCGTCATAGGCGGCAATCAAGTGCAAACGATTGTATTGTCCGTTGCGAATGCGAAGTTGAATTCGTCCCGGCTCGTACCACATCGCGCCGCGCCAGCGCGGCGTCTCGCCGAACCAACCGTCGAATCCGCCTTCGAGCAAACCAAACTGCATCCAGGAACGGTTGATTGCGATGTGGTCGTTGCCCCGATCATCAACCCGCGGCCATACGAAGGGCACGCCTTGAATGGTGGCACAGGCGTCCCCGCCTGTGTTCTGGGACTTCACAGGCAGGGATGCCTGTGCCACTTTATCGCCTTTGATGATCGAAGCATTGAGGTAATGGTCAATGGACACCGTTTCAAAAAGAGAATCCTCAGGCGGCAAACTGCGGATGCGGATTGAGGCGAGGTGCGCGCCTTCGTAGAGTTGAATGCGGAAGTTGCCTTCGGGTTTGACGAGATCGCCCTTCGCCTCGCGCAACAATCGGTCATCGAGCCAGACCTGCTGGTCGTTCTTGCGAATCACGCAGCGCAACGTCAGCCAGCGCTTCGCCAACGGCGTCTGCGCGGCGGCTTCCGCCTCGACGCGTTTGCGCACCATCTCAGGCATGGTCTTGCGCTCCTTGGGCAGATTATTGAGATAGTAGCCGCCCACGGCCCCCGCTTTCTGACCTGGCAACGCGGTGAGTTGATAATTAACCTGTTCCTGTTCGGCGCCCGCGGGCACGGTCAGTTGCATGAAGAGTGAATTGTAGCCGGCCTCGTCCGGACTCGACAGGCCCGAAAAAAAATAGAGCGTCGTCGCCTTGCCGCCCGTCGGCGCGAAACGAAACCGCACCGTCACCTCCGTGTCGGCCGTCAGCGGCTTGAGGCTGGTCAGTGCGATGCCGTTTGGCCCCGCGGAAAACACGGTCGCGCCATCCATGGCGCCAATCTTGAAATCATCCGGCGTGCCCTGAATGCGTGCGATGCGCCAATCGTTCGTGGGCGAACCGAGGATGCCGGCAAGATCGTCCGCGCGGGAATTGAGGAAGGTAGCGGCACACAGCAGGGTGATGAAACGCTTAAGCGGCGAGATAGACCCCACCGTGTCGGCTAGGCTCTACTTGGCCAGCCTGAAGGCTAGGAGGATAGAGTCGAGGAAGAAGTGATGACTTAAAGCG
>JACQHZ010000043.1 GCA_016198745.1 Verrucomicrobiota bacterium
AGGTTCAGTCCCTTCAACCCTGAACCCCTGAACCGCTGAACTCTGAACCATGCCGTGGCGGGATTCCCCGGCACCCTGAACCGTGAACTTTGAGCCACGCCAAAATGCGGATTGGTCACATCACCATGCCGCCATCCACCGTGAGCACTTGGCCGGTGATGTAGTCGGCGGCGGGACTTGCGAGGAAAAGCGCGCATCGCGCCACATCATCGGGTTGTCCGAACCGGCCCAACGGGATTTTCTCCAGGAGCTTCTGCCGCAAATCCGTGTTGATCGCCGAAGTCATGTCGGTCTCAATAAATCCTGGGGCGATGGCATTGCAGGTGATCCCCCGCGAGGCGAACTCGCGCGCCACCGACTTGGTGAAACCGATCAAACCGGCCTTGGACGCCGCATAGTTGGCCTGCCCCGCGTTGCCGATCAAGCCGATGATCGAGGTGATGTTGATGATCCGCCCCGCGCGCTGCCGTATCATGCCGCGGCTCAAGGCGCGCGTGAAATGAAACGCGCCGCCCAGGTTGGTCGTCAGGACGGCCTCCCAATCCGTCTCGCTCATGCGCATCAGAAGTCCATCGCGATTGATGCCCGCATTGTTCACGAGAACATCCACCCGCCCGAAATCAGCGAGGATTTTTTCCGCAGCCGCATCCACCTCTGCGGCCTTCGCGACATCCACGGCATAAGCCTGTGACTTGCGTCCCAGGACGCCCACTTCTTCGGCAATCTGTTTTGCGTTCGTCTCGGTGCGGCTCACGCACGCCACATCCGCGCCCGCGCGCGCAAAGGCGAGCGCCACGGCGCGGCCAATGCCGCGTCCCGCGCCGGTGATGACGGCGACTTTTCCGGTCAAATCGAGTGTCATCCGGCAAGGAAAGGGGGGAAAACGATGTTTGTCAATCTCCGCTGTCATCCGATCGCGGAAAGCCTCTCCAGATCGGACGGTTTGCTCACGCTGATCACCCGGGCGTCGCGATCAATCCGCTTCATCAACCCGGCCAGCACCTCGCCCGGCCCCAACTCGATGAAGAATCGAATCCCCTGCGCAATCAGATGGCGCATGGAATCCTCCCATCGAACCGATGATGTGACCTGTTCAACCAGGAGGCGTTTCACGTTTGCGCCGTCATGCGGCAGGGCGGTGACGTTCGAGATGACGGGGCGGGAGGCCGCGTCGGGCGGCGCGTTCAGCGCGAGGCTCGACAGATGCGATTCAAGCTGGTCACCGGCGGATTTCATGAGGCGCGAATGGTACGCGCCCGCCACAACGAGAGGGATCGCGCGCCTGGCGCCGCGTTCCCTTGCAAGCGCAACCGCGCGTTCCACCGCCTTTTTCTCGCCGGAGATCACGATCTGCCCCGGACAATTCAGGTTGGCAACGTCCACATCCGTTTCCCGGCCAATCGCCTGCAAAGGTTCCGCCTCCATCCCGATGATGGACGCCATGGCGCCTTTTGTCCGATCACAAGCCTGCTGCATCAACTCGCCCCGGCGTCGAACGATCCGAAGGCCGTCCTCGAAGTTCATCCAACCGGCGGCGGCAAGCGCGGTGAATTCTCCGAGCGAAAGTCCGGCCGCCGCGTGAAATTCAAAGCCCGGACGGGCGGCCTGAATCGCCGCAAGCGCGGCCATGCTGTGCGCAAAAATGGCGGGCTGCGCCCAGCCGGTTTGTGTCAACTCGGCCTCCGGCCCATCGAAACAAACATGGGTGAGAGGCGCGCCCAGGATGGCGTCCGCCCGTTCGAAAACATGACGCCCCGGTCCGGAAGCATCGAACAACTCCCGGCCCATCCCGACAAATTGCGCCCCCTGTCCGGCAAAAAGCAAGGCGATCTTCATCATTGAACCCTACGCGGCAAACAACTCAGAAGGCGGTGAAAATGTAGGGGCGGGGTTTATCCCCGCCCGCGCCCCAATGCGGGAGGGCATAAAGCCCTCCCCTACACCCGCCACACAAACGGCGGGTAAACTTTGCCCGTTGCATGGCACGTCCTGAGCAGTTACCCTATCCGCATGGCTGCTTTCATGGAATTTATCAATATGAAAGTTGTCGTTCTGCGAAGCGATCAAGGCGGCGATGCCGGGCAATCGGAAGGGAAATACCTTCAGCGATTCAACACCCGATACGCAAAAAAGGTTGCCGCCAATCTCCGCAACGCCGCCGGTTTCTGCGTCTCATGCGGCCCCGATTGCATCTTCTGCCGCAAACCTTACAACCGCAAGCATGGCCGGGACATTGCCGCGATCATCAGCCTCCCCGCCGTCCTGCCCTATTTGCTGGAAAACCCGGCGCAGTACGTTCCCCGAGACGTCCCCGCGCACGACGTTCTCCTTGTCATTCACATCCACGAACAAATCCTGCTCGAAATCCTCAAGCATGGCGGCAAGTGGGGAACCCGGGGCGTGGTCGTTCCGCTGGAGGCGCCGGATTGGATTTCCGGTTCCGCACGCGCGCAAGCGCGTGCAATCTGCAAGGCCGAAGGGATCGAGATCGCCTTTCCAAAACCATTCTGCAGCTTCAATCCGCCTGAGGGCGGCGTGCTCGCGCGATTCAGGCGGCATTTTCACATCGGCCGTCCCGATGTGGAACTGGTCGTGAAGGACGGAAGGATCGCCAGGGCGGACGTGAAGGTTTCAGCGGCCTGCGGAGCGACTTATCACGTGGCCCGATGGCTCATTGGCAGAAAGGTGACCGACAACCTTGAGGTCGAGGTCATCGCCAAGCGGATTTCCAGCTATCCTTGCACCGCCAGCATGGATCGCGATCCCGAACTGGACGACGACACCCCCATGCATGCCGCCACCATCGCGCATCGGGACATCCTCCTGTCCCTGCAGAACGCCGGCGAGAAGCAAAGCGCTTCGGCTGTCGCCCGGCCGGAGGGTTTGGTTGCAACTCCCCTGGGTAAACTTCTGCCCAAACCCACGCCTGCAAAGGAAAACCAGGAAGGCATCGAGACCGCCAAGAAACTGATCCTTGACGAAATCAGAAACCACTCATCGGTCACGTTCGATCATCTCAGAAAAAAAACGGGCGATTTGACTTCCGCTTCCCTCATCTCCGCCCTGCTTCTCCTCAAGAAAGAAGGCCACATCCGATCCCAAGGCGGAAAGGCGCTGAAGGAGGCATGGTTCAAAGTTCACAGTTCAAGGGTTCACGGTTGACGCACCCTTCCCAGGGTGGTTTAACCACAACCGGATTAAAGCAGAAAACCGCCTGCCTGTGCGCGGTCGCACCTGTCTGCCAGAGCACAGGCAGGCGCAGACAGGCCAACCGTTGAACCGTGAACCTTGCCTGCCTGCCCCCCACCTTGGGGGCCACCCTCTGGATCCCCCTTCAGAGGGGGACAGGTGGGTGGGAACCGCTGAACCATGCCTGAAAACCGCCAACCATTGCCCTCCTTCTTCCCAAATCCGGACGTAAGAACGGCGTTTCGAGTGAAACAATGCCCCCAAGTCATCGATTATGTAGCGGCGGTCTGTGACCGCCGACGTGCGGATCAAGACCTGTCTGCGTGCGGGCCACGCACAGGCAAACGGAAAACGCCAGGCGACGGTCATAGACCGCCACTATAAATGGCGCCTATGTCCGAGGTCCTTCACCCCGAAAGGCGGAGACCTGAACCGTGAACCGTGAACCGCTGAACCCATGAACCTGAACGATTACCCCATCGAACATCTTTACGTTCACGTCCCGTTCTGCCCCCGCGTTTGTCCGTACTGCGCTTTTCATGTCCGCCCCGCCCATCGGACGGATGGCGAGACTTTCGTGCGCCGCCTGATCGCCGAGCATCGCTCCTTCGCAGACAGTCTGCGTCCAGCCACCGTTTTCCTTGGCGGCGGCACGCCAACGGCGCTTTCCATCGAGATGCTTCGGCGGCTGCTGAGCGCACTGCTTGACGCATCTCGCGGAGACGAGATGGAGGTGAGCGTGGAGTGCAACCCATCCACTTTCTCGAAGCAAAAAGCCCGGCTGTTGCGGGATTGCGGCGTGAATCGCCTTTCCATCGGCGCGCAATCGTTCGATCCGTCGGTATTGCGGACGCTCGGCCGCGCGCATTCGACCGCCGCCATCTTCCAGTGCGTCGCCATCGCCCACGAGGCGGGTTTTACCGACATCAACCTCGATCTGATGTCCGGCGTCCCGGGACAAACCCTGGACTCCTGGAGCAGTGCCCTCGATACGGCGTTATCGCTCAAGCCGCAGCATCTTTCCTGTTACGCGCTCACCTACGAGGACGACACGGATTTCTTTCTGCAACATCAACGCGGCGAACTCCGCGGCGACCAGGATCTCGAACGCGAGATGTTTCATCTGACCGACGAACGGCTCATCGCCGCCGGCTTCATTCACTACGAAATCTCCAACTATGCGCTGCCCGGTTTTGAGTGCCGCCATAATCTCGCGTATTGGCGCGGCGAGGATTACCTCGGCATCGGTCCCAGCGCGGTTTCCACCGTGCGCGGCGCGCGGCGGCGCAACAGCAGGTTCACCCCGGAGGGCTGGAAGGTCGAGCATGAGGAGAAACTCCCGTCAGAAACGCTCGCCGCCGAACGAATGGCGCTCGGCCTGCGAACCGCCGAGGGGGTGGCGGAATCCGCGTTTGCCGCCCGGTTTGGTTTTGCCCCCCGCGCGCGCTGGCTCCGCGAAATCCAGATGCTGATTCAGGGCGGATGGATGCGACCGGAACCTCCGCTTCGTCTCACGCCGCGCGGCCGCGAGGTGGCGGATGAAATCGCCGTTTATTTTGTTTGACCTCCAACCCGCAGTTCTCACCATCCTCTTGCAGAAATCTCCCATGACACCACGAGAACGGATTCTTGCCACGCTGCGGCACGAGACGCCCGATCGCATCCCCACCGATGCCTGGTTTCATCCCGAGGTGATGCAAACCCTGAAGCAGCACTTCAAGACGGACGATAAGTCGGTTGTGCTGAACGCCCTTGGCATCGAAGGCTGGGGGGGACTGTCGGCGTGGATCGAATTTCCGGAATTCGAACAACGCTGCCGGCCCCGGCCCGGTCATCCCGAATCCCATCGGGCAATCTGGCTGGACGATCGCACCTATGAAGACGCATGGGGCATTCGATGGCGATGGGGCGACGCGGATCGCTACCAGCAGTGGTTGAGCGGTCCGCTCCAGGATGCCGAGAACGCGAAGGCTGCGCTGCAGTACCGGTTTCCAACCATTGAAAATATCCGGGAACCCGATGGATATGCCGAACGCGTCGCGGCTCTCAAGCGTTCGCAGCTTTTCGTCAGCGGCGGGATCGAGAATCCGTTCAAACGCCTCTGGCACTTGCGCGGTTATGAAAACGCGCTGATGGATTATCTGGCCAACCGCGATCTGGTGGATGCCATCTACGACCGGCTTTTCGATTGTTGCACCGAAGCCTGCGTCCGCATGGCGCGAGCCGGGGTAGATATGATCCAGGTGGTCGGCGACATTGCCATGCAGGACCGCATCATCATGGGGCCGGAACTGTGGCGCGAGGTGGATAAACCCCGCTGGGCCAAACTGATCGCCGCCTGTCGGCGCGTGAACCAGGAGGCGGCCTTTTTTTTCCATAGCGACGGCAAACTCACCGATCTGATCGGCGATCTGATTGAAGTCGGTTTCACCGTCATCAATCCCATCCAACCGGAATGCGTTGACCCCGTGGAGGTCAAGAAACAATGGGGCGACCGCATCACCCTGCACGGGTGCATCAGCCTTCAACGCACGCTGCCCTTCGGATCGGTGGCCGACGTGCGTCACGAGGTGGAAGGTCTTATCCGGCATTGCGGCTACAACGGCGGCCTGGTCCTCATGCCCTCGAATGTGATCCAGCCGGACACGCCCGCCGAAAACATCATCGCATGTTTTCAGACAGCGCGCGATTTTGCCCCTCGTCCACGTAACTTTTCAGGTGCGTCCTTTTCTGGAAGTCATTCCCGCAAAAGCAGGAATCCAGCGCACGCGCAGAACCGGATCGGACGAACTGGATGAGCCTTCGACTGCATGCACCCGCTTTCGCAGGAATGACCTGAATAGTTACTCATCCACTTGAATGATTCACTGTTTGCGCAAGACCTGCGGTTTGTTCCTGTCCGCCCTGATTGCGGGAATCTCTCCTGCGGCGGAGAATCCCACGGCCGAGCTGCAGCGGTTGCATCAACAAATCCAGGCGCTTTATAAATCGGCGAAGGACGCCGAGGCAATCTCGCTGGCGCAAGCGGCCGCGGCTTTGAGCGAGCAAATCCACGGCCCCGATCATCCGGACAACGCGGAAAGCCTTTACGACCTCGCGCGAGGCTACACCCGGACCGGGCAATTTTCCCGCGCCGAACCGCTCTATCGCCGCATTTTGAAAATTCGGGAAAAGGCTTTCGGCGCCGGTCATCCGCAAACGGCCACTGCGCTTCACAGTCTGGGGTGGTTTTACGCCGACCTTGCGAAATATGACCGGGCAGAAACGCTCCTTCAGCGCGCGTTGGAGATTCGACGGAGGCATTTCGGTCCGGAGCATCCGGCCACCGCCGAGTCCCTGAACAGCCTGGCGGTGCTTCATCAAAATATCGGGAACTACGCAAAGGCCGAGGCGCTTTACCAGCAGGCAATGGAGATTCAAAAGAAGACACTGGGCGCCCAACACACGGCCGTCGCCACCACGCTCAATAATCTGGCGACGCTCTATTGGACGCTGGGCGAATACGCAATGGCGGAGGAAAATCTCGGTCGGGCGCTTGCGATCCGGAAGGAAACCCTCGGCCCGGAACATCCCTACACGGTCACCAGCCTCAACAATCTGGCCCTGCTCTATCGCAGCATCGGCAGCTTCGTCCAGGCGGAGCCGATCTTCAAGCGCGTCCTGAAAATCCGCAAGAAAACGCTGGGACCCGATCACCCCTTTACCATCACCAGCATCAGCCATCTCGGCCTGCTCTATGCGGATCAGGGAAATGACGCCGCAGCCGAACCCCTGCTCGCCAGGTCCCTGGAGATGCGGGAGAAAACGCTGGGACCCGATCATCCGGACACGGCGCGAACTCTCAATGACCTGGCGCTGTTGTTCGACCGAACAGGAGATCACGCCAGGGCCGAGCCGCTTTTCCGAAGGGCGCTGGAAAGCCGTCAGAAAGTTCTCGGCGCCCGACATGCCGAAACCGCCGTCAGCCTCCGCAGCCTGGCCTGCCATTATCATGCGCTCGGAGACGCCGCACAAGCGGAAACCCTCTACCGACAAGCACTCGATATCTGCGAAACGCAGTTCGGATTGAGCCACCCGGAAACGCTGAAGAACCTTGAGTGCCTCGCCCGACTCGAACTCGAAACCGGCCGAACGGATCTGGCGCTCGATCACGCCAGGGAGATGATCCGCGGCCGGGAAAAATGCCTCGGTGACGTCTGCTCCTTCGCTTCCGAACAACAACGGCTCGAATTTCATAAAACCCTCAACCTCTACAGCCTCCCCGCCAGCCTCGGTTGCGCCCATGATATCGCGGAAACCGTTTTTCGCACCAAAGGGTTCGTCCTCGATTCCTTCATGGAAGAGCATCTTGCGGCGCGGGCGTCACGGGATCCGGAAATCAAGTCGCTGCTCGATCAACTGCGCGCGGTCTCGCGCCGTCTGACCCGGAGTCAGATCGAATTGTTCGCTGAACGCGCGGAAGACCTCCCGACACCCCGGCAGGACGAACTCGATTTGTTGGAAAAAAAACGGCGACAACTGGAAGCCGACTTTTCAAGGAGGGTGTTTGGCGCGGGGAACGCGCGTCGCGCCCTGCGCGTCACGACAGAGCAGGTTCAGGAGGCCATTCCGCGCGATGCCGCCCTCATCGAATTCATCCGTTACGATCACGACCTCGGCGGACTCCGATTCGAGGGGCGCTACGGCGCCGTCGTGTTGCGTCACGAAGGCGAACCCCAATGGACCCCCCTGGGCAAGGCGACGGAGATTGAAAGCCAGATTGAACTTTACCAGCGATATGTTCGGAGACGCGTCAAACAGGCCGCCCTCACGACCGCGTTGCAGACGCTTTACCAGCAGGTCTGGGCGGCGCTGGAACCGCAGATCGGCCTCGAAATCAGACGCGTGATCATCAGTCCGGATGCGGAACTGAACTTCATTTCATTCGCCACGCTTCTCGCGCCTGACAAACAGTTCCTGTGCCAGAAATTCGAGATTGAGTATGTGACCAGCGGCCGCGACCTGCTCTGGCTGAAACCAGCCCCGGCGGCATCCAAAGACCTCGCGGTGTTCGCCAATCCGGATTTCTCCGCGAAATGGCCGTCGTCTGCCCGACAAGACGATGCACGAACCACCATGTGGGCGTCTCCCATCTCCCGGAATCTTCCGAGGCAACGGCTGACGCCCCTGCCCGGAACAGAGCGCGAGGCGCGTTTCCTCAAACACCAGGCCGAATCATGGGGATTGGTCGGGAATTTTTTCATCGGCGCCCGCGCTTCCGAAGCGGCGCTCGACCAGCTTGAACCACCCCGAATCCTCCATCTGGCAACACACGGCTTTTTCCTGCCCCAATCCGAAATCCCCAATCCGAAATCCGAAATTCTCCAGAGTCCCATGCAACGAAGCATCCTGGCCCTGGCCGGCGCGCAAAGAACATTCGACGCCTGGGAAAAGGGGCGCATCCCGCCCGCAGACAACGACGGAGTGGTGACCGCACAGGAGGTCGGCAGCCTGGACCTGCAGGGCACATGGCTTGTGGTTCTTTCCGGCTGTGACACCGGTTCCGGCGAAGCACGGGCCGGCGAAGGCGTGCTCGGTCTCCGCCGGGGATTCATCCAGGCCGGGGCTGAAAACCTCCTCATGACGCTCTGGCCGGTGGGCGACAGCGAGACGGTCGCCATCATCCAGGATTTTTATTCCCAGGCGCTCAAGGGCGGTGACGCGCCCCAAGCCTTCGCGAATGTCCAGCGCGACTGGCTCGTTCAATTGCGTCAGGAGCGGGGTCTCTCCCTGGCGGTTAGACTGGCCGGTCCATTCATCCTGACCTTCCAGGAACGCTCGCCGTGAACGGCGTGAACTCCCCCAAAATCCGGATGGAGCGATCGTTCACGCTCGCGGAGATCAAGCGTCTGCTCGCAATCGCCAAGGGCACGGAATGGGAAGGGATGATTCTCTTTGGAACGGCAATACAAAATGGACTGGAGGGATTTGCCGGTATTGTCGGTGGGCACAATCGCCCAGAATGTGCTGGGCAAAGCGTGGTGGCAGAAGGCATGGCATGCACCGGGCAAAGTGGAGATATCTCAACGCTCAGCGACATTGGCACGGGGATTGGATTCGATCTGGAAATTTGCATCATGAAACCCGGACTGACCCTTACTCTAATGCTTCCGAAGAACACGCGTTCTTCGGTCTCAGAAAAAACAGATTCACTCAAGTGTTTGAAATCGCATTAGCTTATATGTCTGGACATCAATCAAACATGGAGATTAAATGTGGTGTGTTAAATTATTCTGAAGGTCAGTCGAAGATAGTCCTCACAGATTTCGTGCTGCGTTACAATCAGGATACCCTTTATAATGAAGATTAGAATGGCGCGCGTTTTGTCGTTGAGACAGAGCCGAAGCGGGGTGACCTGACCGTATTGCGCCCGTCGGGGCTCCCACACCACCCGGCAAGCAGTTCCGCAACCGGCGGTTCACGCCGCCACTGCCAAGGTGGAGCCGCATCGTGAATCGCCACCGTAAACGACGGTGTGAAATTGGATAAAACCACCGTTCACGGTTTGACGAGGGGGAAGACAGACGCGGTCATTCGCCTTTTGGCTTCTCAATCCGCGCTCTCTTGCGTACTACTCTGCTCGGTCAAGAAGATGAGATGAAGAGAATCAGGCACATGATTGCGCTGCACACCGGTTTTATCGCGCTTTTGAGCGCTTTCATTTGTGTAGCGGCCTGGAATATCTATGGAAGGATGATCGAACATATTTTCATCCACCGAGACACAGGTTACACAGATCAAGAAACTGTCATTGCGCGGCGATGGGATTGCGCCGTCGGGGTTTACTATCTTCCCAGTGTGATCTCACTCCGGCTCGCGAGTCCTGTTTTTCCAGGACCCGTCAATTCACTTTTTTCCAACACTTCATTCGCTCTTGTTCTTTTTGCTTTCAACGCCATTGTGTGGGCGCTGCTGCTTTACTGCGTCAGCATCACTTGCTGTTTTGCTTTCCGTCGCGTTGGGCGGAAGGCATCCCAACCAGACGCTCCAGCGAATAGCCCACCGGCATTCAAACGCGAGTAGGCCATCGCTGACCTTCCGGTTGGGCTGCATGGGTCATTCTGAACATGGCAGGCCATCTAAAATTTTCCGTCGCTGGTTTCTCGGCGGTGCGGCTGGCGTATGCCCTGTGCATACTGAGTGTCGTCAGTGCTTGGCCAAATCATCTACTTCTTCTACGACTCAAAAATTTCAAGAGAGCAAGATCGCCCGCGATTAGAACTTCCTTTTTGGCACGGGTCCACTTCTTGATCTGGATTTCGCGCTTCCGGGCGGCGGAGAGAGTGGGGTGGGGTTCTGAATAGGCCAGAGCGATTTCCCCATAGGCTTTTGTCGAAACCTGGACAGCCGTTATTCCTTTGAACTGAAAATGGCGACCCCAACGGGATTCGAACCCGTGCTTTCACCGTGAAAGGGTGATGTCCTAACCGCTAGACAATGGGGTCGGTCGCAGGCAGGTCGTAAACTACGACAGAGAACCCGCCAGGTCAAATCCCCATTTTGCCGACCGGGAAAACGGCGAGGGCGGCTGGTGGCTCTGCCCTTTCGTGGAAGAACGGCGCCGGAATCCGCCTGGTGTTCCCACACGAAAGGATCGCCGTTCAACCCGCCCTGCGCTGCGCGCTGGAACATGGCGACATAGACCATGACGTCCGGCATGGTTGCATACGGGAGCCAGAGTGGGGTTTCCGGATGAAGCCAACGGTCCGCCAGAGGACCGATCCACAGAATGGAGGCGGCGAGGAGACACGCCGCCAGGTCCAATTGCCAGGAACTTTTGAGGAACCGATCCGTCATCGGGTTAATCGGGGGCTTCCATGCGCGCCATTATTGTAGGGGATTTTCGCGCCCGATCAATTTTCTTCCGCTTTTTCTATTGACTGCAATCCATCGGCGACGAAAGTGAGCGGGCGCCCCTGTCATCCCTGATGAAAGGCGTCCAACTTCGTGTAACGATCACTTTTCGGTTTATCATGAATGCGCGCGAACAATTTGTCGCCACCATGCACTATCAGCCGCGAGACCGCTGTCCGATCATGGACTTTGGGTTCTGGCGCGAGACGCTGGTGATCTGGGAACAGTACGGTTTTCCCAAGGGCGGCAATCCGGATTCGTTTTTCGGAATGGACCCGCAATGGGCGGCAATCCCAGTAAGCGGTTTTCCTTGTCCGGACTTCGGTTACACAGTGCTCGAAGACCGCGGCGACACCGAGGTGGTGCGCGGCGCCGACGGGGTGACGGTGGAACAGGGGAAATTTCTCGGCTCGATCCCGCGTCATGTGGATCATACCCTCAAGGATCGCGCGAGTTGGGAAAAAGAATTCAAGTGGCGTCTCAACGGGAAGAATCCGGACCGCTATCCGCGGGATTGGCCGGAACAACTGAAAAAACTGACCGACCCGGATCGGGATTATCCCTTGCACCTTTCGGGCGGATCGCTCTACGGCTGGATTCGCAACTGGATGGGGATGGAGACGGTTTCGATGCTGGTCCATGATGATCGGCCGCTTTTCGAGGAGATGGTGGAGACCATCGCCGATTGCATCATCGAGACGAACAAGCCGGCGATGGAAGCGGGCATCCGTCCGGAATGTGTCAATCATTGGGAGGACATGTGTTATCGCGGAGGACCGCTCCTTTCGCCCAGGATTTTCAGGGAGGTCCTGGTTCCACATTACAAACGCATCACGTCGTTTTTCAGGCGTTATGGAGTCGATGTGGCTCTGGTGGATTGCGACGGCGACATCAGCCAACTCGCGCCGTTGTGGCTGGAGGCGGGCATCAACACCATGTTCCCGATCGAGGTCGGCACGTGGGGGCATGATCCCGTCCAGTTCCGCAAACAATATGGCCGCGACATGCTTTTGATCGGCGGCGTCAGCAAGACCGTTCTCGCCGGACCGCTGGATGGAATCACGCGTGAAGTTGAACGACTCGCGCCGCTTGTCGAAGAAGGCGGATTCATCCCAACGCCGGACCATCGAGTGCCGCCGGATGTGCCGCTCAAAAATTATATTTTTTACCTGACCGAGGCCAAGCGGATTTGGGGCAAGGGACTGTCCAACTTGAAGCCCACCGGTCGGATTGATCCGAATGCGCCCAAGGCGGACGCGACGCGTTATTCCTGGCACCTGGGCGATTGATCCACGCAACATGAAGACACACTTCAAACTCCCCCTCATTCAAAACAACGAGGCCCGGTTTCGCGCCCAACTTGGAGAAGCGAGCCGCCTTTCCGGCAAATCCGGCGATGCGATCCTCCAGAAGCTCGATGTGTTCGTGGAACGGACCATGAAACATCTCGACGGCGTGGATCGAAAATCTCCGATGAAAGGATATGCGGCCGCGTTCCATGCCGCGTTGGCCGCCTCCACGAAGGCGGCTGGGAAACGCGCCCGCGATCTGTTGCGCGGCTTTTTTTACCCGCAACATCTCATCTTCCATCTGCGAACCTATCCTCCCTATCCCCATCTGCCGCAGGGCGGCAAGGCGGGCGCGCTTGCCAATGAAAAATGCCGCGCCGCCTATCTCCCCTCCACGGATGTCGGCCCGCTTCTTGCAAAGAATGTGGATGACCCGATCCGCAACTTCAAGCCGTCGCGATCATTTGTCCCCCCCAAACCTGCGGAAAATCATGTCGTCACCGACGGCACCGGTTCGGGACTGCATTTTGACGAGGAACCGCCCGATTTTTTTCCGGTGGATTACGCCACCATGCTGCACACCGTCTGCAAGGCGGCGCGCGGCGCGACGGAAGCGGTGGAGATGCTGGAGAATCTTTCATCAAACTGGGGCGGGGCAAATGTGCTCTTGTTCGACAAGGGAAAGGGTTCCGCCCGAATTGACAAATGTTCGTACAACCGGTTCGCCGCCAAAGTGAATGCCGTCCCTTGCATGGAGCACATCTCCGGCATGGTGTGCCAGGACCCCGCTTACAAGGAATACCAGCGATCGCTTCGGCAGGCATACCTGGATTCGGTCGGGGGCGATTGGAGCGGTTACGAAGGAGTCTTTTGGGAGGCATGCGATCTCAAGGAAACCGTGCTCGCGGATGGGTTGAAAAGGCTGGAGCCGCAACCGACCTACGACGGATTGCTGAAACTGTTCACGCGCCACGAGAAGCCCGGACATCTTTGCAAGCATGGCGAGCCGGTGGTGCAAGGCGAACCAACTCCGGGGGAATACACGTTGCAGAGAAACTTCTATGTGATCGAAAAAAACGAGTATCACCGCTGGCAATGGGACGTTGAGAAGAACCTCCCGACCTGCCAGACGCCAAGGGAAGTGTTCCCCCTCCAGTTGTTCGCATCATGATGACTCGCGATCCAGAAGGCTTCGAACCGTGAACTCGCGTCTCCCAGTCAATAAGACTTGCAAGCTTTTCATTGGCGGCGCTTTTCCCCGGACGGAATCGGGAAGGGCGGTTGCGGTGAAATCCCCGTCAAACGGCTCCGTCCTTGCCCGTGTCTGTCGCGCTTCACGCAAGGATTTGCGCGACGCCGTGACGGCGGCGCGCAAGGCGGTGGACGGTTGGGCGGGGCGTTCCGCCGCCAATCGCGGCCAAATCCTCTATCGCATGGCGGAGATGCTCGAACAACGGGCCTCTGAGCTGACGGTTGAACTTTGCCGTTCCACAGGCGCGGGCCGTTTTCCGGCGCGTCGCGAGGTGCAAACCGCGGCCGATCGCCTGGTCTGGTACGCGGGTTGGACGGACAAGATCGCGCATGTCTATGGAACGGTCAACCCGGTGGCTTCCGCCCATTTCAATTTCAGCATCCCCGAACCCACCGGTGTGGTGTGCGCGATTGCGCCGGATCGCCCCGCGCTTCTGGGATTGATCTCCGTGATGGCGCCCGTCATCGCGTGCGGCAACGCGGTCGTCGTGCTGGCGTCAGAAAAGCATCCGCTGCCGTCGGTGATTTTCGCGGAGATCCTGGCGACCAGCGACCTCCCGCCGGGCGTGGTGAACATCCTCACCGGATTCCGCCATGAACTGGCGCTTCAAATGGCGCGGCACGAGGATGTCAACGCCCTTGTGGACGCTTCGGGAGACAACACAGCGGCTCAGATTCAGGCTGAGGCCGCATGCAACGTCAAGCGGGTTGCCCTGCGAAACCTGTCCCCGTCCGATTGGGTTAACGCAGCCGGTCAAAATCCCTACTGGATGCTGGACACCCTGGAGATCAAAACGGTGTGGCACCCGATTGGATTTTAACCCGGATTTCCCGTCCGAAACTCCCATCGTGACGACCTCACTTCAGGTTGCCCTTGTCGGGTTGTTTGCCGGGTTGCTCGCTTTTCCTGCCGGAGCAGGCGAGGCCGGACCTGGCGCCGCCGATATCGCGCGTCAGGCGCTTGAGGCGTGGCCCGCCGGCGGATGGACGCTCTCCGCCGTGCTGACCACGCGCGCCGCGCGTCGTTCCGGGGACAACCGCAACAAACCTGCGACAACCGGTGCCGTTGTGCGAATGGGTGAGCAACCTCTGACCATCCGCTTCACGCGCCTCGACGATGGCTCGTGCCAGGCGGTTTATCGGCCGGCAAACGAGGCTGACGCCGCGCAAGGTATGCGCATCCTCCTGCCCTCAAAAAGGGATGGCGCCCGCGCGCAAATATTCGAGTTGAAAGACCATGTCGCGGTCAAAGACGCGCAGCGGTTGTTCCTCGGCTCGGCATTCAGTCTTGAAGATCTCGCGCTGCGTTTTCTCTCGTGGAAGGATCAGGAATGGCTGGGGGAGGAAACCCTGAAGGATCGCGCCTGCTGGAAAATCGCAAGCCGTCCGTCCCAAGGCGAGACCACCGCTTACGGACGGGTCGAAAGCTGGGTGGACCGGGAATACCGCGCGCTGTTGAAATCGGTGGCCTACGACAACGAAGGGTATGTTGCGAAGGAGTTCAATGTCCGCAGTTTCCAGCAGTTGGAAAACAGTTGGATGCTCAAAACCCTGGAACTGGACGCGCCCATTCTTGGCGCCCGCAGCCGGTTGGAAATCCTCGAAACGGAAAAGAAGGAATGACGCCTCTAGTAGTCCGATTCATTAAAATATTGACACATGGCTGAGGGGATTTTGGCGATTG
>JACQHZ010000522.1 GCA_016198745.1 Verrucomicrobiota bacterium
AACCCCATCGGCGCAACCCAACCCGCCGATGTTCCCCGCATCCCCAAGACATTGCAACCGGATGGCGTTGCCTGCGACTGGATGACCGGGGTGAATGACGGCGCCCTGCTGCTGATGCGCGTCATTGCGTCACCGGAGGTTTATGCTCTTATCCAGCAGGACTCGCTCCAGGTCCAGTACGGATACGTCAAGGAGACCGCGAACAACGACTTCGCGTCCATCATTGCACGTGAAGGCGTCTTCCGCGACGCGACCACGACCGAGGAAACCACGCTGGGCGATCTGACCATCGAGAAAAAAGGCGAGGATTTCCAGGCCGACACGCGGCGCAAAGTCGTTGATCTCAAGGTCTATCATCCGCCCACCGAATTCGATCTCGACACCCCCCTCAATCCCGAACGGGAGCGCAAAGTCAACCTGGCCGTCAAGATCACCGGCGTCGTGGAGAGCCGGGGCACCAAACCCAACGCCATCGCCCTGGTCCGTCCGCCGCTGGTCCTGGTGCATGGGGTGAATAGCGAACCCGCCGTATGGGACAGACCCGACGAACCAACGGCCTTGGTGAAACAATTTGAAACCGACACGCAGAATTTCGGCTTTATCTGCCGGGATTTTCGGGTGGATCATCATGGCCCTGATCCAACAACGGGTTGGACGGGTGAGGGGGACACACTGGGTTTCGGCGAGATTTCCCACATGTACGCAAAGGTGGCCGACATGGCGGCCAACGCGAAGAAAAGGTTTCGGATGGAATCACCGCTGCCGACCAGTTACTTCGAGCCCGTCGAGGCGGGGGCCACCAGCAAACGGATCGCCGTTCAGAAGGTGGATGTGGTGGCGCACAGCTATGGAGGACTGCTGAGCCGATGGTACATCGAGCGCGCGGGCGATCCGGTGGGCAAGGAGTTCGACGACCGGCGCGATGTGCGCAAACTCATCACCCTGGGCACGCCGCATCGAGGATCGCCTCTGGCGAATCTGGTGTGCGAAGCGTTCAAGAATGGGTTGATTGATAATGCCCTAACCCATGGCTTTTTCGGCGCCCAACAGATAAGGATCCATGACTTTTTAATGTCGCTTGACGGCATCGCGTACGGTGGCACGGTGCCGGCAGGTCAGACGCCCGCTTTGCCCAACGCCTTGACCGCTCAGCGAAACGCGGCGCGGCATGCCTATCAGGTCTTCAGCGTCAACAGCCAGCGGTTGGCCCAACTGAACGGGGTCCAAGCGAACGTAGCGCCGTTGCATAATGACGTGGCTTATGGCGCGGTGGTGGGCACGCACACGGTCATGGATATTCCAGGTCCCTTCGATGGCACTCTGTACCAGATCGCCCAACCCACTTGGAATGGCTGGCTAAGCTTCGAAAGGTTTTACTTTCCGTGGGTCGAAACATTCCACAACGCGGCTGGCGCGACCGACGCCATCGTGCCGGAGTGGAGCGCGCGCATCGGGCTTCCGTCGCACAATGCCGAGATTGACGTCAACCACGTTTCGATGGGCAACAGCCCGGCGATCAACCAACAAGTCAGGGCGTGGTTGAATGGCGCGGTGCCGCTTGGCCGCGACCAGCGGCAATCTTTCCTGAACACTCGCGTGCCGCAATCCGTCCAAAACGCGTATGTGGGGAGCGAGATAAACCCCATTACAGGCTTGAGCAAAAATGCTGGATTGAGACGAAATGCGATTGTCAAAGTGGAACTGCAGCCAGATGATGACTCCGACTTTTATGGCATCGGCGATTCCCGGCCCCAGTCCCAGCATCCGGTGGCATCTTTTGGAACGGCACCCAACCAAGTGGGTATCCGTCCGACCGCCCTGACGGGCATGATCCGTCAAGGGGCGATCAACACGACAGCCTTTTCAATCCTGGTTGACCGCGCGCTGACCGATACAACCCTCCATTCCCTTGGGATATTGAATTTGGCCCAGTTGCAAATCAACGATCCCCAGCCGCAAGCCAATGATCATGCGCCCTACCGGATCACGCTGGGCCGCATCGGACGGCGTCATCTGGGAAAATTGACCGGACCGAATGGTGCCGTTAGCAGCGCGGCCGGAAGTGATTTCGTCGGGTACGCGTCCGCTGCCATTCCCAGTGGCGGTGGGCAATCGCCGCCCACGACAGTGTTACTTCCGGACTTCGTTTTGCCCGCGCCAATTAAAGGCGGACCCGGCAATTTGACGTTGACCCTGAGCGGCGCCGCCGAGACGCGCCAGGCGAATCTTGCCGGCCAGATCAACCATGTTCGCGTCTATGATCGTGATCAGCTACTGAATCCGGATGACTTGCTGGGTGTCCTGAACGTCAATACTCCACATCCAGCCAACGTGTGGAATGGGCTTTTGATTCCCTACTCGACCACGCTGCAGTTGTTCATCAACAATGGCAAGGTCGCGGGACCTCAAGGCAGCAGCGGGGAGAACCCGGCCCAGGTTTATCAAAAACTGATCGAACCGGGCGGCGCGCCGGATTCCGAATCAGACACGGTCACGGTCCCGTGACCGCGGCGATGCTGGGTCCATGAAGACGATTCGATCAAACGCGGCGGCGCTCCTGTTTTGCCTTGGATTCGCGACCGCGCTGCGCGCCGAGGAACTCCTGATTCAGGGGCAAGTGGAGATCCCCATTTCCGGTGACGAAATTCACGTCTTTCAATTCAGCACTCAAAAAATCCATAAGGTTAAAAGGAGTGATTATGCATCCGAGGATGCCTGGCGGGAGGCTTTTAAGAAATTGGGTGATCTCTATGTTACGCCTCGCGTGCTGCAGTCCGGAGAGCCGTATTGGTTCGCTCAGCCGGGCTATGTTACCTGCTTCAAGTCCCAATGGGCATTCTACCCCATGCTGATCCACCAATTTGAAGAACACTTCCGTGGCAGTGATTTTTCATCGGTGGGAAAGACAAAATCACCATTTAATATTACTCATGGAACACTGTTTGGTTTGGATACACAGAACAGAAATAATGCTTTGATTCTTGTTGACGAGGTTAAAGATCAATCGGTGGTGCTGAACTGGATTTACCGAACCGATGGCAAATTGGCCTTCCCTCAACTTCCCGGCCAAAAGCTTGAAGGCATAGGTAACCTTGCCGACTCCGCTTTCAATCAAGCTGCTCAGTTGATTGACCTTCGAAAATTAAAACTTGCCCGAACGCTCGAGGGTTGGAGGGATTTTGATTCGCCGGCTTACCGGAAGATGGCAAGCCAGATTCCCAAAGGTCAAGATATCCCGATCGAGACGGCCGGTCTCATCATGCTGCGGACTCAGGCATTGGATTCGGTCGGGCCGGGGACCACCTTTTTCGCTTTATCTCAAATCCGTTCTCCGCTCGGAATCCCCGCCGCCCTCGCTGAATTCGAACAGCGTTGCGTAGGCGGCGACGAAAAGACCCTGGCCCCGTCGGACAACGCCTTGCGCGCCATGGGCCGCGCCGCTTCGGCGGCCATCGTCCAACGGTTGCTCAAGCCGGAAAAGCTCTCACCGCCACAAGTTGCGGGCTTGAAGACACCGCTGGAGAACCTGGAGGGCAAACGCCGCGCCGAATGGTTCATGACGCATCCCCCGCCGGTTGACGTGGCGCCTGAAACCCTGGCGGCGACGGGCAAGGCTCCGGCGTATCGGTTTTTTGCCGTGGCGCGGCCCCGGAAGGAACTCCAGACCGGGGACCCGGCGGAGATGCTCTTGATCAGTCTGTCCAAAGGCGGCGTGACCGGAGCGGTGAAGCTGGGCAAGGTCCAGAACTCCTGACATAGTGCCATCCAAAAATGTCCGCTTTTTACCTCACGACGGCT
>JACQHZ010000515.1 GCA_016198745.1 Verrucomicrobiota bacterium
GAAAAACACGCTTTTTTCAAACTTATGGGACGTCTCTGTTTTGATTGCACTTCTGGATCCCGTCCTGCCGCGGCGGGACGGGAATGACGGTTCTCGTTGATTTAATCCCATCGAATTCGATGGGATTAGAAAACAGGCGGGGCTGAACAGCTTCGTTCTGACGGCCAAACGTTGGATTGATTCCCGTTCGCGACGATGCCACCGTCGAGCAGTTGCTCGTGCTGGCCAATATCGAAGGGATGAACGCCGAATTCATTCACATGCGGTTGGCCCAGTGCGAACGCCTGAAACGCCTCAACCAGATTGCCATCCGCCAGATGCAAACCCTCGCCGCTGCCAGCCGGAAGGCTCTGCCCGCCGCGAAGGAGCCGCAAAACCCATGACCCCGTCCGAACCCAATCCGCTCGCCGCCGTTTCCTTACCCGACCACAACGCGGAACGGCTTGCAGCCTTCAAGCAGTACATCCACGAGAAGAAAGCTGCCATCGTCAGCCAGGCGCATCGGCAAACGTTCGCAGCGCCTTTTTCAGGCCGGCATAGGACCGCACGATTCCAAAATCGTTTCGATTGCGCGCGATCGCGGCACACGGCCGGAAGAGAATTCCGACATCGGCTGCCGCCAGCATGTCGAGGTCGTTGTGTGAATCCCCGACTGCCGCCACGCGGAATCCAAGTTTCTTGAAGGTGCGGATCGCTTGTTCTTTGCCGCGCGCATCACGAAGTTGAAAGCCGCGGATATAGCCGTCGGCGTCGGTCTCCAGCCAGTTGCAAATGACCAGCGGCCGCCCCAGTTTCGCGACCAACGGTCCGGCCAGTTCGTGGAAGGTATCCGAGACAATCACCGCCAGCGCGTGCGATTGCGCCCAACGCAGGAATTTCACTGCGCCCGGCAAGGGCGACATGCCGCGCACCATTTGCCGCAACCGCGCCAGAGTCAGCCCGTGTTTGCGGCAGGTTCGAATCCGTTGGCGCATCAGACAAGGGTAATCGGTCCGGTCGCGCGTGGTCAGAGAAAGCCGCCGGATTCCCGTCTGCCGGGCCACCGCCTGCCAGATTTCCGGCGTCAGCACGCTCTCCAGGTCGAGCGCGATGACGGCGGGCGCGCGGCATTGCGGCGACAACAATCCTTTTTTCATCGTGTTCATCAACCGCTTGGGATTCATCGCAAGATCGGGGCAGCATGGCGGGCGGGAAGGGAAAGTAAACTTCATTTTTTGCCGCAACCCAGCAGGCTGTTGAAAAACGCTGTAGCGGCGCTCTATGAGCGCCGTCCTCCCTCGGCGGTCGCAGACCGCCGCTACAATTTTCCCAGTTTTTCAACAAGTCAGGCTTGTGGAATAGGCGGTCTCTATGCTTTCGTTGAATCGTAGCGCGGGGTAGCCGCAACCAAAAGATGTGTAGCGGCGTCCCCCGCCGCGGCGGGACGAGGCGCCGTTTGCAGACGGACCTGCGCTTCATAGAAGCGCAGCTACAACATCGGGAAAACCTTGTCGAAAATACGCGATTCTTGAACATTGTAGTACAAATCATTTTCCATGCCCTCGCGCCTCCATCTCGGCCTGCTCGACATCGCGATCCTCGCGGCTTATTTCATGGCGCTCGGTTCCATCGGCTGGTGGGCGGCGCGGCGCGTCAAGGCTTCCACGTCGGACTATTTCCTGGCCAGCCGCTCCATCCCGTGGCTCGTCACAACCGCCAGTTTTCTGGCAACCATCATCAGCGCCCTGACGTTCATCGGCACGCCCGCCGAGGGGTACGGCGCCGATTACCGCTACGTGTTCAGCAACGTGGGCGACCTCCTTGCCACGTTTTTCGTCGCAACGGTTTTTCTGCCGGTTTATCAGCGGCACGGCGTCACCTCGATCTACGAGTTGATGGCGACCCGTTTCGGAGCGGAAGCCCGAACCGGGTGCGCGGGCTACTTTCTGGTCTCGCGCATGCTCGCCTCCACCGTTCGGATTGTCGCGATCGCCAAGGTGCTCGAGGTGGTCACGGGCGGTTCGCTTTCCTACAGCGCATGTGTGGTCATTGTGGTGGGCGTCATTCTCACCTATACCACGATCGGCGGCGGACGCGCGATCGCCTGGACCGATTTGATGCAGTTCACCCTGCTCATCTCCGGGGCGTTGATTGCGCTCGGTTACATGATCTCGCAGATGCCCGGCGGCGTTGCCCAGATCATCGAGACCGGCCGGCACGCGGTCAAACCGGACGGCGCGGTTTATAACAAATTCAATTTCCTGGAACTCCTGAAGCCCGAAAATCTCGGTCTCTTTTTCCTGCTTGCGGTGTGGGGGTTCTTTCAATCCACCGCGGCATACGGCGCCGATCAGGACATGGCGCAGCGCCTGCTTGCGTGCAACAACCCGCGGAAGGCGCGGTGGAGCCTGATGCTCTCCGGAATCGTCTCCATCCCGATCACGTTTCTGTTTCTTTCCATCGGCGCGGCGCTTTACGCTTATGCGCAAATTCATCCCGAATTCGTCGCCGGCATGACGGATGATGATCATGTCTTCCCGCGTTTCATTCTCAGCGTCATGCCGGATGGGTTGCGCGGGCTGTTGCTGGCCGCCGTCGCCTCCGCCGCCATGGGCAGCTCGGATTCCGCCCTGGCGTCGCTGGCGACATCCTGGGTGATGGATTTTTACAAGCCATTCTGGGGAAAGAATGCGGATGAAGCGCGTTGCGTTCGCGCGTCAAAAATATCGTTTGTCGCGTTTGGGCTGCTCATGATGTGTTTCGCGCTGATGATCCGGAATTTCGACAGCATTCTCTGGCTTGGCTTCAAGATCGTGGCGTTCACCTACGGCCCGCTTCTCGGCGCGTTCGGAGTGGCGATCCTGACCGATTGGCGGATTTCGCCGCGGAAATTGCTCCTCCTGATGCTGGGCATCACTGCTGTTCTCCTGACTTTCGGAATGATCGCCTGGTTTCAGGCGACCCATGGCGGCACGAGCGGGTTCTGGCTCGCGCTTCACAAGACCTACTGGAGGCTTTACGTCATCCTCGGCGCGCTGCTGGTGCCGGTGGGCGTCTTTTTCCTGAGGGATTGCTCTCCAAAAACAACCACAGGTTCTTCGTGAAACCTCCCGTCGTGAAACACGGCAGGCGGTTCAGGATTCAAGTGATTTCCAGCAATTTTTATGTCGTCGGATTGGCATGAGCGCTCGAACTCTTGCGAACCGCATTCAACAGGAATGCCCCGCCGAGGGAAAGGATGATCAACAAAGCCAGGGTCGTGAAAAGCGGGACAAAGGCCGATGCCTGATGGCTTTTCAAGGCGTGCGTCCAGTCGCCGATCACCCAGTGCGATGTGCTGGCGATGACGCCGCTCACCGAGATGAACAGGCCGAACACCTTGCCGCGCACGTGGACCGGGACCGATTCCATGAGGGCCGACTCGACAATGGGATAGCCGGCGAGAAAGAAAAAACCATAAACAATGAGACTCGCCACCACGGCTGCCTTGGGCAGCCAGGGCATGGCCGCAACGGTGACCGCGGCGATTCCCAGCACCAGACAGAGCAACCGCAAGCGGTGACGATCGCTCCAGGCGCCGAACAAGGGGTTGCTGACCGCCGCCGCCAGCAACATGGCGCCCAGGATCTGGCCGGTGGTTTTCGGATCAAAATGCCAGGCATGTTGCAGGAAGAGCGAAGAAAGGGTGTGCATCCCCGCCCCGCCGAAATCACGCAAACTGAAAAAAAGACTGATGGCGACGATGATGCTCCAAAAGCGGATGCCGGGCAGCGGAGCCGAAGGTTGATTGGCGGGTTTGTGTTCTGAATGAGATGTGTTTCCTCGGGGCGCCAGGAACACGAAGAGGATGGCGGCGACAATCCCCAACACGCCAAGCTCCATCACGGGCGCGCGCCACCCCGCGGCTGCGCCGCGCCAGCCCGCGTACGTTGGGGCGATCCAGAATCCAATCGCCGCGCCGATGCCCACGCGTCCGATGGCCTTGCCGGTTTCTGCGGGAAAGAGGTCTGCAAGCATCGCGGTGGCCGCCGGATGATAAAAACTGCCGCCAAAGCCGGCCATCGCGCACCAGGCAATCATCCATTCGTAGGAGGGTGCCTGCGCCAATCCCACAAAAGCGAGGCCATTGAGCGCCAATCCCGCAGCGAGCAACATCTTGCGGTTCAAACGGTCGGCCAGGATGCCCAGCGGATAGCTGGCCACACAATACGAAAGCCAGAGAACGGTCATGAGGAATGTGACCTGACCGTCGCTTGTCAATCCCAGGTCTTGTTTGATCAGAAGATACAAAGGCAGCAGGGCCACAGGATAGATGTGCGTGAACGCATGCAGGGCGCCGCACAGCCAGAACAGGCGGGTCCGATCTCTTGTTTCGTGATTCATGAAAAGCCGCCATCAAACCAGCGTTGAAACAAAAAGTCAAAGACCCGATCACCCGCCCTCCGCATCTCTAACGTAACTATTCAGGTGTTTGATTGAAAAATGAAAGAAGATGTTAACCCCAGCGCGGCAAAGCCGCAACCAAAC
>JACQHZ010000516.1 GCA_016198745.1 Verrucomicrobiota bacterium
GCTTGCGGTAGAAGACTCATCCATTTTGTTTGGCTAGTTTACGAATTAACCTTGGAGTCCCGCTTTCGCGGGTAATGACCTGAGTAGTTACAAACCGTCATCCGCCGCGGCAGACAGGTCTCGGTTGTCCTGTATCGGGCGGCGCAAAGCGGGGGTTCCTTATCAGCCTGATTTCAGGAATGTTTTCAGATTGCTGACGCTCATATCAGCGATGCCGAGCGTCGAAAGGGTTCGACCGGTTTTGAGGACGTCCTGCTCGATGATGACCGCGCCCAGGGAAAGCAGAGCGCGAAGCAGCGGCGTGCCGACTCCCGCGCGCTCCCCGAGTTGCACCCACGGCACGAGTCCAAACGGGATGTCCTCCGTGAAATAGCGGCTTTTCACGTCCGGCGGCCCTTTGATGACCACGAGGTCCCAAGCGCCGTTGATCTCGAAGAAGAGTTCGCGCGGCTGGTAATGCTCAGCCAGTTCCTCGGCCAAAGAAGGCACGGTGTAGCCAAACGCTCTGGCCAACTCGATCCGCTCCCGGTCAACCGCTTCCGTCACGCGGCATACGGTTGGGGTGAAACCCTCCTCGTAAAGCCAGAATTCGCCCCGCGATCGTTCGATCCGGCTTGTGCTCATGATGCAGGCGGGCAGGTGCAACACCGGGTTTACGCTGCAGAATCCGGCCTCCAGAACGTCTGTCAAGGGGCGAAATTCATAGAAATCTGATCCCATTCGCGTCAGCGCCTCATTCGTCCGGTTGGCCGGAAACACGCCCACCAGCATCGGATTGTTTTTCCACAACACGCGCACCCGGCCGGGCGACTCGATCCGGCAATCGTACGGCAGGGTGTGCGTTTCGCACAGGATGATGTCTTTGCGAAACCCGGCCTTCGCGAATTCATGGCGCAGAAGCAACGTGCCGAATGTGCCGGGGTACAGCACCAGCACCTGGCCATCCTGCAACAACGGTCTCAAGGTCTGCGCATACGTCGCGTGGGCGAATGCCGGCACGGGCAGGAAAAGATACTCCGCACCCGTGACAGCCTCGCGGAGATCCGTTGTGACCCGTTCCAGTTTTCCCTTGCCCGAAATGATTGAGCCGGTCAGTTCAATCTCCCGGGTGTTGAACAGATTCGCGATTGCCTTCGCAAAATCGCCATGTTCGTACAATCTTACCTGATGGCCGCGCATGGCCATCTCCGCAGCGATGGCCTGACCGCCGTTGCCGGCGCCCAATACTGCAATGGTTTTGCCCATGGTATCCTTCGTGTTGATTGCTTATCAAATTGCGCTTCGCGTTTCAACCTGAATCCGGCGGACAAGAGTGAGCGTGGCTTTCATGCCGTCGAGATGTTCAAGCGCATCACCCAGGTTGGCGAGACCGACGGGAATGAATCCCAGAAACTCACGCCGGCCCTTGACCATGCCCAGAAAACCGTAGGCGCCCAGGGCCTGCATCAAACGTTGAGCCGCCGCCCGGCACAGTTGGAATTCAAGTTCGTCCGCGCTCCCGGCCTTGTCGCGCGCGTACCATGCCAGCAAGGATGCGCGTTGGGCGGGGGTCAGGGAAACATAAGGATCGTACAGGAGAGACGCCACATCGTAAGCGGCATGACCGAGGCGCATCCCCTGAAAATCGATCATCCATGTTGCGTCATCGCGCACAAGGAGGTTCTGCGACTGAAAATCACGATGCACCAGACAACGCGGCGTCGCCATGAGTTGCATTGCCATTTGCGAACCTTCCCGCTGGATTTCGTCGCGCTCGGCATCAGAGAGACGAATGCCCGCCCATCGAACCACGAGGTTATCGAGAAAATAGGTTCGCTCCCAGGCATAGAGATTCTCATCGAAACCATTCATCATCCGCACGGGCGCGTCGGCGTGACGGTGCAACGTGCGGACTTCATCCAGCGCGGCGCGGTAGGCAGGCTCGACATCCGCCCAGGCTTTTTTCTCATGGAAAAGGGAATAAAGGCTTGTTTCCCCCAAATCATCGAGACCGATCAGACGGCGGTCGGAATCGTCAAAGAGAATTCCCGGCGCACGCACGCCGATGCCGCGCAGGAAGCGCGCGATCGCCGTGTAGAGCGCGTTCTCCTCGCGCGCATCGGAATAGCGCATCACCACCCAGCTTTTGCTTCCGGCGTCGCGGACCCGGAAGAAATGGCGGTCCGAACCGCCCTGGGTGATCGGTTCCCACCGGAGGGTTCCCGCGACGGCATGACGCCCCGTGAGACGCGACTCCGCAACCTGAACGAGCGATTCTTCAAGATCGGCGATGGAACATGACGCCTGCATATGGGTTTCCTCTGATCTAGCGTCTTGACCGGTCTTTGACAATGACAGGTTGCAGGGAGCGACACCTGCGTCGTCCCCTGGAAAAGCCGGATTGAAAACCGAATTGGTGCCCGAGGCGGGATTCGAACCCGCACGGCCTATTTCCCCTTTTCAAAGTAATTTTCTCCTATGAAATGAACTGTTGCGAATGGGCTTGACCGGGGGCGACTGTTAGACTATTTTGTTAGACGTGGCAAGCCTCCATAAAAAGAAGAAACGCCCCTACTGGTTTTGTGCGTTCCGCAATGCGGACGGTAGGCGAGTTTACCGCTCCACGAAGATGAGGAATCGTGAGAAGGCGCTCATCATTTGTCGCGCTTGGGAGCGGGCGGCGAAAGTCGGAAGGGCGAAGAAGCTGACACCTGACATGGCCCGTGATGTTCTGTCCACCGGTCTCGCCGACATCTTCCTGGCGGGTAATGCCGAACAGTTGCCCAGCGCCACAGTGCGGACGTTCAGCCAGACCTGGCTTGATGCAAAGCAGATTGAGATCGAGCCATCCTCTCACCAGCGATACGTCGGCGTCATTGAACGGTTTTTGAAATTCTTGGGGACGAAAGCTGACAGGGATGCATCAACGGTCACAGCCGCCGAGATCACCCGTTTTCGGGATGCTCAGGCGCGCGAGCTTTCCATTTCATCGGCACAACTGGCGCTCAAGGTCCTTCGCGCGCTTTTCCAAACGGCTCTCAGGCAAGACTTGGTCTCCAAGAACCAGGCGGCCATGGTGGACAAGCTCAAGATTCGAGGAGAATCCAAACGCCGGCCTTTCACTATGGCCGAGATCAAAAAGCTTTTGGAGAAAGCAAAAGGAACCGAGTGGGAGGGGATGATCCTATTTGGCATTTACAGCGGCCAACGCCTGGGGGATCTCGCGGGTCTTACATGGCGGGCGGTCAACTTGGAAAAAAGGGAATTGTCTTTCGTCACGAAGAAAACGGGGCGGAGAATGATCCTCCCGCTTGCCCGTCCGTTGGCCGATTACATCGAAACGCTCCCATCGAGTGATGATCCCGGAGGATTCCTCTTTCCAAAGTTGGCGGTGGCGGCACAGAAGCGCGTGGGAACGCTTTCAAATTGGTTTCACGATCTGTTGGTCGAGGCAGGGCTTGCCGTGGAGCGAAAGCACCAAGGAGAAAAAAGGGGACGGGACACCGCGCGAGCGGTTTCGGAAATTTCATTTCACAGCTTGCGCCACTCCGCAACAACCTTCTTGAAAGCAGCAGGTGTTTCCGATGCATTGGCGCGGGAAATCATCGGCCATGACAGCGAAGTTGTTTCCCGCCGCTACACGCACCTGAGCACGGAGGATTTGCGCGGCGCGATTGAAAAACTGCCTGACATCACCCGCGCAACCAGCGAGGAAAAGAAATGAAAGTACGCGACAACAACAAAAAGCGTAAAAC
>JACQHZ010000507.1 GCA_016198745.1 Verrucomicrobiota bacterium
AAAGGAAAATGGAAAACACCGAAAACAAAGAAAACGTGGCCTGACTCCTCAGGTTCTCATTCGCCGCGGCGAATGAGAAATCCAGATTAAGAAAACGGGGACTGACGACTTTGCGGCCCGTGCTGCTGTCCGTCAATCAGGAGATAGTACATGGCGATCCCAACCTCGATGCGGACGCTGCCCCCCTAGCAACTTGCAAGCCAATTGTTGTGAAAACAACTCGGCAGGTGGATGGGCTGAAGACCGAAGGACCGGCGCCTCGCATTCCAGCTTGCCCCGCGGACATTCACCGTAGTGGCGGAGGCAGCCACGGAAGCGATTTGAGAATCACGTTCTTCGAGGTGTTGACACACGCTCCCATTGATGACATATTGTCATCGGTGCGCATAATTACCACCAAACGATTGGGGCAGTATTGCCAGAAGCATGCTCGCGCAAGGCCGTCGCTGACGCGGTGGATGCGGGTCACAAGAGCGGCCCGCTGGATGACTTGGGCGGACGTGAAAGCCAGTTTTTCAAGCGCGGACCTGGTGCGGGTTGCCAGCGGCAGGAACTGCATCGTTTTTAACATTGCGGGAAACCAATATCGATTGATTACGGCTGTGCATCATTCAAGCGGGGAGGGGCAAGGCCGCGTGTATATCCTCACTTTCTTGACGCACGCCGAGTACGACACCAACCAATGGAAGGAGCATCTATGAAAGCCATGGCCAACCGGATCACCTTTGCGAAGTTACCCAAGACCTACGAGGGGCTGGTACATCTGCACATGTTGCGGCCCATCCACGACGAAGTGGAATTGGCTAACGCCACCGAAGTCATCGACGCCATGGCCGGCCACAAGCTGAATGTGGACCAGGATGCCTACCTGGAGGCCCTTTCGACTTTGGTGGAAGCGTACGAAGCGGAACACCACCGGCTCGGCGACTCGAAAATCACTGGTCGGCAGGCGCTCGAATACCTGCTTGACGCGAATGGCCTGAGCGCCGCTGACCTGGCCCGACTCCTGGGGGTGGACCGGAGTTTGGGGGTCCGGATTATCGCCGGCGAACGCCGGTTGACCGCCGATCACCTCCGCATTCTATCCAAGCGATTCAAGGTCAGCGCTGATCTGTTTCTGTAACTATTCAGACTTGAAAGAGTAACCTCTGGAGCGAAGGGTCCGGGCGGCGCGGGGCGCTGTGGCGCCAGGGAAGAAAATTCGTCGGTTGAGCCAGGTCGCCGCCAATGGAATTTGCTTGATTCCTATAATCAAAGGACTTATGCCTTTCCCGACGTTATTCACGTGAGGGGGGAGGAAGCCAGCAATAAGCTGGCTTCCCCGCCCCCGAGTGTGATCCCGCCAGGGCGGGACGGCCAGCGCGCGCGACGCGCTTCCTCGGACGCGGGAGGTACGTCCAAACTCGGACTGCCGTTTTAACGGCCTGGGTCCGTGCGACGCCCCCCGCGACGAGCCAAGGTCCCGCCGTGGCGGGACCCTAGAGAACCGGGCTGTTGTGACAGCCGTGCACCCGCCTGCCAGGGCGCGGGCAGGTAAGTCTGGCCGTGTGCCTGGCTCATCCGGGAAACAGTCGCAACGCGCCAACCAAGAGGAAATTATGAATGCAAATTCTGACGAACAAAGCAAGTGGTTTGTGGGATGGGACTGGGTCCCGCCTTGGCGGGACCAAGCATCAAATCAGTGTGTTGGATGAGTCCGGTCATGAAGTGGAGAAGTGGACGGCGGTGCACACCGCAGAAGGATTGCGTCAAGCAATCGAACGGCTCGCCAAACGTCAAGCTGACGGGCATGTGTTGGTGGCGATTGAAACTCCGCACGGATTGTTTGTGGAAGTCCCGCCACGGCGGGATTAGAAGCCAGGATCACCTCCCGCCTTGGCGGGATGGTGCATTCCCGCAATCGCGGGATTTCCAAATCCCACCATGGCGGGACGCGAAGCGCTGGTGGGCGAGAGTAAAAATGATGATCGCGAAGCCTGGGCGCTCGGGGAGGCGTTGCGACTCCATCATGCGCGCTGGAAACCATTGGCGCGCGAAGCCGATCTGACACGCAAATTACAAGTACTGACACGTGATGAACAGGGTTTTATCGCGCAGATGAATCAACTGACCAACCAGGTGCAGCATGCGTTGGGACAGTATTATCCGCAGGCGTTGGAATTGTTCAGCGATTGGACTTCGCCGAGCAGTTGGGATTTCGTGTTGCAATTCCCAACGCCGCAGGCATTCCAGGCGGCTACGTGTCCCGCCACGGCGGGATGCAGAACTTTCTCCACGTGCATCGCTTGGCCAAACCCGAGCGGTTGGAGGCGTGGAAGAAAATTCATGAGCGCGCCGGTCAGTGGCCGATGTCCGACGTCCTGAGTGCGAGCAAGCAATGCCAGGCACGATTGTTGGCGCGCGAGTTGCTTATGGTTCGTCGCGGGCTGCAGGATTATCGCAAAGACCCGCCTGCCTGCGGGCAGGGATTGAGGTCCCGCCACGGCGGGAGATTGGGCCGCGCGTCATGTCGGAACTCGGCACGGATCGCGCGACGTTCCCGCAAGCCAACGCCATTCAGTGTTATGGAGGCGTGGTGCCGCGCCAACAGCAGAGCGGCGATACTTGGATCAACCGCCATCGCACCTCGGCGAATCACACCTTGCAACACAACCTTTATCTCTGGGCCAAAGCCAGTGTGGTCTGGGCGCCATGGTGCCGAGCGTTTTATTGCCACGAGAAAAAACGCGGACTCTGGAGCGCCGATATTTATCGCCGCCTGGCGGCGAAATGGACCCGGATTTTCTGGAAGTGCTGGATTGAGCGCAAACCCTATGATGAAGCCCAATGGTTGGAGAGCCTTAAAAAGCGCGGCTCATGGCTGTATGAAGCAACCCTGAAGCTTATGGAAAAACCCCTCGACCCGGTGGAGGTGGCCTGTGAACCCGCCTGCCAGGCTGCGGGCAGGTAAGTTCAAAAAAAGCTTGCTCAAAAAGAGAGAACCACTGACCCGTTCCCTGATTCATCATGATGACTCCCAAATATTCATCCTCCCAACAAAAAAATAAAAAGGGCTAAACTGTTACATATTTTCCAAGTAACCTTGCCATGTCGCGCTAATGGGTGAATCCGGCTCCCATCATTTATTGAGAGCGCACACCCTTCAAAGGCCAGACATAGGCGTCGTACTTTCCTCTTTCGCTTATAGCCAGGCATCCGTTGTCCATTCCCACAAGCCATGAGAAGTCGCTACGGTCCTGATGCGGCGTGGCGGACCAGTAGGAGTCGGATTGGATATTTGAGAAGGGGTCCCCCGTCCATTTTCCCGCCCCCTCCTTGTTTGGCACGGCGGGATTTTCAAACTCGGCACATGTCAGACCGATGAGCTCATTCTTAGTCGGCAACCGCCAATCCCCCGGATGCGAGTCGTCAATCAGCCCTTCCACGCCGCCTTTGCTCAGTTTCTGGCAATAATCCGCAGCATCCTGCCAACTTTTCAGTCCACACAGATTAGCGTTCCGCAACCAGACTAAACCGGTTAGGTTGTCCTTCACCGTGCCGTCTCCCATGTCCGTGAAACGTGGCTGCGGCCAGGCTGCGTGGGATGGAACCTGCCCTTTGGTCATCGCATCATCCGCCATCCTCGTCGCCGCAGAAACCATGTGGGATGAAATGTAACCCTCGACGATTATATGATGTTTGGCGCTCTCTGTTCCATAAAGGACGCGGATGCGTTTTGCGGTAAATTCCTGGCCGTCCTCGTCTTTTTGCAAAACTGACGCCAGAACTTTCACACACGCCTCCGTGGAATTGAGATCTCTATCAATCCAATTTCTGAACGGCCTCAACAGCGACCACTCCTCGGGATAGGAACGTCTAGCGATCTCATCAGCGGACGGCTTCAGCAGCGACGACATCCCATAGAGCCACAGACCGTCGGTTTTGATTTTCCATGTGCCCTCCTGGGCGTTGTCGAAACCGGATAGCGCTTTGTTCGTCCGCTTTGTCTGCCGATCCAAGTCTATGGCACGGAACACTTCTGAAGAGATAATATATCCTTCCTTGTTGATGTCGCGGTCAGGCACACCGGAGATGAGGCGGACTTTTTTGACAAGGATGGTCTTGTCGTTCCGACGCCAACAACTTGCAGTGTCGCCGCTAAGAACATCCACCACGACTTTCGTGTTGGGCCAGATATAATCGGCTGCTCGGTGACGCATCACTCTACGGCCTAAGCCGCCTTCGAGCACCTTCCAAACTCCTATACCATGTCCTATTTGCAGCACCTCCCCCCCGCCGAAGCCGATTTCAAACTTCGGGCCTCCCGCGGCTATTTCCCACCGTCCCTCGCGGGCCTCGTCAAAGAGCCAACCTCCCGCTGCCTTTCTCTTGGCGTCATAATCCTCCGCTTCTTTTTGAAGGGCCGCCTCCTGTTCTTCGCGCCGTTTGGTCTGCGCCTCTCTAGCGGCGATTTGTTCTGGGGACTCTTTAATGAGTGAAGTGAGCGTGAGCAGGGTAATTGATGGCGATGCTTACACGC
>JACQHZ010000520.1 GCA_016198745.1 Verrucomicrobiota bacterium
AAAAAGCGCGATTCTTGAACATTGTAGTACAGTCACTTGCGGCCCCCCTACAAGGCCGCTCGGATCTTGAAGCGGCCGTTTTCGACCTTGCCCTCCGTCAGTCGAGCGGCGGGCGCGCCTGAGACCGAAAGCAAATCCTGCATCACGCTTCGGACCGCGTCCAGGTCCTTTGCGTTGCCCGTGATCTCCAATTCTTTGAGGGGCGTTTTCATGCTCACCTTGGCCTCGCCTTTCACCTTTCGAATCTCGCGGAGCGCGTCGGCGGCCGCGCCGTAGGGATCGCTGGCCGAAGGCTCGGCCACCGCGCGCAACTCGGCTTCCGTCGGCCATGGCGCGGTGTGAATGGATCGCTCGCGTCCCTCGCGCGCGGCGAACAGACGGCTCCACATCTCCTCCGTCAGGAAAGGCAGATACGGCGCAAAAAGCCGGAGTTGGACCGAGAGCAGCAACTTCAACGTGGCCAGCGCGGAACGTTTGCCGGCGGTTTCCTCTTTTTCGTAACAGCGCCCTTTCACCAGTTCGAGGTAGTTGTCGCAAAAATCCGACCAGAAAAATTCCTCGGCGGACTGGAGGGCGTTCGCGTACTCGAAGGCCGCGAATTCCTCACCGGCCTTGCGGACCACCTCGCGCAATCGCCCCACCAATCCCTGATCCAGCGCTTCCGTCACCATCGCAGGCGTCAATGCCGCCAGGTCTTGTCCTTCAAAATGGCCGGCCACAAATTTGGATGCGTTGAAAATCTTTGTTGCCAGACGGTTGCCGTTTTTGAACACCGCCTCGTCATAAGCGGTATCCACGCCGAGCCGCGCGCGCGCCGCCCAGTAACGGACGGCATCCGATGAGTACTGCTCCAGCAAATGGTCCGGAATGACGACGTTCCCCTTGCTCTTGGACATCTTCTTGCGGTCCGGGTCGAGAATCCACCCGCTGATGACCACATGGCGCCACGGAACCTGGCGTTCGTGAAGAAACGCCTTGGCGATGGTGTAAAACGCCCAGGTCCGGATGATCTCGTGGCTTTGAGGCCGCACGTCCATGGGAAAGAGCTTCCGATGGCGCGCCGCATCCTCCGCCCATCGGCTGGCGATCTGCGGCGTGAGCGAGCTGGTCGCCCAGGTGTCCATCACATCCGGATCGCCGATGAAACCGCGCGGTTTGCCGCGGAGCGACTCGTCGAATCCCGGCGCCGGCTCCGCCAGCGGGTCCACCGGCAGTTGTTCCGGTTTCGGCAGAATGGGACGATCGTAGTGCGGCCTGCCCTCATCATCCAGGGGATGCCAGACGGGAAAAGGCACTCCGAAATATCGCTGCCGGCTGACGCACCAGTCCTGGTTGAGTCCTTCCACCCAGCTTTCATAGCGCGCGCGCATGTAAGGGGGATGCCACTGGATTTTCGCGCCCTGCTGGATCAACGCCTCTTTTTTGTCCAGCAAACGAACAAACCATTGCCGCGCGGTGATGATCTCCAGAGGCCGCTCGCCTTTCTCGAATTGTTTTACCGAGTGTTGAATGGGACGCGGTTCCCCGGTGAGCGGCGCGCCCAGGTCCGGCAGCGCCGCGCCGTCGGGTGTTCGCAACATCGCGACGATGGCCGTCCGGGCTTGCTTCACATTTCGGCCTTCGAGTTCGGAATAGAACCGGTTGGCCGCCGGCGCATCCAGGCTGTCCCATCCTGCCGCGCCGAACTTCACCGGCAACAAGCGTCCGTCTTTTCCAAGGATTTGGCGAAGCGGGAGGTTGAACTGTCGCCACCATTCCACATCGGTGGCGTCGCCGAAGGTGCACACCATCAGGATGCCTGTGCCTTTTTCGGGATCGGCGCGTCCGTCCGGCAAGATCGGCACGGGCGCTCGGAAAAGCGGCGTCACCGCTTGCTTGCCGAAAAGCGGGCGATAGCGCGCGTCGTCCGGATGCGCGACAACCGCCACGCAGGCCGCCAGCAATTCGGGGCGCGTGGTGGCGATGACAAACGAACCTCCCTCTTTCACTCCGAATCGGAGATTGTGAAACGCGCCGGCCATCATCCGGTCCTCGACTTCCGCCTGGGCGACGGCTGTTTGGAAATCCACATCCCAGAGCGTGGGCGTCTCCGTCAGATAAACATGGCCGTCGCGGAGCAGTTGCAGAAAGCTGAGTTGCGATGTCTTGCGGGAGAAGTCGTCAATGGTCGCGTATTCCTGATCCCAATCAATGGACAATCCGAGTCGCTGCCACAACCGGCGAAACGCCTCCTCATCCGACCGCGTCACCTGCCGGCACAGTTGGATGAAATTGGGACGACTCACCTTTTCCGGCGGCCCTTTTCCGTCCGTTTTCGGGGTGTAATGCGGATCGTGCGGCAGGTAGGGATCGCAGCGCACATTGAAATAATTCTGCACCCGCCTTTCGGTTGGAAGGCCGTTGTCATCCCAGCCCATCGGATAAAAAATGTTTAACCCGCTCATCCGCTTTTGGCGCACGATCAGATCCTGGTGAGTGTAGCTGAACACGTGGCCGATGTGCAACGCGCCGCTGACGGTGGGGGGTGGAGAATCCATGACAAAGGTCTCGTCGCGGCCCCGAACCGGGTCCCAGCGATGAATCCCCATTTCCTTCCAGCGGCTCATCCATTTCCCTTCAACCTCGTTCGCCGTGTATTGTTTGGGCCATTCGTTCATAGCTACTGGATTTTCCCGCGTCCCTTGATTTCCCAGACGGTTTCAACGGTCTCGCCGCGAATGCCGTACAGCTTTTCGTGAAGATTCACCGTAGGACAGACGTGGTTCGGCAAGACCCGCAGGCGCTGGCCGATATTGAGCGGGCGGTGAGCGCGGCTCACGTCCAGATGGCCGTGTTCCTCGCTCATGCTGCAGAAGACGATGTTTTCGTCGTCGCGCACCAGACCGTACGTCGATTCCGTCTTTGCTCCGGCGAGGATGTAGCGATCGCTGGAAAACGTCTTGGTGCCGCCATCCATCATGGCGTGATTCCGGACGGCGGTGCTTACCACGGTGGTCATCACATGAAACGCGCATTGATTGAGCGTGCAGGCCCCCACTCCCAGCATGTTCCGGTCGTTCAGCGGGTATTGTCCGGGCCGGATTTCGGTGATGCCCCTGACAAAATGCGACTGGTAGGCCGTGGGCGTGGACCCCGCGCTGACCCAGCGGTCGTCAAGTCCCTTGGCGCGGAACCGCAATCGCAGATCGGTGAGGCGGTCGCCCAATTCACGCAACGGCCTTTCCTGTTCATTTGGCTTGGAAAAGAGATGTCCCGGATAACAGGCGATGCCGCGCAGCCGCAGTCCTTTCATTCGATGGACCTTTTCGGCCAGGGCAACCAAAAGTTCCGGGGTTTCAACCCCCACGCGATTCATGCCCACATTGATCTCCACCAGCACGTCGATGGTGACGCCCTGCCGGATCGCTTCGCGAGCGATGCCGTCGGCGGCTTCCACCGAATCCAGCGCCACCGCGATCTTCGCTTTTCGCGTCAGGCGGCAGAGCCGTTGCGTCTTGATTTCGCCCACGACGGGGAAACAGATCAGAATATCCGTAATGCCGTGCTCGGCCATCACCTCCGCCTCGCCGACCTTTGCGCAGGTGATGCCGGGAAAACCCTGGGCGATTTGCAGCCTGGCGATGTCGGGTGATTTGTGGGTCTTGGTATGGGGCCGAAGGTTCAATCCGTGTTTGCGGCAATAATCCGCCATGCGCTTGAGGTTGGAGTGCAGCGCGTCGAGGTTCACCAGCAGACAGGGCGTGTCGAGTTCGTGAATGGTCATGCCTTGAGCATGAAGCCACAGCAAACGGAAAAATCAAGCCTGGTGTAAAGGATGTCAAGCATCTGGACAAGCCGAGCGGCAAGATTTCAAAAAAGTATTCCCGCGCTGATTTCGAGGCGGGAGATCGCCTCCTCCGCGCGATCAAGGAGAAAATGCTCAAGGAGGCTGGCCGCCTCGATTCTGATGATTTGAGAGAGCGAGGGTATTCAGAGAAAATGATCGGGCACCTGAAAGAAGTTTGATATCTCGTCCGGGATTCGCAAGCACCCCATAGAAAACGGACAAAGGGCTGGGGAGCGCACGCGTCTCGCGTGCTAAAATCGGCGTCCCGCCGATTTTCTCAGGGGGAAGCGGCTCGGCGGGACGCCCAGCCGAACACGCGGGAGGCGTGTGCTCCCCAAGCCAAAATTCATAAAGCCGCTTTTCCGGCTCGGCTGAGGCTCCCGTCTGAAAAAGGGCGCGGAAAACTCCTTGTTCAAGAATTGTGGGATGGCTGTGTCCCGGATTTGCAGGCGGCTGCTTAATCTCGTTCGCATAGAGCTTGATGAATTCCAGCATGTCAGTTCCTTTCAGACGGCGCTTTTGCCGTGAGTTCGGTTAAATAGCAGTTCGCCAGGGCGAAGCAACTGCCGGCGAAGGTCATTTTCTTCCAGTTTATGGACGGAAATACGTAAGGTTATTTATGAGACACAACACTATGCCGCCGCATCGGTTGCGAAGACGGATTCGTTCAGGTCGCGGATGATTTCCTTGAGGCCGCGCTCGCCAAACAACTCCACGCCGAGGGCGGCGGCGTTCAGCACGGAGAGCGGCGGTTGGAAGAGGTCGTTGATTTCCACCCTGCCGCGCGCGATGCCGCGATTTTTGAGCAGAGAAAGAGGGGCATCCGCCGTGGAAAAGCAGGGGGAAGCATCTGCGAATGATTTTCAGGCTTTACTTGTTCGCAAAATCCGGATAACTTGCACGTGGAATCTCCAGCATACCCATGGAAGCAAACGGATCTGACGGCGCGGTGAATGCCCTCGAAACCGAGGGGTTGTCCAAGGAATATGTCGGCGGCTGGAACAAACGCATCCGGTTGCTCGCGCTGGATGCGTTGACGCTCAAGGTCGAGCAGGGCCAGATATTCGGTTTCCTGGGGCCGAACGGCGCGGGCAAGTCCACCGCAATCAAGCTTCTGTTGGGATTGATCTCCCCCACCGCGGGAAGCGGACGGCTTTTCGGCGTGTCGATTCACGACAAACAGGCGCGCGAGCGCGTCGGGTTTCTGCCGGAGGACCCTTCATTTTGCACCTACCTGAAGGCGGATGAGTTTCTGGAACTTTGCGGCAAGGTGCTCCACATGGACCGCGCGCAACGCAAGCAACGGATCGCTGAAACGCTGGAGATGGTGGGGTTGAGCAACAAGGCGGGAACGAAGATCGCCGAGTTTTCGCGCGGCATGCTCCAACGGATCGGCCTCGCCCAGGCGCTCCTGAACATGCCCAGCCTCGTGTTGCTCGATGAGCCGTTAAATGGGCTTGACCCTTATGGTCGAAAAGAGTTAAAAGCGATTTTACAAGCTCAAAAAGCGCAAGGCAAAACCGTGTTTTTCTCAAGCCATATTCTGTCGGATGTTCAGGAGATGTGCGATCAGGTGGGCATTTTGAACCGGGGACGCCTGGTGGCCTGCGGCCGGCTGAAGGAGCTTTTGCCTCCCAAAACGGTCCGCCTCCAGGCGCAAACGCTCGACATGGCAAGCATGTCGCGCCTGGAACCGTTTTCCGCATCCATCACGCGCGAGCACAGTCATTGGACCATCCAGCTCCTGGACGCCTCGAAGAAAGACGAGGCCTGCGGCATTCTTCGCAGCCAAAACAACCAGGCGATCGAGGTGGTCAGCGCCGCGGAATCGCTCGAAGAGTATTTTTTCCGAAAGATCGAGGAAAACAACCAGGAACGCGGTTTCGGCGCTCCGACAGAACCCGTTTCCGCATCCACAACCCAGCAGGCATCCGTGCCTTAAATGAAGAGGAGAATCCCATCTTGTCAGTGCCATCCCGACTGACGGAGCGGGAGGGGACTTGCCTGCGCACAACGCGCAAGCAGGTAAACCCCTCCTCTACATTCGCAACAACCTAGAAATCCCAAACAAGGAGAACGCACATGAATGACATGATAACCATTTGCAGGAACACCTACACCCGGGTGTTGCGCACCCGTTCCTTGTACGTGCTGCTGGCGGCGGTGTTGATCCTCGTCGCCGTGGCGCATCTGTACAACGATCTGACGGCGGGCCGTCAAAAGGAGTTGATGTACGACGCGGGCGCCGCCCTCCTGACCATCGTCGGCCTTTTCACCGCGCTGGTGGTCACCTTCGACATCGCGCGGGATTTGCGCGAGAAAGTCGTCATGACCCTGCTCTCCAAGCCGCTCGGACGCGGGCATTACCTGCTTGGCAAGTTTTTTGGGGTCGTCTGGCTGGTGACTGTGAACATGGTCATTCTCACAGCCGGCATCCTGTGGATCCTTCACTGGGAACAGGGCGCCTGGCGTCTGGATTTCGTCAAGCTGGCTTTTGCGACGTGGGGCGCGATGATCATGGTGACCGCGCTCGGAGTGATGTTTGCGTCGTTTTTAAGCGAGTTGCCGGCGGCAGTTTTGACGATGGTCGTCTTTGTCGCAGGCCACGCAACGGAGGCATTTTACCGGGCGGGTTCGCTGCCGGGCCATTTTTTGTTCAGCGTGTTGCCGGGCTTCTGGCTTCCGGATTACAAACTTGAATTCGGCAACGGCGTTCCGATTTCATCGCACATCATCATCCTGTCGGTGCTCTACACCCTGGCTTACAGCGGAGTGCTTCTATCGCTGGCCGGCATCTTCTTCCATAAACGGGATCTGGCCTGAGCCTGCGCTTGATCTTCCAACCGAGGAAAATTCATGAACTCAAAAACTCCCACAACAGCAGTTGTGTTTCTGGTGATCACCCTCCTTGCCAGCGCCTTCCTGGCGAATCGGGTGGCGGAATTGCGCAAGGACCAAACGGTTCGCGCTCCGCAAAGCCGGGGCATTCTGAGCGCCGGCTTCAGCAAGTTCCGGTCTCAAATTGCCTGGATGCGCCTCATCCAATTGCGCGGAAGCATGCCGAATGTGACCAAGGAGAACGCGGCGCTGCTGTCCAGCAAATACGATCGCCTCACCGACCTCGATCCGATGTTCGCCACCGCTTATGAGGAGGGCGCGCTTGACATTGGATGGCAGGACCCGGAGGGTTCGTTGCGGTTGCTCGACAAGGCGGGAAGCGTGAGTCAGCTTCGCAGTTGGCGGATTCCGTTCACAGCCGGTTTTCTTGCCAAGACGCGCCTCAACAACACCTCGCGCGCCGTCAAGTATATGGAGATTGCGGTGAAGCAACCGGACAGTCCGCAGTATGTCCAGCGGTTTCTCATCAACTTGAAAGCCGACCTTCTCGCGAAAGAAAAGGACCCCGTCAAGATTCTCAATCTCTGGGTGGACTATTATCTGGGCGGCGAAGGCAGGGCGGGCGCGCCCGGCGCGCCCGGTATGGGGCGGATGGGCGCTTCTTTCGCGGGGCACGCGGGCGAGGATTCCGGCAAGAAACTTGCGCTCAACCACATCAGCCGGCTTTCCGCCGACATCATCGCTCAGGATCAGAAAAACCTCCTGACCGAGCGCGATTCTGACGCGAAAAAACGGTTCCAGGACCGCATTGACGAGGTCCAGAAAATCGTCAAGCAGGTCTATGCGGGCACCCACATCTGCCAGCGATGCTATCGTCCCTACAATTCTGGAGACGAGTTCTGTGTCCATGACGGCAATCGCGTGGAACCTTACGGGATTTGTCCCAAGGATAAAACCGTTGTTCGCGGCGCCTACTGCCACAAGTGCGGGACGAAAGCAAACTGACCGAACGGCCGCGCGCTGATCCGACGGCATCGGCTCCGGCGAGGCGTGGAGATCACCGCTTTACGCTGGGGGCGAGCGTGGTGCTGGCAGTGCTTGTCCTCTACATCTCCGACCGGGCCATGCGCCGGGCGGAGAAATCGGATGTGCTTGTCGCCAGCGGCCAGACCGGTTTTTCCTGGCTGGATGGGTTTCTCACGAAACGCGCGGCGCAACAGACGGAGCTGAGGAAGCTGACCATTGCTCTTGAAGCAGCCAGGAGCGTCGAGCGGCGCATCCAGGCGCATTACGCCATCGTCAATTTCGAGTCCAAACAGGGACGCCCCACCGGTCGCCGCGCGCTGGCCTCGTTGCGCGCCATTGTCACCGAGGGCGCCGACCTGCCTCAAACCATCGATGCATGGCGCGAACTCCTTCGTCTCGCGCAATCGCACGATACCCGGGATGACTTTGAGAAATTGCTCGATGCCTACAGCCAGGCCGTCTCGCAGATGCCCGTTACTCCCGCCAAGCTTCTCAAACTGCTGGATGTGTGGAACCTGAGCGCGGACCGTCGCCGCGACGATCTTGAGATCAAGGCATTGGAACGGGTTCACCGCGAATTTCCGATCGCCCCCGAAGCGCTCGCCGCCTACGAAGCCCTTGCTCTCAAATATCGTCTTGCGGACAATCGGTCCCGTCTTGCCGAGGTGGACGAGAGCATTCGCAAGACCCGGCGTCTCATCGCGCGACAAGTCGAAGAACAGGAGTTTGCGCAGCGCTTTCAAGCTGCGCTTCAGGCCAAGGACATTGCGCGCGCGGAGGAAACGCTCGCCTCCATGTCGCCGGGTCTTCTCGCCGGCGTGGATTATTGGGGGTTTTACTCGCGGTTCATCGCCTTGTGCGAGGCGGAGAACAAGACGGAAAATGCCGTCCGCATGCTCTTGAAGGCCGCCGTCGTTTTTCCGGCAGGGAACCTCAAAGACGATCAGCGCGCGTCCGTCCTCACTTCCGTTGCGCTTCTCCATCTGGAACAACGCCGCGACGCGGATGCCGCGACGGCGCTGGACGGCGCGCCGGTCAACGCCAAGGTCAAACCGTGGCAGCAGCATGCGCGCGTCCAACTTTGGCTGGCGGCCACGAATGGTCCCCCGCCCGTGACGTCGGCGCGCATTCCGCGCATGACGATGCCGCCCTGGGTCAAAAACGCGGCGGCTGAGGACACCGGAACGCGTTGGATTGCCTTGAGCGGCGCCGCTTCCAATGACGTTCTCACGACCCGATGGCGCGCCGCTTTCAATGCGACCCACCTGCATATCCAGGTGGACTGCGCGGAGCCGGACCCCGGCAAGATGCGAGCTGCCCACTTGAAACCGGACGAGAAAATTTGGGAGGACGACTGCGTCGAAGTTTTCCTTTGCGCGCCCCGCAGCGACGCCCAGTACAGCCAGATCATCAGCAATTCCAAAGGAATTGGCGCCGACCTCCGTTACTCGCGCAAGAGCATCCTGGCGCCGTTGACTTACAGCAGCGATCTCAAATGGTCTGCAAACGCCGCGATCACGGCAGCGGCGACCAACACAAACTGGCGCGTGGAGTTTTCCATTCCCTGGGAAACCCTTGCCATCCGGCCCTCTGACGGCGTTTGTTTTTTCAATATCCGCCGTCAACGTTACGTCACCGGCAAGTTGGAACTTTTCTCGTGGTCTGAGGGTGGCAAGACCGGCAATGACCCGGTTTCGATGGGGCTTCTCTTCCTCGACCGCTGAATGGATTTTGCGGCATGGTTCAAAGTTCACGGTTCAGGGGTTCAAGGTTGACCAGATTGAACCTGAAAACCGCCTGCCCGTGCGTGGTCGCACGCAGACAGGCCAACCGTTGAACCGTGAACCTGGAACCGTTGACCCATGCCGATTTTGCCCATCCCTGGATCGGCAGGGAACCGGCTGTCCAGGCAGGCGGATTCCGATAAAGAATGATCTTGACCCTGCGGTTAAAAAGAGTTAAAAAATTAGGCCATCGTGTATATTCTTATCCTCATCGAAACGAGGGAGACATTCGGGTCCACGTTTTTTGCCGCTCCGGCATCCACAACGCAACCGGCATCCGGGACTTTGAAGGAGAACGCTTATGAATGACATCATGACGATCTGCAAGAACACTTACACCCGGGTGCTGCGCAGCCGCTCCTTGTATGTGCTGCTGGCCGCGGTGTTGATTCTTGTGGCCGCGGTGCATTTGTACACCGATCTGACGGCGGGGCGTCAGAAGGAACTGATGTACGACGCCGGGGCCGCTCTCCTCACCGTGGTCGGCCTCTTCACCGCGCTGGTGGTCACCTTCGATATCGCCCGGGATTTGCGCGAGCGGGTGGTCATGACGCTGCTTTCCAAACCGCTCGGACGCGGGCATTACCTGTTGGGCAAGTTTCTTGGAATCGCATGGTTGGTCACCGTGAACATGGTCATTCTCACGGCAGGGATTCTCTGGATTCTTCACTGGGAACAAGGCGCTTGGCGCATGGATTTCATCAAGCTGGCCTGCGCGATGTGGGGCGCCATGATCATGGTGACCGCCCTGGGCGTGATGTTCGCCTCGTTTTTGGGCGAGTTGCCGGCGGTGGTGTTGACGGCGGCCGTGTTTGCCGCGGGACACGCGACGGAATCCCTTTATCGCGCGGGAACTTTGCCGGGTCATTTTTTATTCAGCGTGCTGCCGGGTTTCTGGCTTCCGGATTTCAAGCTGGAGTTCGGCAACGGTCTTCCCATTTCATGGGCGATCATCATCTTGTCGGTTCTTTACACCCTGGCTTACAGCGGTGTGCTCCTGTCGCTGGCCGGCATCTTCTTTCACAAACGGGATTTGGCCTGAATCTGTGTTGTATCATCAAACCGAGGAAAACTCATGAACTCAAAAACTCCCACATCGGCTGTTGTATTTTTGGTAATCACGCTTCTTGCCAGCGCCCATTTGGCAAATCGGGTTGCGGAATTGCGCAAGGACCAAACGGTTCGCGCTCCGCAAAGTCGGGGACTTCTGAGCGCCGGCTTCAGCAAGTTCCGGTCGCAAATTGCCTGGATGCGCCTGATCCAACTGCGCGGAAGCATGGCGAATGTGACCAAGGAAAACGCCGCGCTGTTGGCCGGCAAATACGATCGCCTCACCGATCTTGATCCGATGTTCGCCACTGCTTATGAGGAGGGCGCGCTCGACATCGGCTGGCAGGACCCGGAGGCTTCGTTGCGGCTGCTCGACAAGGCGCAGGGCGTGAGCCAGCTTCGCAGTTGGCGGATTCCGTTCACAGCCGGGTTTATCGCCAAGACGCGTCTCAACAACGCCTCGCGCGCGGTCCAGTACATGGAGATGGCGTCAAAACAGCCGGATTGTCCGCAGTATGTCCACCGATTCCTCATCAACCTGAAAACAGCGCTCCTCTCGAAAGAGCAGGACCCCGTCAAGATTCTTAATTTGTGGGTGGACTATTATCTGGGCGGCGTCGGCAGGGCGGGCGTGGCCGGCGCGCCCGGCATGGGGCGGGCGGGCGCTTCTTTCGCGGGGCAAGCCGGCGAAGATTCCGGCAAGAAACTTGCCCTCAACCACATCAGCCGGCTTTCTTCCAACATCATCGCTCAGGATCAGAAAAACCTCCTGACCGAGCGCGATTCCGACGCCAAGAAACGGCTTCAAGACCGCATCGAGGAGGTTCAGAAGATCCTCAAGCAGGTCTATGCAGGAACCCACATCTGCCAGCGTTGCTATCGGCCTTACAACGCGGGCGACGAGTTTTGTGTCCATGACGGCAATCGTGTGGAGCCTTACGGGATTTGTCCCAAGGACAAGGCCGTCGTTCGCGGCGCCTACTGCCACAAGTGCGGCACGAAAGCCAACTGACTGTTTCTCAACTCCGCCGGCAACGGTGCGTCGCCGGTAAGTTGGAATTTTCCTCGTGGTCCGAAGGCGGCAGGATGGATAACAGCCCGTCTTCGAGGTGGGTATTTCTGTCTCGAACGCTGACGCGCGCTGTTTCCCATGGGGCGTCCCGGTTGGGACATGATCTCATGTTCCCGTTTCTTTTGGTTTTCACGAGACCGGATTTTATGTAGAATCAAATTTCAGATGATCGCGGCAAAAGCTTTGTGATCGAATCGTGAAATCTCGCAACTTGCTTGCATTGTTGGAAAGCGGCCTGGAGAAAATCCTCCGGGAGGACAACCTTTGGTGGCGCGGAGAACATATCTTCGGTTTGCCCAAAATGCGACGCTGGGCCTTTGAACCGGTGATCTCCGGACTTAAACAGGGAATGGCGCCCGTGACCGTCCTGCGCGGGCCGCGACAGGTTGGCAAGACGACGCTCCTGAA
>JACQHZ010000521.1 GCA_016198745.1 Verrucomicrobiota bacterium
GCGCGAAGCCATCCGCATCCCCTGGCTTGACAATCGGCCACTCACCTTTACCCTCGGATAGCCTGGATTCCTCCGTGGTGTTAACTCAACTACTTAACATGGGATTCCGGGCTAGTGTACATTTTTGTGGTGGAAGTCAGGCAACAATGGGCGAAGTTCTTCGACGGATTTCACATTCCCCACAACGACCGTCAATTCCTGAAGAGCTTCACATGCGATGTCTTCCGCTTCGTCGTCGTTCAAACCGACACGCGGCGACCTGGCTGCGCCGAAGGCAACCGGCCACAAGAGACGGAAGAGCGATTCCCATGCAGGGTCATCAAAGCGCTGCAACCTCGAAAGTTCAGGAAGATGCGTCGACAACGTGCTGTGGGTCAAGGCGCGCGATGAGTGGATGAGGCAGGTACGCCCGGTCTTGTTCCGGCAGGGCCAGTGATCGTTCTTACGTCAGGATTCGGGAAGCGTCGCTTGCGAAAAAGGCAACGGGTTTTTGTTCAGCGGCTATTTTTTCTTTTTGAAAAGTCCGTTGAAAATGTCCTCAATCGGACTTTTTGCGGGCTGGTTGGCGGGTTGCTGTTGCTGGCCTTGCTGTTGTTGCGGTTGGGATTTGGTGTCCTTTTTGGGACCAAAGAGGTCGTTCAGGATATTCAGGCCGGTGTTCACAACCGCTTCCGGTTTCAGCTTGGCAAGATCCATCTTGATCTGCGGATCATCCAATGTGCCCGTGACGCCGGCCGGGACCGGAAGCCTGATCCAGTCATCCTGTTTCACACTTGTGACCGGAATCAGATAGGACATCAGGGGGGATTTCTGCATGACGTTGCGCGGCGTTTTCAAGAGCGCCTCCATGGCAAGCCGCTGGTCGAAGAAGACATCGCCCCGCAAGGTGATCTCCACCGCCGAACCCCTGGCGTGAAGATTGTCGGTGTGCAGTCTGCCCTCGGCGATTTTTCCGGAAGCGTCCACGGTGTCGAGGGTCGAATTTGCGATGTCGGCGGATTGCAGGTATTTCCCGAGTTGGACAAGTCCCTGTCGCACAGACGGCGCCTTTTCAAGATGCGCCTCCCGGATGGCGATTTGAAGGATGCCGTTCAAATTCTGTTCCAGATCGTTTTGGGAAAGTCCGCGTCCGGTTCCCTGCGCCAGTGCGGTCAGGACGCCGCCAACCCGTCCTTTCAACGCCGGCTTGAACGTATCCACCAAGGGAGCGATTTCCAGGCGATCAACCTTCGCTTCGAACTTGAAGGATGGCTTGGGCTGATCCTGCTGGGTGGAGATGGTGAAAGTCACCGGCGCGTTGCCGATTTTGAGACGCCCGTCGGTGAGTTGAATGACATCGCCCTTCTGGCGGAACGGCACGTTCAGGTCCGTGACGCTGAAGTTGTGCACCTTGAGCGAGTCCGCCGAGATGGACAGCGTGAGATCGCGAGAGGGGGTGGATGCCGCAGACGCGGCGGGCGCGGCGGGCGATACGCCGCGGGCGCCGCCGGTTGGGGTGCCGTCGTTTGTGGCAACCGAGGTCGCGCGGTCGGTGGCTGTCGGGAAGAGCTGGTCGTAATACGAAGACAAATCCAGCGATTGTCCCCGGATGGTGAGATCGGCGAACGAAAACGCAGGGGAAAGCGTCGTCCGGCCCGTGATCTGGAAGAGGTTCTTCGACGTTGGCGTGGGGTCCAGTTGCAACGCAAGCGCGCGCAATGTGAGGGCGCCGCTGGGAAGCCAGGTCAAATCCGTGGAAAGCGTCGCGTTCAACGGTTTGAGCGCGGCGGTGACGGGGCTTTCGACCAGCAGGTTCTTTACCTCGGCGCTGCCCTTGAAAGCCAATGTTCCGCCGTCAAGCCGGAGATCGCCCTGGCTGGTGAGTTCGATCGAGCGCAGTTTCTTTTCAGGCAGCCAGGCGGCAAAGAGCGGCATGAACACCGGCGCCTTCCAGTCCTGTAGTTTATAGTTCATGAGCAACTGGGATGTCTTGGTATTGAACATGACGTTTCCCTGCCACGCGCCGGCGGGTTGCCCGCCCAGGAGCGCAGTGAGGCGCGCTCCATCGAGTTTCAACGCGGGCGAGGCCCAGTCGGCGTTTGCGTCAAGATTGAATGACAACCGCGAATAGCGGATCGCGCCATACGCCGCATCGAGATCGCGCGCGGCGACAGCCGCTTTCAGCGAGATGCGTCCGTCGGCCTGAAGATTGCCGTCCACCGTTCCGGCCAGCGATCCCGATGTGACGGACAGGTTCGACACCGGCTTGAGCGCGAGAAGGTCCGGAAGCGGCGCATCGAATTTGAATCGGCCCGAACCGCTCCTGGCCTTCAAATCCGCGTCGCCCTCGAAGGTCGTGGTGAGAAGCGGCTTGTTGTTCTTGAGGAGCCTGAACGATGAAGGCTGAAACCGGGCGGACTTCAGGTCTTTCAGATTCACCTTGCCGTCAAAGAAAATCGCGGCGTCCTCCAATTTCAGCGACGGCGAACTGAGTCCCATGCGAGTGACCTGGAAGCGTCCATCCAAAATGAGGTTCCGTCCTTGGTCGGCAGCCACAATTTTCGCATCCGCTTCAAGAAGTCCCGACGCGAGCTTCCATTCCGCCGGCAGCCCCAAAAGGGGCGCCACGGCTGTCAGATCAAACGGAAAAATTTGCAGGTTGAAATCGGCCTGGCCCATCTGGGCGTCGGCGGTTGCGGCCTCGGCCCAGCAAATCATCATCGGTTTGCTCAGAGCGCCTTTCAGCAGCGGCTTGTTTTGCTGGGTTGCGTCAAGATTCAATCGGGCGATGACGGCCCGACGTTGCGGCCAATTCAATTCGACGGTGTGTTCCGCGGCAAAGGCCGCCGGTTTCCATGCGCCGGATGGCAGATCCGGCGCCGCGAGATTCAGGGGGTTGGCGTTGAGCTTTCCGTCCGCCGTGAGGAGATCGCCGCCTTTGGAGATGGAGATGTGGCCGACGTAACTGAACGAAGAATCCAGAAAATCGATCTTCTTTGCCGCAAACCATACATTCAACAGATTGCTCCGGATCGGCCCCGCCTGGATGTCCAGGTCCGCCTCGCGCCGCGTCATGTCGAAAGGTCCCGCCGCGCCGATGCTCGTGAGAAGCGCGCCGTTTTTTTGGATCGAGATTTGCGCCTCTTTCAAGATGCTGGGACCGCTTGCAGACGGAACAAGGTCCAACTTGAGCGTCGCGGAAAGCCCGTCAAGCGATTCGCCGGCGATTTTTCCGGCGAGACCGGTTGCGGAAAGATCGCCTTTCGCGGCGCGTGGCAGGAAGCATTCATCAACGCGCATGCGAAAGACCGACTGAATCTCCCCGGAAACGGTCAACCCCTGATCCTTGGGGGAGGATGCGGATGGAACATCCGCGACCGAAAACTGCGTTTGCAGATCAAGGGAGACATCGCTGTTCGGTTTGATGTTCGCGGCCTTGCATTGAAGATTCCGGAAGGTGGCGGCGCGAACGGGCGTGGTATAAACCAATTCGAGGTTGTTGATCTCAAGAGCGTCGAGCGAAAATACGGGCGGCACCGGCGCGCCTGCCGGTTGCATTTTTGACTTGTCGGCATGACGATCGGATGAGACCGCCGCTTGCAGGGCGGGGGGCAGATCGGCGTAGGAACCGTCCGATTTGCGGTTCAAGCGCAGCGCAGCCGAAGCGACGGTGATCTTCCCGATGCGATACTCCTTGCGCAGAAAGGCGCATCCATCGTATTGCGCGACGAATTTCTTCGCTTGAAAGACGGGTTTGTCCGAGGAGCCGATCCGCAGATCGTCCACCGTGACCGATGCCAGCGGATCCCATTCCACGTGAGCGGCGGCGATTTCCACCCCGATGTGTTTGGAAAGGCGCGGCAAAATCAAAGAGCGGATGCCGGAATCCGTTGTCAGATACCATGCCAAGCCGAGAGCGCCCCCCGTTGCCAGAAGTAGAAGGCCGGCCAGCAGGCCGAGGCATCGCAGCCAACGCCGTTTTTTTCGCGGCGCCGGGGATTGCGCCGGCGCTGGTTCCGAGGAGTCGCCCTGGGTGGGTGACATCCCCTGACCGGCGGATGGTTTCTCTGTTCTTTCAGGATCGAGTGACGGACCGGATGTGGAATGATCAGCCATAAAGAGTGAATAGCATAGCGCGGCGGAGCCGCAACCAAAA
>JACQHZ010000509.1 GCA_016198745.1 Verrucomicrobiota bacterium
GCCGCAAAAACCCGTTTCGATGAGTGTTCATAGGTAACTACTTCAGGTTCACGGTTCAAGGGTTCACGGTTTAGCCCGCATATTTCACAAGAATTTTGTAGCGGCGGTCTCTGACCGCCGCAGGGTTGGCGAGGCGACGGTCATAGACCGCCGCTACAGTCTGTCGGCGATTTTTGGTTGGTGTGAAATAACCAGGTTAGCCCTCCCGTTTTCTCGTCCAGATGTGACGGAGCTTGGCCAATCATGAAACCAATACGATCCCATTTCCTGATTTTCTTCGCCGTGGGCTGGATCTTCGCCCCCGCCATGAACGTCAGCGCGGTCCCGCAAACGGTGTTGCGATGGGGCGCGGATTCTGAGGGGGGCGCGCCATTTGCCTTTCAAGATCCGGCGAATCCCCGTCGCGTGATCGGGTACGAGGTGGACCTGATTGAAGCAATCGGCAACGAGCTTGGCGTGAAAACGGAGTTTGTACAAAATCAGTGGGACGGCCTGATTCCCGGACTCGATCGCGGCAACTATGATGTCGCCATCAACGGGATCGAGATCACGCCCGATCGCGCGGCCATCGTGGCGTTCTCCGATCCGTACTTTGTGACGTACGAACAGCTCACCGTCCGTCGCGACACCGAGAACATCGCCACGTTGAAGGATTGTGTCGGCAAGGTGGTCGGCACGCTCAAGGCAACCCTGGCCGAGCGCATCCTCCACGAACAGCCGGGCATAGAAGTCCGCAGCTACGACGGTCAGGTCAACCAGTTCGAGGATCTGGCGAACGGGCGGCTGGATGCCGTGCTGATTGACCAGCCGATTGCAATTTACTACGGTCAACCGAATCCGAAGCTCAAGGTGACGGGCGCGCCGATCGGGCGGATGTCATACGGCATCGCGGTGCGCAAGGACAATCGCGACCTGTTGCGGGAGGTGAACGGCGCGCTGTCCCGTCTTACGAGGAACGGCAAACTGCGGGAAATCTACGAGCGTTGGGGTCTCTGGAACGCGCCGATGGCGGAACTGCTCCACGATTCGTCCCCGTCGCGGGTGAAACCGACCGCTTACGAGGCCTACCTCGCTGCCATGGGCGCCAAACGGTCGTGGAAGGACAAGGCGCGGCAATACCTCGGCTATGTTCCGCTCCTTGCCCGCGGCGCGGGGATGACGGTTGCGCTTTCCTTCATCGCCATGGGAATCGCGGTGAGCGTCGGTTTGTTCGTGGCGTTGCTGCGGCTCTACGCCGGCGGATTTTCCCGGCTTTGCGCGACCACGTTCATCGAAGTCGTTCGGGGCACGCCCTTGTTGATCCAGCTCTTTCTGATTTTTTACGGCCTGCCCCACTTTGGGATCAGGCTTGACCCGTTTCTGGCCGCGATTCTCGGGCTGGGACTGAACTATGCGGCTTACGAGGCGGAAAACTATCGCGCCGGGTTGTGTTCCATTCCTGCGAGTCAGACCGAAGCCGCCTTGGCGCTGGGGATGACCCGTTGGCAATCGCTGCAACACATCGTCATTCCGCAGGCAGTGCGGCTGGTGATCCCGCCGATGACCAATGATTTCATTTCGTTGCTCAAGGATTCTTCGCTGGTGTCCGTGATCACGATGGTGGAACTGACGAAGGTCTATGGCCAGCTTGCAGCCACGTATTACGATTACTTTGGCGTCGGGATCATCACGGCCGCGATGTATCTGTTGATCGGCCTGCCGTTTGTCTGGCTGGCGCGATGGGCTGAGCGGAAATTTTCCGCTGGACAGGCGCAACTGCCGCGGCAGCATCCGGGACTTTTTTAGCATGGTTCAAAGGTCGCTAGACCACTGCATGGGGCGGGAGGAAACATTCCCACGACATGACGTTTGTTGAAGTTGCCTCCCATTCCCGATCTTCGTTAGAATTCAGCAGTTTTAGACCATGATCTACTTCGACCACAACGCCACAACAGCCGTGCTACCAGAGGTCTTGGAAGCGATGATGCCCTATCTGACCTCGAAATGGGGCAATCCGTCGAGCAGCTACAAGTTCGGGGCGCAGATCAAGGGGGTGATCGAGACGGCGCGGGAACAGGTAGCGGAACTCATCGGAGCTCAACCCCGTGAAATCGTGTTCACGTCGTGCGGAACGGAGAGCAACAACGCGGCGATTCATGCGGCGTTGAAGGCCAATCCCGGCAAACGGCACATTGTTACGTCGGCAGTTGAGCATTCGTCAGTGCTGAATTATTGCCGGGCGGTGCAATCAAACCACGAAATACACGAAAACGGAAGATACCGGATCACCTATCTGCCCGTGGACCGGGACGGGCTGCTCAAGCTGGCGGACCTGGAGAACGCGATCACGGAAGAGACGGCGGTGGTGTCCCTGATGTGGGCGAACAACGAGACGGGCGTGTTATTTCCGTTGGCGGAGATTGCCCAGATTTGCGCTGCGCGGGGCGTGTTGTTTCATTGCGACGCGGTTCAAGCGGCGGGGAAAGTTTCGATCAACGTGCGCAGCCTGCCGGTAGATTATCTCTCGCTCACCGGCCACAAATTTCATGCGCCGAAAGGCATCGGGGCGTTGAACGTCCGACGTAAAGCACCTTTTGCGCCCTACATCCACGGCGGCCATCAGGAGAACAACCGCCGGGGCGGGACGGAAAACGTCGCGTTGATCGTCGCGTTGGGAAAGGCCGCCGAACTGGCGCGGAAACATCTGCCCGGCTACGACGAAGCCGTGCGTCCACTGCGAGATGCGCTGGAGGCGGGCATCCTGAGTTCGATCCCGAACACCGAATTGAACGGCCATAAAACCGAGCGGCTGGCCAACACGACCAACATCACCTTCCACGGCATTGAATCCGAATCGTTGCTAATTCTGCTCGATCAGGAAGGAATCTGCGCATCGTCCGGTTCGGCGTGCTTGGCTGATTCCGACAAGCCGTCGCACATCATCAAGGCAATGAAGCCGGATTCATCTGCCTCCCGTCATATGCTTCGGTTTTCGTTGGACTCGACGAACACGGCGGCAGACATCAAAAAGGTGTTGAACGGAGTTGCAGGCGCGGTGAAGATGCTGCGCGGTTGAAGCCAGCGTGAAACCACCGACAAACACCATTATTGGGCTTTGCGTTAGTAATGGATATAAAACTTGTAGGGGATGGGTTTATCCCATCCCGTCCGCCTCGGTGGGGGATAAACCTCCACCCTACACCAAAAAATGTTCACCGATATATCCATTGTTTATGCAAAGCCCAATATTGCCCGCGAGAAGGTGACACGTTACTTGCTCGTGCCGCAAGCGCGTGGTGACAAGTCGGGATTTCTGGAACACGCCGGTTACCCGCTGGAGGACTACAACCAACTGCTGCGGGACCTGCGCCTGCAATTGCCGCTGGACGCCGCAGCCACCAAATCCAACAAGCTCGGCCAATACTATGAAATTCGGGCATGGTTCAAAGTTCACGGTTCAGGGGTTCACGGTTGACCGAGTTAAACCTGAAAACCACCAACCGTTGAACCGTGAACCTGGAACCGTTAAACCATGCCGAAATTCGGGGCAGCTTGACGGGCCCGAACGGCGTCACGCTCTCGGTGCGCACCATTTGGATGACCGAACACTTGTCAGGCGTTACCAAGTTTGTTACACTATTGCCAGACAAACGGAGAACCGAATGAATTTCGAACTGTACAAAGATGTGGCGCTGACGCGCGACATGCCGGAGGAACGGCTGAAGTGCGGCGATATCGTCAAGCTGGTGGAACACCACGTGGCCCGCGACGGCGAGGACGGCTACAGCGCGGAAGTGTTCAACGCGCTGGGTGGAACATTGACCGTGATCACCGTGGCTGAATCGGCGCTTGAACCGCTCCGCGAAGATGAAGTGTGCTGCGTGCGGTCGTTGGAGTAGGACGAGTACCCTCGCCATTCTTTCTCATGTAGGCATGCTCGTCAGGCCGCAGACTCGGCCAGCGGCGGCTCGTCGCACTTGAGAACGGCGAGCGCCTGCTCGCGGGTCACGCCGGGAAACCATTCCAAAAACTGCTCCACCATCGCGCCGCCTTCAAGGTTCTCGAACAAATCCCGCACCGGCACGCGCGTGCCCTTGAGCACCCAGGCGCCCTCACCTTGCCCGGCACTTGTTCCATGGCGAGGCATTGATTCCAATCCAACATGCCGTACAGCATACCGCCGCGCAGTTGGTCCGCCAAGGCGCCATCTATATTGTCGGGTGTCACCAAGCAACACCGTGGCGTGGTCACCGTGGGCAAGTCACAGATTGAGCCATTGACCACCCATGAATTGCCGCACGTCCGTTCGCTTGCGGAAGCGCCGCGGTGACCAGCGCGAGTGATGGATGACCGCCTTCACCACAGAAACGCAGAAGCTGGCGAACACCAGCAACATCACCTTCGGCGGCATCGAATCTGAATCGCTGCTGCTGTTGCTGGATCAGGAAGGCATCTGCACGTCGTCTGGTTCGGCGTGCCTGGCGGATTCCGATGAGCCGTTGCATATGGTGAAGGCGATGAAATCGGACAAAGCAGCCTCACGACAAATGATTCATTTCTTGTTCGACGAAAACAACGAGACGGACCAAATCCGCAACGCATTGGCCAGTGCGGCTAAAGCGGCGCGAATGTTGCGCGCCTAACGCACTCAAAAAAACAGCACTTCGGAAAAACTCGGGAAGTAGCGATAAACTTCTGCGTACCTCTTGACGTCCGCGTCTGGCACACCGGGTACACTCAGCTTGCGGGAAGATCCATTTTGAGGCAACTGAGAGTTCAGATGGCGTATTTCTTTCGGCGTCAAGCACGGCGCTTTTATGTTACACGGTTCGGTCCCATTTCGAATGAATGGCAGCGTGCTGAAGCCGCAAGCAAGAAACTTGTTCTCTTCCGATGAATGGTGGAAAATTCCTCCCACCGTCAACATCTGCGCTCCATCCTTGTAGCGGAAGTGAAAGAGTTGGCGGTACTGAACCTTCTCATCATCGGGCGACGCCATGTTACGAAGGGAAATCTGCTCCTCAATCACGTTATGAATGACGTCACGGAAAACTCTCGCAACTTCTTGGCCTCTCAAATCTGCCCCTGTCGTGCCGATGGGAAGCTTCTCGCCCAAAAGCTCCTTCGCAATGCGGAAGCGGTAATCGGCAAGCTCGAACGATTTTCCAGTTTGATCCTGGTACGCATCACGGTCTTCCTTCGTCGGTTCGGCATCTGGTTGGGCGTTTACAGTTACGACCAGCAAGCTGCCGCTTGCGGCACGCAGGCACACGGTCGCGATGTCCCCCAAAATCTCCGTGTTCAGGCGGTTGTCGTAGTCCAGCCAAACGATGCTGCGCCGACGCCAGTTTATCGTCGGAAGTGTTTCTGCTGAAGTCGCAAATTTCAGTCGAATGCATCTGTACGGGCGGTTGAAACGGAAGCATGCCTTGGCCGAAACATCTTTCTCGATGCTCACCATATCCGTAATTCCAAGAGCACGGTGAACAAGCTGGAAATCGCTGAAGTAAATTGACCCGAAACCCAGATACCTGTAGTCCTGCACCTGTTGAAAAGGGTGTAGGCGTTCAAAGGCGGCGCAAAGCATTCTTCGCTCGATTGCCTTGGCGGGCCGGAGCGCGTAATTGATGATGCGGTAACTACCAGGCATCATTCCTTTTCCTCTCCCTCATACTTCATGAAATAGTCAAAGGTTCTCTCGCCGACAGCGGTGAACGATCTGACATTGAGCAACTGCTTGGCTTTTTCGACTTCGGCAGCGGGCTTATCGTACTGAATTCTTTGCATCCTCGGTCCAGTCGGCACTGGGGCTGGCAATGGGGCAGTGAAGAGGGACGGGCGAGTCACTGCTTGCACTTGCATTGGATGCGCCGTGGAGATTGCTTCCTCAAGCGGATGCTGTTTTCCATCAGCAGCGCGCTCTTTCGCGAGGTTACCGAGAAATGTCAAAACCGGTTTTGTCATCTCGATCATTTCCCGTTGGACCGCTTTGTAAATCGGCGAATCCGCATCAACCCCAGTTTTTGTTGTTGTCCACGGCAGCAGCCCTCCATCATCGGACTCGAAGTACGCGTAGCCACGGAAAAAGGCGAAGTCGGGATGATACGCCCGCATCTGATGACGCTCTCCCCACACGGTGGTTGCCGTCTGGTCAGCGCGGAGAATGAGCCGACCATTGCAGAAGATGTACCATCCTCCATCGTGAAGGCTGCGTTCGGCGACGCCGGCATAGAGTTTCACCCGTACAGGTGGGCCTCGATGGCCGACAAGCACCTGACTGCTGAATGATTTTCCCAAAAAGGCAGGCTTCAGATGCTTCGAAACTAAAAGCTGCTGCGGATTGTGCCGAATCTGCAAAACGTTCAGCGTGATCGCAAGCTTAGAATTCAGCGTCAGGGCATGGGCATAACTCAGTTCCTCGGCAAGTCGTCCCTTAAAGTTCTCCAACGCAAAGGTGTCTTTCACATTCGCCAACAAACGATCAACCTCGATGACAGTTCCGGTATCGCCCTCCTTGACTCGCAGACCGACCTCCAATTCCTTGAACTTGAAATGCCAGTTTTCCCGACTGTCCGTGTCGGCGAGCCATTCATCCACGTCGACATCAACCGTGAATCGGGAGTTTGTCGTTGTTGAGCGGACGACAAAATGCCGGCCGAGTCTGAAGAATGTTCTCTTCATCCCGACTCCAAACTGACCCATAGAGCCTGGCGTACCCTTTGCCTCCTTTGGCCGGCCAAACCGAAATGCGTAGTCCTTAGCAATATCTACAGGAATCCCACCACAATTGTCCACGATTCGGAACTGTTCAGCACTCATTTCTATGCGTACCCAAAGGCCGTCGTAATTTCCGGCCAGCCGGAGTCGCCTCGCGCCGTCAACTGAATTGTCAACGAGGTCAAGAATTGCTCGCGTGAGTGGAATGTCACGCGTCAACATGTGGATAAAAAACTCCTTTGTAGGAGAAGCATTGATGAGCACTTCCTCGCCTCTGGGCGTTGGATTCGATGGCATAGAATTATTTCCCTTCATCCTTCCAAAACTGCCGGGGCATGCCGATTTGCAGCTTGCTGTGCAGGCGCAGGGCGGCTTCGGCTTTCTTGAGCTTCTGTTGAATCGTGCCGCCGAGGATCAACTTCTGGTCGCCGGGACTCAGCGTTTGGGGCGAGAAGTGGACGCCACATTCAGCCAACTCGGCGAAGTTCGTTTCATTTGTGCCAGTGGTCAGGAACTTGTCAGCGTCTTGCGATGCCATCCACAACGGGAAGCCCCACGACCGGCCTTGACGGGCCAGCGAACTCAGCAGTCCCGCTTTGTTTTCCTTCGGCAACAGCAAATGCGCCTCGTCCACGAAAAGCACCATCTTCAGGGGTTGGACATCGTTCTTGACGGCCAATTGCTGGTTCAGTTTCTTGATGAGAAAGTTCAGGATGAGGGCGACGGCCAGGGCCTTGGTGTCGCTGTCATTGCCGAATTCCTTGAAATCAATCACCAAGGAACCGCTCAGCCATTCTTCAGGGCTGATCGCGGTTTGCGCGCTTGCGAACAAGTTGCAATCCACAATCCGCTTCACAATTGAAAGCGGAACGCCGCTGACTCCATTCTGCTCCAACTCTTGGAGCAGGCTGATGAAATCCGGGTTCGGCAGGGCTTGGTAGGCATCGCTCAAAGCTTGCTGCTGGTTAGCGCCCAGTTGCTGCGCGAAAGCTCGAATGAGCGCCGCGATCTCATTCGCAATTTGCGCGTTTACGGCAGGATTCCGGTCACGGTAAAGCGGATTGATCGGCAAGTCCTGCTGGATGAGACGGATGTGGCGCGCTCCGGTCTGCTCCAAAAACCGTGTGCGGGTTTTCCGCTGCTGCGGATTGTTCGGATCGTCTTCCAACTCCCCTTTCATGTCGAAGAAGACGAAGCGCACGCCATGGCTTGCGAGTTGCGCCAGAAGATCGAGCGCAAGTTGACTCTTGCCTGTGCCGGGCTGGCCGGAAATCACCAGCAAGCCATTGGACGTGCCGGGGCCGTTCAACGACCATTCCGGAGCATCGGCCAAAACCTTGAGCTTCACTTCGGCCTCAACGATCGGCATCGCGGGCACGGGCGCTGTCGTTCCACCGGCAAGTCCCATGTCGCCACCCGTCAGTTTCAACAAGGCCGAAACGAATCTGGCTTGATCCTTACCGGTCTCCGCCCACATCTGCCGCAGCCGTTGGCAGCCGTACTCAAAGTGACGGCGGAACTCCTGCCGGTAACCAGTTTCATCGAGGGTGCGTCCAGATCGATGGTTTAAGGCGGTGCACACCAAGTCGTGCAATTCGTCGCCGACAACTTGCTCGTCGTTGAGGGTCACGCCCTTGGCGTCCTTGGGCTTGAACTCCGTCGGCACGCCCTCACCCAGAGCCAGGAGGAGCGCCGCGCGTCCCAGAACTGCCTGATTACGCGCTCCAACCTGGGCGAAGACGTTTTCGACAAACTCGTGAGCTTCACTGCTGGAATCGAATTTCATGGTTTGGCCAGGTTTTTCAGGTCTTGAAGTTCGAGCGTAAAATCCCGCTGAATCCAGCGCGAGATGGCGGCCATTGCTTTCTCAAACCCACTCATAGGGACCTCCCGAAATAGTCACTCGTGACACGCACCTCGTAGTTCGGGCTGTCTGGTCGGCCATGTGGGTGCAGCGTGTACACGCGGGCGAGCCGGTTAGTCACTTGGTCGAACAACGACCCTTCAGGATCAAGCTCAGCATTTGTACTGAGGATGATGGACTGATGGCCGCTCAGGTAAAGCTGGTCGAGCACGTTCGCGCGCACTTCTTTGTCGAGACGGGCCAATGGCGTGTCAACGACCAGTGGGGGAACGAGCTTGGCCAGCCGACGCAGGGCTTCGTAAAATGCCAGCATTCTCACTTGTCGCTGTCCTGCTGAGGTGTTGGTTTCCTCCCACGACACTTTTTTGGCATCCTGGCGCACAAGCCAGCACTGCCAATGACTGTCGAATTCTATGCCCTGAAATTCACGCTCTCGCTCAGTGATTTCCACCCACAGTTTGCCGACCTCTTCGGAAATCTGCCGCCGCATCTGGATTGCAGCCCGGCTCCGAATTTCGCCGGCAGCCTCACGATAGCGCATCGCCATTGCCGCCAAGTTTTCGCCCCGTTCAGCCCGGTCTGAAACCTCTCGCTGGTTGGTTTCCTGGCGCTTCAAGTCGGCAAGCTCGACCTCCAAGCGTGTTATTTCCGCGTCAATCTCCTTCCGCCGCTTGCTGATTTGGTCCCGTCGAGAAATGAGTCCGCCCCGCTTTTCGTGGAGTTCCACGCCCCGCTTGTACGCCGCCGTGTTCTGCTGCATCTGCTTCAACTTCTGATCGAGCTCGCGCAACTCGACATCCATCTTTTCGATGCTAACGCACATCTCAGCCAAATCATGAAGCGATCCTTGATTCGTGGCGAGTCGCTCACGCACTCGGGCGCTCCTGTCGTTGCGGTCTGCCAGAAAGACCCGGTCAGGCATATCCTGCGGCGGGGGATGGAACAGCCGATGGAGCGAGTCCTCAAGGCGTTTCAGGTAGAAAGCTTCCACATCGGGTTGAAGTTCAAATTCCTTGGGCACGGCACCAAATACGTCCTGTTTCACCTGTGGAATCTTGGGTTCGACCGTGGATTTGGCGCTCTCCCACTCGCGGCGTCGCTCCTCCGCGGACAGTGCGCCATGCAATTCCATCCGATAAACTCCAAGCAGTGAAACTGGCAGGGCCAATTCCCACACTTCCGTGAGCTTGGATTCCAGTTTGGCTCTGGCCGAGGTGATTTTGACGCGGCGTTCTTGTGCTTTTTGCAGTTCATCCGGATCAACCGCGCCGAGTGTTTGCAGGTCATCTTCGACTTCGAGAAGCTCAGCCTCGGCCTCGTGCAATTCCCGGGCAAGCACCTCGCGTTCCTTGCGCCTCGCCTTGAGGGTACCCTCGGCGGTGATGACCTTCCCGTTCAATTCCGCAAGCGTTGTTCCGGGGTCAGGTCCGCCCGAAGCGTTGAAAGATTTTGGAATCTTAAAATTGATCAGTTGCCGCAGGTCGTTTTCAAGTTCAGTGTATGTCCAAAGCCCGAGGATACGGCTCACGCCTTCAACGATGTCCTGTTGGCCCAGGTTGATGCTCTGGCTGCGCTCGGCATCGAAGAAGAAGAACCGTGCCAGATGCCGCGGAAGAAATGCGTCGCGCAACTTTTGAATCACTTGCCCGTCTTCGATGCGACCCGGTGTGTCCGAACGAGTGGCAAAGTGCTGCCATACCGGCGCCGAGTTGGATCTGAACCGAATCTCACGAAGGAGTTCGACCTTGCGGCTTCCAACCTTGTCGTCATGCAAACTGGCAATCGCTTTGAGGCGCAACGTATCTTGGCCTTCCGCCAATGCTCGACGATTGAGCGATTTTTCAAAAGCGAATCGTGTCGCGTCCGAGCCGGTCTCCACGCGTTTCAAATCGCCGATGCCGCTTTCGCCGACCACCGCCAGATATAAAGCGCGAAGCAAATGAGTCTTCCCCGCGCCATTCTTTCCGCCGACGAGAATCCCACACTTGCCCTCCAAACTCCGGAAGTCAAAGGTGTGTTCGCCGTAGAACGGCCCGAAGTTCTCCAGCGTCAGCGAATCAATAAAGACGTTTGCCATGGTCAGTGTTTTTTACCCGCTGGCTGCGCCTCCAGATCGTCCTTCAAGATGTTGAGCAAGTCGTCGGGCAGACCGTGGGCGCGATGGCTTTCACTGTATTCCTCCACCTTTGCCAGCATGCGCCGAAGTGTGTCGGCGTTGATGTTTTTCTCGCGCGCCACGTCTTCCTCCATCTCGCGCAGACGGTTCAGTTCCTTGAGGTTGGTATTCATGATCACACCCCGCTGTTTGTTGATAATCCGGGCGACACCCCGACCGTCGTCGGGATCGCGCGCCGCTTTCCAGAGTTGTTGAATCAAGAGCAGCTCTTCCGGCGTGATGAGGGGCAGACTGGTCTCTTCCTGGAGCGCGAGCAGTTGCACGAGCAACTCGCGCCGGGCCGTGATGTCCAGCGGGCCCGGCCCTTTGTCGCCATTCACCCGCCGCATGTTCCGCTTGCCGTTGGCGGGGTCGCGATAGTGAAGGAGCGTCTCGCGGAACTCGATCAGTTTTTCCATCCGATCATCGCCCGCCGCCAACAAACCTTCGCTGGCCTTGTCGCGCTCGACGACGGTGCAGGTCCAGCAACCAAACCGACTGTTGCCGCAGGATGGCGTGGACTGGTCCACGACGAGCGGGCATTCGCCGTTAGAGGCGTTGGAGTAGAGCTTGTATAAGGTCCGGTTATCGTTGCCCCACGGATTCGGTTTTTGCAGAAGGTACGCCCAAACTTCTTCGGTGGTGAGAAACTCCATGGGATTGGAAATCCAAACGCGCGGAAGGTCTTCGTGGCGGCGCAGGCCGTTGCGCGTCACGCGGCCCGCCATGGTTTGCGCGCGACTGGCGCTTTCGGCGCGACGCGCGCCCAAGAGCAGGATGGCTTCGCCCCAATGACCGATACGCTGCCGCACGAAAACCGTGACCGGATCGATTTTCATTCGCTGCGTGCACCAGCGGAAGGTGCGATTCGGCGGCGGGTAGCCGCGGCCAATGATATTGACCCAGAAGGATTGCTCCGGGGGCGGTTTCAGCAGGCTGGCTTCAATATTGAGGTTGTGCTCCTGGGAGCACTTTCTCATGCGGTCCAGCGTGCCCTCGATCATCTCGGCGATAGCCGGGATCTCAACGCGGGTGTCGGTGCAAAGAACGGAAATCGGTTTGGTCCGCTGTTCGACGGCAACGGACAGAACGGCGTCGAAGACGAGCGACGCGAGCATGGTGCTGTCTTTTCCGCCGCTGAAACCCACCAGCCACGGGCGGGGATCTTCGCGGTAGACCGCGACGAGCGAATGCTTGATTTCCTGGTAGGTTGTGTTGCTCATCGGTGAAGCAGCAAGACAACGATGTTTTCAGGCGGAATTCAAGCTTGAACTGGCGGAGCGCCGTGGACTTGCGCCACACCCAGCACTTTCAGCCTTCATGAAATCCTGACTCTTTGTTTCAGAAGAACGAAAGTGCTGGGCGCTTGGTTTAGCAAACCAGCCCGGCACGCTGGTCCGGTTGACGCTCCGAGAAATTGGTCCCCGCGGCAGGATTTGCGCCTGCAACCTCTCCGTTCTAAGCGGAGCGCCTCTGCTGGATTGGGCTACGCGGGGGATTGGGACCGGGGAACCGCGATCGGCGACCCGCCCGCCTGTCTTCTGCCCGCCTGCCAAGCGGTGGGCAGGCGCCAACGACATAGGCGAACGGGCGCGAATGGTGCGGCACGCGGGAGTTGCACCCGCACAATCTGCTTGGAAGGCAGGCATGCTTTCTGTTGAACATCAGTGCCGCGAAATGGTTGCGAGGGCATGAGTTGCACATGCAAAACGAAGCTTATGAGACTTCGGGAGGACTCTCCTCTCCTCGCGTAAGTTGGCGGAGCGCGTCGGTACTGCCCCGACCGTCCATGAACATGGACTCCCGTTTTCGAGACGGGCACAGCCAGCTTATATCTGTCTGCGCTCCAAACTGGTCGCTCCGGCCGGATTTGCACCGGCATCTCGCGGCGTATGAAACCGGCGCACGGCGGTTGTGCTACGGAGCGGTTCGATGAATGGTGGACCGTGTCGGTAACGCTCCGACCTGATGTCCTCATTGCGAAAGAGGCGACCACGCTGTGCAGTCCCACGGCCCGAAAGAATTAAGAATGTGAGATGAAGCGACGGCGAAAAGGCTTTCCTTTTCTGCAATTCTCCATTCTTCATTCTCAATTCTCACTTGATAAGTTGGAGTCCCGCTGCGGTGTCGCGCCGCACAACAACCGTTTTGCAAACGGCGGGGTTCGCTGGCTCCCTCGCGGGACAATAAACAGGCATGGCGCAAAGGTTCAAGGTTTACGATTCAAGGGTTGGTGGTTACAACCTGAGATCGTTCGACCGTGCTCGTTTCCACGAAGTCTCGCCCCGGTGGAAATCCATGAACCGTTGATCCCTGAACGATGCCCAAAAGTGGTTGGTGCCCAGGTCGGGTGCTGCCCCCGCGTCTCGCGCTTATCAAGCGCGTGCTTTGCTGTTAAGCTACATGGGCATAAACTGGCTGCCGTCCATGGTAACGCTCCATGCCCTGATGGTTCAGAGCCATCCGTGCGGCTTCAACACCTGACGGCAGAAAATGGTCGGACGCCTCGGTACCGCTCCGATCCCGCCGTGGCGGGACTGCTTCCAAGGCAGGCGGGTTGTCTTTCTCCCGCGCGTCCGAAATCAGAAAAGGCGGCACGCCAGGAAGGTGCTGCCCCCTCCACGATCGGGTTTGGAATCCAATCTCCGCGGCTGGCGGCTGGCGTGGATCATGCCGTGTCGAACTTGCGCCGCGCGGCATCCGTTCTGCAAACAGCGGGGTTCGCTGGCGCCCTCGCGGGACGAGGTCGGAAGATTTCCAGCGGAACTGGAAATCTGGGGTGACCGATGGGATTCGCACCCATTCCTACAGGTTCACAGCCTGTCATGCTGCTGATACACCACGGCCACAGGGGGCGGTTGCGGGGTCCCGTTTGTGACGGGACCGGCTCGTTTTCGGAGCCGCGCGGCGGATCGATCCAGGTCTGTCGAACCATCCCCCCTGAAGTCGATCGGTCCCGACGGGCGGGTTCGCTGTCGTTCTCACGGTCCGGACGCGCGCATGGCAGCCATGCTGCCGCAACCAAAATGGAGCCTCCGGTCGGACTCGCACCGACGATTCCTGATTTACGAAATCAGCGCTGTAGCTGCTGAGCCACGGAGGCGAAAAGAATGGGATCGGCGAATCCCCGTGCTGAAACGCTGTTTCAGCCTGCGACCGGGTGATCGCAATCGCCGTTCCCAAAAAACTGGCGCTCCCACGAGGATTCGCACCTCGATCCTCCTCCTTCGCAGGGAGGCGTGCAGGTCTCTTACACCTTGGGAGCGATGCGGATTTAAGATTGCGCATTTTTGATTTTGGATTTTGAAATCTGTCAGTTGCCCGAATGGACCTCCAGGGATCACTTCCCGCTTCAGTGGCGCATCGAGCAAGATGGCGGCTGGTACGGAGTCGCACCGTTCCCTTCTGATCTTCAAACAGACGCTCTCCTGCGTGAGCTACCCAGCCGTGGAAATGAATGATTTCGAGAATGGCAGGTGTTGAATCTTCGTTGTTAAATGAAGGCTGGCGCGCCGGGCGGGGTTTTCGCCCGCGACCTGCCCGTTAGGACCGGGCGGCTCTATTTGCTGAGCTACCGGCGCTTCTCACAGCCGTCCCATAAAAAATGGACAAAGGGGTGGGGAGCGCACGCGTCTCGCGTGCAAATATCGGCGTCCCGCCGATTTTCTCGGAGGGAAGCGGCTTGGCGGGACGCCAAGTCGGACAC
>JACQHZ010000512.1 GCA_016198745.1 Verrucomicrobiota bacterium
CAGCCGGGGGCGGCTGTGCCACATTTTTCCATACTGTATAAAATTGTATTGCTATGGACCAAACCCCCAGAAATAGGAGTACTCGGGACCCCAACTGCTGCCATCCCAGTAGTGATACCGATCCCACGACTTGGTGCCCGCGTGGCCATCCTCGAAAAGGACATTGGCCGCTCCGGGAGGCCCTCTTGTAAAGAGACCTTGGACCATTCGGCCTCCGTGGCGATCATCTGCGCCGTTGGAGTAGATCGCATTCGGTCCGATAGCATCGGTGAGCATCATCAGTCGCGCGGGGTCATTGTTCACCCCCCCTAAACCGAGCCTTTGAGTGGGGAAAGTGCTGGCCCATCCATAGTAAGACACGTTGGCGGCGATGCCGCCATAATACCAAGGGGACACCGCATCCCACTCGCGCTTGACCAGAGGGCAGCGTTTCGGAGGCTCGTTCATCTGGCCGTTGTTGGAGGAATTGTAGAGGCTCGGCTGAACATATTTCCAAAGCGGGTTGCTGTACCGCCACCACTGCATGGGCGGATCGGCGGTCCAGAAAGGGGGATAGTCATTGTAATCGTTGGCATAGAGGAACACCCCGGTGGCGATCTGCTTCATGTTGTTCATGCACTCGATTTGTTTTGCGCGCTCTTTCACCCGCTGCAGCGCCGGCATAAGCAGCGCGGCGAGAATCGAGATGATGGCGATGACCACAAGCAATTCAATCAGGGTAAATGCTGCCGCAAGCGCGTAAAGCTCGAGACTCGTTTCATGTGTCACGAAACACGGATTAGGAGAGCCTTTTGTAAAACTCCGCGGCGAGATGTAGCCCCGACACTTTGTGTCGGGGACTTCCGATTGACGGCGCTTCCTAGAATCGCCGCTACACCCTTTTGCAAGCACCTCACGAGTCGCGAGATTCGTTGCCGTCACGAAGTTGAAACTCCGTCTGCCAAAAGAAAACCCCAGTGCCTCGCGACGCGAGCCAAGGAACTGGGTTTGGGACGTCATGTGCCTTGTGGAGAAATTCCCCGATCAACCGGATGATATGTTTTCTGAAATCGTTAACAATATGCCAAAATCAGGTTGGTTTGTCAACTCGAAAGGATGCCCGCAAAGTCCGCCTGACCAAGAGACCAACCGTGACCCGTTGAACCGTGAACCGGCCAACCTGAGCAGTTGCTTACTTATACCAACGAAGAAATTTCAAGCCCTTGCCGCTTTTGCCTTCGGCCAGTTCAACCGAATTGCGCTTGCAAATCAGGCCCGTCTCCAATTCGATGCCGGTCGCATGCACTTCGGGCGTCGTCCATGTCTTTTCGCCTTCCTGCCGCAACTGCTCGAAGCGATCAATCAACAACGTGTGGCGATCCGCCACCGCGCGTCCGGCTTGCATTGACTGTTGAATTTCCTCCGGACTGCGGGCGATGGACGAGAGCCGCAGTTCATCCAGCGAGTGCGCGTCCTGGTAATGGAACGTCAGCAGGTTGAAGCGCATCTCCCGCAGGTCGTCGAAGAGCGGAGCTTTCATGCGAACGGACCCCGATGCGGCCTTGCCGTCCACGTAGAGTTTGATCAGCGGCAACGGTCCTTCGGTCCACGTCAACGCGATATGATGCCACTCGCCGGCCTTCAGGCGCGGGATGCGCGGATAGCGCGCGCCGCCACGATCTGCCTTGGCAACTTCCACGGTGTCTTCCAAAGAGCCGACGCTGTCATTCTGCACCAACTTGCCGTTCACACTTCCGTAGCTGTTCAATTGGAAGGAGTAGTGATTTGGCGAACTCAGGCGGGTATAGGAAAACATGACCCGGGGAGACGGATCGCCCGGCCGGGTGAAGTTGAATAACGGGTAGTAGGGAATGACCTCCGCGCCGTCCGGTTTGACGGCGTCAATGTTCAGCCGCAGCCAGAATTCGATGGCGCCGTCGTCGGGATCGAGGTGTCCCGTGGCCCGGTAACTGACCACCTCCTGCGTCCGTCCAACCGAATGAAACGCGACCGCGAGGATCAACGCGCCCAAGAAACGCGATCTCAACGGCGCTCCTCCACGCGGATGATGCGATAGTTCCGCACCGGAATCGTCAGTTGCACGGTGTCGCCCTCGATGGGGTACTCATCGTCGAGGAACCCATCGCGGGCAACCAGCATCTTCCCGGTCAGTCCCAACTTCTTCAAATCAAGCTTCACCCCGGCCGCCGCGTCTTCGGCGGTGAAGTTCGCGACAATAATCAACGCCCCTTTGCCGGCATGCCAGTAGAGGGCGCAGCGCAACCGGTCGGGCGCCAGTTTCACGTACTCGCCGCTGTGAAAGAACGGGGCGAATTCGGCGTGCTGGCAATCGAAATCGTCGCTGAGCATCCACCAGAGCGTCATCGGCGCGGCGACTTCCGGCACGCCGTTCCTGGCGAAGTAGGGATCAAAGTCACCGGCAATCGTGTACATGCTGGGCGCTTTCGGATCAATGTGCCAACAGGTGGGGCTGATGTGCATGTCGCTCATGCGCAACGAGCCGCGCGACATGAGCATGTACATGAAGGTGAGGTTGGGGCTGAACTTGTGTTCGCTGCCGCCCTTGGTCAGCGTCTGGTGCGGAATGCCCTGACGGAACTGGTCGCAGTCGTTGTAGTCCTCGGGCTGGGCCATTTTATCCCAGGCATCTGCGCCATAGAAAAACCCGCCTTCGCCCGACATCACGACATCCATGAAGCCGCAAATGAACGGCGATTTGCGCGCGCCGTGGCCGAGATTGATGTGGCCGTCCTTCCGGTAAACGTGCGTCAGCCAGCGCATCCGCTTCGCGAGTTCGCGCGCGGCGAAGATCGGCCAGCGCGTATGTTCCTTGCCCTGCTCGTCGTAGTAACCAAAGCCGAGGAACGGATCGAACATCGGCGAGCGGTGGCTGACCGTGCCGTCGAGGTGCAATCCTTGCATGCCATACTTGTCAATGGACTGTTTGAGTTCCCAGATGAGGTAATCCTGGTACGGCGTGGCGTAATTGGGATAAACCGCCGTATAGACCATGCCTTTTGGTTTCAGGCTCAATTCGTCCGAGAACGGGGCGACGCGCGGATCGTGGTCGGGTTCGAGACCAAAACCCACGTAAAGCATCGTGCCGAAGCCGCGCTGAACGAAGTTTTTCATGTAGTGCCGCTCGAACCAGGTGTTCTCGGAAAAGTTCTGGCCGTAATAGCCGTTCAATCCGTTGAACTGCTCGAAGCCCGGCATGAGAATGCCCACGTGGAGCGCGCGCGCAAGATCGCGATCATCCGCTTTCTCCTGACTGGGCAGTAGCACCGCTTTGTCACCCTGTAGCGGCGGTCTATGACCGCCGCCGCCGTCACGTGTCGTGGTGGAATCTCGGCGGTCATAGACCGCCGCTACAGGATCGCCCGCTCCCGCCACCAACTCCACCAAGCTGCCCATGTACTTCGCTCCGGCGACGCCGCCTTGGCCGGCGCGGATCAACTCCGGCTCGGTGATGAACAGCCCGCGATGGAACCGCAAGCGGCTCATCGAATCAACGACCGAAAAGTGGTCTTTCAGTTCCCCCGGCTTCTGTTTCAACGCCGCGAGCAAAACCGCCGCCGGCTGCGACTCCGGGCTGATGACAAGCTGATCAACCACCACCGTGCCCTGGCCGCCGACGCGAAGCGGGCCGGCATTGAACGCGGCCTGCCACGTCCCGAATTGGATTCGGGATTCGAGTTCGAGGACTTTGCCAAGCGAATTGATCGTGCTGAAGATCAAGCGCGCCTGTTCGCCTTCGCGCGACCAACTCAATCCAATCGGCATCCAGTTTTCCGGGTAGGTCATCTTGTCGTGTGCGACCAATGACTTTAGATTGCGCATCACCGTCTTGGCGCTCACATCCGGCTTCCACACGTTCCACGCGTCGTCCTCCGTGCCCTGACACAACGCCAGCGTGGTGGACTTGCGCCAAACGCTGACGACGTTCGTGCCCTGCCCGAATGCAAACAGTCCGGACGCCGACGCGGCATTGAGCCGCATGGCCACCGCGCCCTTGTCGGCGGTCGCGTTGCCGGTCAGTGGATAACGCAAGGAACATTCGACGAGGTCCTGCACCGTCATCCCCACCCCGGGAGAGATCCGCACGCCCGATCCGCCGTAGAGGTGGCGGTTTTGATATTGATAAGAGACATCCACTTCGCGCACCGGTTCCGCTTGCAGCACGAACGTGATCGTTTCCGGCGTCTTCAAGGTCCGGCCTTCGGCGCCGATCAGGCGAACCTTCCAGTCAAGCGTCTTGCCGTTTTCGGTCATCTCACAGACCGGCGACTTGCCGATCTGCCAGTAACGATCCCATTCACAGTACCAATGGAAGCCCGTCTCGAATTCGCCGACCGACCACTCCGGCTCGAACGTTTTGACCGCGACCGGCTTGTCCTCCGGCTTCATGACCTTGCCGTTGCGCGTGCGGGCGAGGTCGAGGCGGTACGGGATGTTGACAACCAAGTTGGACAACGTCCCCGGCGCCAGGGTCAACTCGTAAATCAACGCGCCGTCGTATTCGAGCGTGGTCTTCAACTTCAGCTCAACGCCACCCTCCTTCGCGGTGGCGGTCCAGATTGCCTTGGTATCGGACGAGCTTTCGAGTTTGCGATCCCACTTCAACTTGCGGTCTCCAAATGTCAGCTCCACGGATGAAGTCAGCAACGGCTTCTCGCGGCTGGTCACCTCGGCGGGCAGACCGCTGGGGCCGAGCTTGTACGCGCGCAACGTCACCTGCGCGGTATCGCCTTTCAATCGCAACGGGCCCCAACCGGGCAACACGATGTCGTCTTTGCCAATGGTGTTGTCGAGCCACTCCGGTTGCGCGGGCAGTTGCACCTCGTGTTCGTCTTTTGCGATCGCTTTGCCCGCGGGATCGAGAATTTGGGTCCGCACCCGGTACGCGATATCGAAACGGTTCTTCAGCGGCAGCAACATCTCCGAACGCCCCTTGGCTTTGTTTGCCTGCTCTGAGACTTCCCCGATCTTCTTTCCATTGGAATCGAGCAACTCCGTCACGACACGATGTTTGTCCGTAACGTCCGGCATGCGGAGATATTCCGCCGTGATCTTGAGTCCCTTCTTTACAAGCAGGTATCGCTCAATGAACACCTCGAATGGCGGTTTCTGCATGAACGGCGTCGCGCCGCCCGCGATCACCTCGCCTGTCTCCGGGTTGCGAACGCGATACACAAGGACGTGCAAACCGTACGGAACCTGGCCATGCACCACGAACCGGCGCGATTGATCGGGCTGCAGCGTCTGCGTCTCCTCGATTTTTTGCACAGATTGCAGGGCGCCCATCGTCGTCGGGGCCGTGATCTGCTCGACGGCGTCGAAGAAATTCAGGTCCACCTTGCGCGGCACGAGCACTTCGTTGCCGGGGTCGCGGATCGTTACTTCGGCCTGAATGCCCTTGCTGCCCTCCTTGCCGGCCAGCAACGCGGCTTCCACTTTTACCGGCACCGCTTGACGCCCCACAACCTCGATGGTCATCCCGGCTTCGTGAGCGTCGATCGGCCCGGCTTCGAGCACGCGTACGGCGGGGGTGTTGTCCCCGCCAAAGCGCAGGTAGCCGTACTCGGCCTGACCGGGCCATTCGTGGATGAACGAGTTGAGCAGAATGATGTTGCCGGGCGTAACCGGACTGCTGAGGAACAGAAGCTCCCACACCTCACCCGGCTTGGGCGTGGCGCGGCCCAACGACTTGAATGGCAGCGAAAGCTCGCCTTCCCAGCCGCGTTCCGTCACCCGCGCCGCGACCGTCCAGGGTTCGCTCCAATCAATGCGACCGTTGTACCTGTCGGCGTGCGCGCCCTTGGCGTTGACGACGAGATTGTAACCTTGTCCTTGTTCGCCGACCCCGGGCCGGATCATGATCTCAACCTTGTCGTCGCCCCAAACCGCGCCGCTGTCATTCTGCGTCGCCTCGGCCTTGGGCTTTAACGCATAGGAAGGACGATCAATCCGCCACGCCAAATGAAGCGCCTCGTCGGTGTAAGCCGCCCAGTAACACGCGTAATTTTCGCTGACTGCAGCGAACGGTTCATTGCGCCAGAGAACAAGCGGGGCCGACTGGGCTGCCCCCGTCCACTCCGCCTTGTCGATCACGCCATCGATCGTGGGCGCTTTCGCCAACTTCGGCGCAGTGACGACGGGAAAGCGATAGGCGATGTCGGGGTTCTCGGTCGGGTTTTGCGGCTTCTTCTCCGCCGCGTGTGCGTGACTGAGTCCGATGGCAAGCAGCAACGGCAAAGCGAAGGTTCGTTTCATGGTCAATGGGCGGCCGATCCGGCGATCAATTAATGTCCCACCAAAGGTCCGAACTGCTTCCGCTGGAGTGATGCGCCTGGGCTTCCTGCTTGGAAAGCCAGGAGACATGACCATCCACCCACAGAATATTCAGGCCGCCCCTGTGACGGGAAGAGACCAAAGTGCTATTGTAAAAATAAGACCCAACTATGGATGGATCGTCGGCGTTATCCGCAACCCAGTAGGTTTGAGACGGATTTTGAACAGCCGTTATTCGCCGTGGGACCTCGTTCCAAAGACGTCCCAGACCACTTCCACCGGTGCCAGTGCCATAGGCGCCGTTGTAAGCATAGCTGGTGGTTTTCCCGCCAGGCTCGAAGGTATAGGCAGCACGGCCAAGTCCATTCTTTAGGACCGGGTCGCTTGGGCACCGCATGACATCCGCGTTACGGCAATAGTTTTTGTAATAGAGGTAACCCAAAAAGGTCCGGGCATACGCGTCAGGCGCCACTTCGATGTCATTGTCGTAAAGACCGCCCGGTGCGGAATCGCTCCAAGGATAATTTTGCGGGATATAGTCATCGTGTTCGTTGACGCAGATCATCAGGGCTGTGCCGATTTGTTTGAGGTTGTTCACGCATTTGGCGCTCTTGGCCGAGTCGCGAGCGCTTTTCAGCGCCGGTGTAAGGAGGGCGGCGAGAATCGAGATGATGGCGATGACCACCAGCAATTCAATGAGCGTGAATGCTGAACTCCGATCCCGCCGTGGCGGGACGCGAGTCCCCGAAGAATTTCGGGGATGACGAATGCCCCCGCCTGCCAGGCGGCGGGCAGGGAATGCCGAACGCCGACTTGTCCGCCGTAGTCCGTCCCGCCATGGCGAGATGGACGAAGGCGGAATGCAGCCAGAGAGTGGATTGAAGATGTGGCACAGCCACCCCCGGCTGTGTCTCGCCATTGACCACAGCCCCGAAAGCATTCGGGGCTGTGCCACCTTCAGATTTCGGATGACAATTTCAGTGTTCATAAGTCAGCACGCAATCTAAAAAAACGTCAATCAATGTCCCACCAATACTGGGACTGATCACCGCTGTTGTTGGCATGATGATACCAAGCCTGCTGTTTGGAAAGCCAGGAGACGTGTCCATCCAACCACAAGATGTTGAGTCCCCCTTTGTGCCGGGAGGATATGTTTTGAATCTCGTAATTGAAATTTGCTCCGACGGAACCGGCCGGCCAGTTGAGGTCTGAACTGTCCGCGACCCAATAGGTTTGAGCAGGATTTCGGAATTCGTTGAATCGCTTGGGAGGATCATTCCAGTAATACTGCAGGCCGGGTGATCCCACGCCCCACCCCGCACAGTAGCCGTAGCAGGTATGTCCCCAGTTGATGTAGTTCTCGCTGGCGGTGTTATTCGGCAGAGTGTGACCAACCACCGTGGCAGTCGTACGGACGGGATCGCTCGGGCAGTTCACCGCGCTGAAACTCCTGAGGTAATTTTTGTGATAAAGGTATCCCAGATAAGCCTTGGAGTAATTATCGGGCGCTAATTCGGTATTGTTGTCATACATGCCGCCCGGTGCGGAATTGTCCCAAGGATAATTCTGCGGGATATAGTCATCGTGTTCGTTGACGCAGATCATCAGGGC
>JACQHZ010000513.1 GCA_016198745.1 Verrucomicrobiota bacterium
AACCTATCCCGTGTGTGGAATCAGTTGGTTTGACGCAACAGCCTTTTGCAAGTGGTTGAATGGCGATGATCCGGCGACCCTGCTTTCGTCTTTTCGCGACTACGATCCTCCCGGTGTTCGCTATAACCTCATCGGATTCCGTTGTGTGGTGCATGATGTTGGGGGAGGAAGATAGCTTCCGATCAGGCAACCAAAAACGCTGGTGAATTCATGAAGTTTATATTCACACTCGCGGAGTGTGACCTATCCGGGTTAGTCTGAGAAAAACGCAGCGGATTGGATTCCCTCGCGCGCCAATCGCAAAATCACGCCGCCGGAATGATCCGTCCGATAAACGCGTGCGCTGCTTGTTCGCAGACGTTCCTGCAATTCAACCGACGGATAAGCGCGCAACGGATACTCCGCCGAGTTGAGCACAATCACGGATGGTTTGAGCGCCTGCAACCAGGCCGCAGTCAGGGATTCCTCGTTGGAATGAATCCCCTGCACCAGGACCGTCCTGGAAACATTCGTCTGGCGTCCCAGGGCCGCCTCCGCCGATTCGCCAATGTCGGACGCAAAAACACAGACCGCCTGCGGCGTGCGAAGCTGCAAAACAAGCGCCAGATCGTCCGCCCTGCCGCTCTCAAGGCGTCCAGACGGCCATAACGCGGTCAATCGTCCGCTGCGCAACAAACATTCATCGCCTGCGCGCCATCGTACCGCCGGGATCTCAGATTGACACAACCGCGCCAGAAGACGTCGGTAACCTGCGGAACGGAACCTGGCGTCCGCCACAACGAGGCGGCGGATGGGCACGTCATTCAACAGTTCCAGAAACCCGCCGTAATGCCCTGCATCGCCATGACTGATCACCGCCAGGTCAATGACGTTGACGCCGCGCGACCGCAGGAATGGTTCAACCACCATTTTCCCCTGGCTGCGGCTGCCGGCATCAATCAGGACGCGCTCAAACCCCGGTCCTGTGATCAGCGCGGATTGGCCGCCGCCGACATCCAGCACATCCATGCGAACGTCCTTTGTGTTCCAGGCGACCATCACGGTTCCCAACAGCGCGGTTGCGGAGACGGTTGCCAGCGTCACCGCGCGCGCCTTCCGTTTTTTGAGCCAGAGCAGTCCTATGGCCAAAGCCAGCGCGTAGCCCGCCAACACCCATCCCACGGGCGGCTGCGGCGCGTAGAGATAACCGCAACGCCACGACGCGAGTTTCTCGCTGATGCCAACCATTGCGTGTACCAGAAGGGCGTGCGTGGCGTTGAAAGTGATCGCCATTTGGTCCCAGACTGCTCCTGCGAGAAGGCTCACCAGACCGAGACCCACCGACGCCGACGCAAGCGGGACGATCAACAGATTCGCGGGAAGCGCCACCAGAGAGAACAGGTTGAAGTAATAAAGGTTCAGTCCCAGGGAACCGATCCAGGCCGCCACACAGACCGCGACCAGCGCGCTCAACCACCTGGAGGGAGGAATCAATTCCAACCGCCAGCGTGGGACGCAGCAGCGCGGGATGTACGGGTCCGGCTCGATCCAGCCGCGAATCTTGTCATCCAACCGTGGAGCGACCAGGATCAGCGCGGCGACAACCACAAATGAAAGCTGAAATCCCGCGTCGAAAAGTTGAAGCGGGTCCCACGCGAGAATCATGAGCGCGGAGGCCGCGAGATTGTTCAACAACGCGGACGGCCGCCGCAGCGCCCATCCTGCGATCACCACCGCAGCCATCACCAACGAGCGCACCGCTGATGCGCGCAATCCGGTGGCGACCACGTAGAACACGAGCAGCGGCAGCACGACCGCAAATGCCCACGTCTGCGAGACGCGGATCTGCCGAAGCAAAACCAGCAGGGAAAGCGCGATCAACGAGATGTGCGATCCGCTGATCGCAAAGACATGCAGCGTGCCGGTCCGGCGAAAGGCGTCGTTCACGTCCGGCGGAATGTCCTCACGATAACCCAGCAACATGCCGCGGATGATCCCGGCCGCCAGGCGATCGGCCTGAATGCCGAGCGTCAACCGTTCCGCCAGTTTTTTCCGCGCGTTGAATATCCATTGGCCGCCGGCCGCGACGCCCAGGAGACGAATCGCGTCCGGTTCGTCCACTTGCAAGACATGATGAATCCCCATCCGCCGCAGGTACGCCGCGTAATCGAAAAGCCCGAAGTTGCGCGCCGGCGGCGGCTCGCGCAACACGCCTTCCGCTTCGATTTCCAACCCGTACTCGATCTCGCCGGTGGAATCGCGCGCACGAACGAGAACCCGCCCGGAAGCGGGTTCCCATGCGCTCAGAAACCGGACGGCTGAAACCTCAAGCTCAAACTCGGAACGCGTCGCTGTCTTGTAGCCTTCTTTTTCTGGATCATCCCTGGCCATGGAGCGCGAAACGCCTCGCGGCGGAGTCTCGACATCTCGATGCGCTGGATCGGTTCGCACCACGCCTCGCAGCGTCATGCGCTGGGGCATTCGGAGAACAAGCTGCCGCAGATGATTCGGGGAGGAGCCTTCCAATGCCCGCAATTGACCCGCGGTGACAAACGCGCCCGCGAGGAAAATGAGCGGCGCGATGGACCAGGGGGGCGTCAGGACGCGCCAGGAAATCGCCAGCCACGCCATCGCGGCGCCGAGAGCGGTGAGAAGCGACGGTTTCCACGACGCCTGGACGTGATCTTGAAAGACAATCCCAAGGATGAAAAAAAACGATGCGGCGACAAGCGGTTGTTTGGCTTGCCAATGGGGTGTGCGATTTGTTTCCATCCCCCTCACCCAACCGCAAAACCACACCCGCCGACAAGCCGCAATTTTTGCCGTAATATAACATCATTGAAAGGAGGAGGGTGATGTGCGATATTGGCGCGCCATCCCATCTGGAAAAGCCGCACGATTCTTAAAAAGTGGTCTGAGGCTGCGTCTCGTTAGGGATTATGAATTGTTCACGCCGAATTTCTTTCATCTCATCCATGAAGAAAGTTGAAGACACATTTCACTTGAAGACCACGGAGATCATCCCCCCTCCGGGAGACGACGCGAAAAGTCCGCCTGTGCCGTCGGTCAAACATCCACCGAATTTCAAGCGGAACGCCGAGGATAACGCGCCTGTCGTGCTGGTGGTGGATGACGACGATGTCACCTGCCGGATCGTCCGATCGCACCTCGAAAAACTGGGGATCGCGGTTGTGACCGCGGCGGACGCCGCCGAGGCCATTGCGATGATGACCGCGCGCGGGCTTTCGAGGTTTGATTGTGTGGTGACCGACTATCTGATGCCGGATAAAAACGGGGTTGAACTGGCGCGATGGATCAAACAGCAAGACGAAAACATTTCCATCGTGATGCTCACCCGGATGGATGACAAGGATGTCGTGAAACAAAGCCTTCGCGTTGGCGCAACCGATTTTGTCGAAAAACCCGTGCGTCCCGCGCATCTGGCGGATGTGATTCAAACCGCCATTCAACAAACCATCAAACGCCGCAAGCGCCGCACCGGGCGTTACATTCTGGGACCCAGGATCGGGGGAGGCGGGCTGGGCGAAGTCTATCAGGCATGGGACAACGAACTCTCCCGGTCGGTGGCCTTGAAATATCCCCATCATCCCAAGACATTGGCGGGCGGGGATCCTGCAGTATTGTTCGGAGAGGCCATCCGGCTGGCTCGCCTGCAGCATCCCAACATAGTGAATGTCTTTGACTGCGGGGTGGACGCAAAGGGTCCTTTCATCGTGATGGAGTTGCTCCATGGGCAAACCCTGGATGAGGCCGTGGAGTCATCACCCTCCTGGCCTGTGTTGAAAATTTCCCAATTGGCGGATCAATGTCTCGATGCCCTGGTCGCCGCGCACCAGCTCAATCTCATCCACCTTGACATCAAGCCTGCGAACATCATGCTGCTCGACCTGCCGGGGGGGTCTTTTCATGCCAAGATTCTTGATTTCGGCCTGTCGCAATTCATCCACACGTCCATCTCTTCATCAGCCGATGGGGAAAAATCCATTTACGGCACGCCGTTGTATGCAGCGCCCGAGATTTATCACCGGGAGGCCGTGGATCATCGCACCGATTTATATGCGCTCGGCTGCTCGCTCTACCTTGCCGCGGCAAAAAAGGACGCCTTTTCCGCGCTCTCGGTCCAGGCCGTCTATGAACGTCACTTGAACCACGATGTGATCGATCTTTACCGGTTGCGGCCCGATTTGGGGATGGGATTTTGTTCATGGATGATGCGGCTCATGGAACCCGATCCTGCGAATCGTCCCCCGACCGCACTTGCGGCAAAGGAATCACTCGCCGAACAAATCTCAAAGGAGACCTGACCCCCGCCACGCGGAGGAACATCCGAAATGGGGACACGCAACAGCATCTGGCGTCAACTCGCATGGACAATCGGCGCGCTGACGGTCTTTCTGGGGCTGGCGTTCTGGATTGCCATCACGCCGGACAGTTTTCTGGCGGGAATGTTTCGCACCAGGATCACTCGAACCGATGCACACGTTGTGATCGGCCCTTATCCCACCGAAGACGATTTCCTTATCTTGAAACGTCACCGGATCGGCGCAATAGTCAGTCTTCTCGATCCGCGCCTCCCTTACGAACGGGTCCTGTTGGAGCGCGAAAAGGCAATTGCTGTCCGGTACGGAATGCGATTCTTCAATTACCCGATGGTGAGTCTCTGGGGACACGGCGTGGGCGAACAGTACGAGAAAAACGCTGTCGCGGCGGCAGAAGTCGCGGCGGGTGAAACAAACAAGGTGTACGTCCACTGCTACCTGGGATTGCACCGGACAAAAAGCGTCCAGGAATTGCTTGCCGCCCAAGGGACCACGAGCGATGTATATCTCATCCGCAGAGCGGAACGGCATGACCGGGCGCAGAAGCTGGACCAGGCCAATGCCGATTTTCACGCGGGCAAATTCGCGGCGGTTGTGGCCAATCTGGAGTCTCTGGGACCGCTTGATCCTCCGGTTCAGATGCTCCTGGCATGGGCCAAGTACCGTCTGGGCGACATCGCCGGGGCGCGCGTCCGGTTTGCAGGGGCCCTGGCTGCCTCGCCTGATTTTTCTGAGGCGCATGATGGTCTTGGGTATTGCGCGTTGCGGGAGAACATGCTGGAAGATGCGGCGCAACAGTTCTCGGCCGTTCTTCGCGTCGAACCGGCCAGCCCCTCCGCCCAGGTGGGGTTGGGCATGGTGCGTTATCGTCAGAACAACAGCCGCGAGGCCGCCCGTCTTCTCGAATCGGCGTTGCAAGCCGACCCGCGCAATCAGGAGGCGCGGGATTTGCTCGAAAAAATCAAGACGGACGCCTCCAAAAAACGTAATTACTAAGGTTCACAGCGCGACGTCGCCGCAACCAAAAGATGTAGCGGCGTCCTGCCGCGGCGGGACGAAGCGCCATCTGCAGACGGACCTGCGCTTCATAGAAGCGCATCTGCAACATCGGGAAAATTTTGTCGAAAATACGCGATTCTTGAACATTGTAGTACAGTTCAAGGGTTCACGGTTAAGCCCCTCGTGGCGGGAGAAAAGCATGAAGAAAACGGTTTGCGGTTTGATTTGGGTGGTCATGGCGGCCCACGTTTTTTCCGCGGATTCAGCCTGGCTTTCCATCCGCCGCAGCGCTCCATCCGATCCTCCGATCCGGCAAAAGGACTACCTTGATCCGGACGGGGGGAATTTCTCGCTCATGCTCACCGCAAACCGTTTGCCTCATTCCGATGGCGCGGAGGTCGAGCTGCCCGTGAACGCCAGGGAAGTAGAGTGGGCGGTTCTTGTGTCGAATGATGCCGCCCGCAACCTGGCCGGGGGAGTGATTTTGCAAGGAGTGGAAAAGACAGGCATTTTCTGCGTCAGCGAGGTGATTCCTTCCGCATCCCCTCCCACTCATGTCGCAGCGCAAGACGATCCGCCTGCAACAGCCGCGGCAAAACCGGCGGGCCGTCTCCCCGCCCGATCCGCCTGGCGTTGGCAGCCGGAGTTGTGGAAAAAATCGCCGGCGCTTTTCCTGGAGCGCTTGCAAAAACACGCCGTCAAAACGGTTTATGTCACCATCCCGGTCCAGATGGAAACGGGAATCGTGTCCGATCCGCAGGCCGTTCAGGACTTTATTGACATGGCTTCCGCGCAGGGCATCCGGGTGTGGGCCGTGGATGGCGATCCGAGAGCCGTGTTGCCGTCCGAACGCCCGAAGTTCGTTCGCCGTGCGCAAGCGTATGCCGCGTACAACCGCGAGGCAAAACCCTCTCAACGCATTTCCGGAATCCAGTGCGACATCGAGCCGTACATCCTGGCCGGCTACGAACTGGACCACAAAGGGTGGAACAGCGCCTATGTCAAAACCATTTCAGCTTTGAAAGCCGGGGTTCCGGATATGCCGTTGGAAGCGGCTTTGCCCTTCTGGTTCGCGCAGGAAAAAACCCGGGAAGACCGTTTGCTCGAAGATCTTGCGGGCTGCGTGGACGGCGTGGTGGTGATGGACTATCGCACCGGCCCTGAAGAAATCCGCCAATTTGCGCGCCCGTTTCTCGAATGGGGCCAGCGGCGCGATTGCAAGGTGAAAATCGGTCTGGAGGGAGGGCCTCTGGGCGATGAACAACGGCGTCATTATCAACCTGCGGCCACGGGGGATCTCTGGTTGTTGCCGCTCGGACAATATCATGCCATGGTCCAATTGAAACATCGTTTGAGCAACCCGCGCGCGAAAGTGTTCGCGCATTCAAACGATTCCATGTTCCGGGCGTCGGTTCTCACCTTCCACGACAATCCTGAAAAAATGCGCGCGCTTCTTCCCTCCCTGGAAGAATTCTTTCAATCGTGGCCCTGTTTCGACGGCATGGCGCTGCACGGTCTCGATTGAACCCACGGATTTCACGCCATTTCGCTCAAAAAGAAAATGGATCGTGGGGACGGTTTTTCGTCGCGCCGCTTGGCGGTCACGGCCGCCGCGGTCATGTGACTTGATTTCCGGGACGGAGCGTGCCAAGCTGGGCTTAAATTCAACCGTGCCCGATTTACACCAAAAACTGTCGGAGTTGCTGAGCCGATATGCGCGCGACAGAGAACGAACACTTACCGAGGCAGATGTCGGCGCCAATTATGTTGACATCCTCTTCTTTGCGCTGGGGTGGGACATTCTTAACCCGACCGAATACAACCGGCAGCGTTATGTACGGGAAGCGGGTTATGCGGACATTGGCCTGCTGATCAAGAGCGATCCGAAGCTCTTTGTGGAGATCAAGCGGTTTGGCGTGATTCCCAAATCCGCGGAACGTCGCGGCGACCGAACGTCTGAAGAACGACAGGCCTTCAAATACGCCCGACAGGAAAAGATCCGCTGGGCGATCCTGACCAACTTTGAGCGACTCCACGTATTCGATGCCGATCAAGAACGGTTGATTCTGGCCTTTGACGACCCGCAGGATTTTTCACGCCGGCTCGAAGACCTCAACTGTCTCACACGAGCAAGCATTGAGCGCGATAGTCTTGAACATTTTGCTGCGTTGCAGGTGAAAGGTGATATTGACCATGGCTTTTTGGAAAATCTTAAACGTTGGCGGCAACTCCTGGCCCAAAATATTTTTGAACTCAACGCCGCCAACGAGGCTATTTCCACCGAGGGGAAGCCCGATCTGGACAAACTCCGCCGTGTTGTCCAGCGCATTCTCGACCGTCTCGTAATCATCCGTTTTGCCGACGACCGCGAACTTCTTGATAATTTTGGCGTCATCGAAGCCATGCTGGATGGTTTCAAAGCCCGTCGCAGCTACGCCGCCGAAGGCAAGCTTTACCGCGACTTCCTCGAATTCTGCGGCGGCATGGATCGCAAGCACAACACAGAAATTTTCAGCCCCAAACATCCGTGCGAACTGGTCGCCGTCGGCAATGATTGCCTCGAACAATTGTTCGACGAAATTACGGCCATCAGTTTTCGCAAATTCACTTCCGACATTCTCGGTAACACCTATGAATCCTACCTCGGGCACCGCCTGAAATTGGACGGCGGCAAAATCGCCCTCGAATCGCACGCCGATCTCCGCAGGTCAGGCGGCATTTACTACACCCCGCCTTCCATCGTTCGCTACATCGTGGACAACACGCTTGGGGAAAAACTCAAGGAATTGGAAGTTCAACACGGATTCGCCGCGGGCCACGAGGCGCGCAAAATGAAAATCCTCGATCCCGCTTGCGGCAGCGGCTCGTTCCTGATTTACGCCTTCGACGTCCTCGCGGCCTTCTACGCGCGCTGCAACAAACGCATCACCGCGGAACAGGTTCGGCTGGTCAAGGAATCCAAGGCCAGCGATATGCTTGAAAGCCGGGTTGCAATCAAATCGCTCCCGCCACTTCTGCTCAACTACCCGAAGATCGTCCTCGAAGAAAATCTTTATGGCGTGGATTTAGACGAAGAAGCCGCCGAGATGGCCAGCGTCAACCTCATCATGAAAGCCTTCTCCTGCGTCTCTTCCAATGGCCGCAAGTTGCCGCTCATCCTTAACCAGAATATCAAAATTGGGAATTCGCTTATCGGCTGCCTGGGGGATGCGGAACTGTGGAAAAAAACTCCTATTTCCGTCCAAGACAGCGAACATCTTGTCACGCTCCGCCGAAAAATCCTTGCCACCGGCGACGATACCGCCAAGCGCAAGCTTCTCGAAGAAACAGAGGAGAAGACACGCCGGGTTGCTGAGCCGCTCTATGCCCCGCTTAAAAAGTTTTTCTCCGACCCGGCCGCAAAACATCCCTTTCATTGGACCGTTGAATTTCCGGAAGTTTTTGACCGCCAAGGCGCTGGGTTCGACGTGATCATCGGAAACCCGCCGTATGTGAGCGTGACGCGTATTCCTGCCGACGACCGCGTGTATCTTTTAGAGTTTTACCAAACAGCGGAAGGCCGGTTCGACCTCTACATCACTTTCCTGGAACGTGGATTCAGTCTTCTGTGCGAGGCAGGCAGAATCTCGTTTATCAATCCCGTCAAGTTCGCCATTTACGCCAACGGACGAAAGCTCCGCCAGATGATGCTTCGGGATTACACCCTGGAAGAAATTGTGGACATTTCTCAGTGCGAAGATGTTTTTGCCGATCCTTCCACCTATCCTTGTCTGCTTCGTGTTCGAAAGTCCGCGCCACCGACCGATCACGAAATTGCTCTGCTGCGCGTGACCGCGAAGAAATGCGCCCCTGTCTTGGCATCCATCGCTTCTTCCACATTTTCCCATCGAAGCGCAGAGGGCATTTTGCGTGTGCCAGACGCCATTATTTCCACCAATCCCAACAATTCGGTCGATGCAATTGTTGAAAAAATGTCGCGGCAAGAACTTCGTTTGGGCGCTTGGCTGACGATTGAACAGTGCATTCGCATCGGTGGGCGTGAAGCGCGTCAACGCTTGGTTGTTGCCGAAAAAGATTTGCGCCAGCTAAGTCCTGCGCAACGCGGGGAATGTCACCCGATGCTCGACGGCGAACATCTTGATCGTTACCGCATCGACTGGGATGGCAGTTATCTGCGCTATAAGCCGTCCGAACTATACAATCCGAAGAGCAAGGAACTGTTGGAATCCCCGAAGATTCTCGTCAAACGCGTTGCTGTGCGACTTTCGGCCGTTCCAGACGACGGCAAGCAGGAGGGGTTTTTCTATCCCCTAAACACTATTTACGCTCTTGTGCCAAAACCCGATTGCCGATACTCGATGCTATTCCTGACCGCTTTGCTTAACAGTGTGCTTTTGGACTTTGCCTACAAACAGCAATTCCGGGCGATCAGCGTTCGCGGGGGTTACGTTGAGTTCCGAGAATACCTTAAACATTTGTCCCTGCCCAGGCTGGATCTGAAGCAGAAAGCGGCGAAAGCTGCGCATGATGAGTTGGCAAACCTGGCGAAGAAAATACTTCGCCTTCATTGGGAGGCAGCGAAAGTGGAACGGGCATTTGCTGCGGCTCTCAACAACCATCCGCACGAGAGGAAACCCTTGGGCGACACCTACTGGAATCGTCCCGGCTACGTTCCGTTGATCGAAAAGAAATCCCTCGTCAAGGCCAGCGATTTGGGTGAAATTGCGGGGTTGCGTTGCGAGATGGTTGGCAACACTGTCCGGATTGACGCCTGCCTTGCCGATGATTGGAAACCAAGCATCGAGATGAACATCGCCGATGACAAGCTGCGGCATTTCATTTTCTATGGCATCCGCCAATTCCTGCGCGTGAATACCCGCAAACGGAAATGGGGCGACGGCAAAATCCTTGAAACCATTCTCGACGAAATCCAAGTGCCGATGTTCCAACTGCATCGCGTTTACGACCACGAAACACACTTGAATACACTCCAACTGGTGCTCGCGGAGATGAAAAAGGAATCACCGCTATGCAATCTCTCTGACCTCGAACGCGACATCGCTGACACCGACCGCGAAATTGACCAGCTTGTTTACAGGCTTTACGGATTAAGTCCCGAAGAAATCCAAATTGTTGAAAACCAGAAGTAAACCTCGCCACTGCACGACGTTTGTTTCCACCTTGCCGTTGGACCCGAAGGTTTCAAAAGTTCGCTTGCCACCCTCGCCCACCGGTTGGCATCAGGAAGGTTGGTTTTGGTTGGTTCCGCATTCTTTTCAGGGCCGGGCGCGGGCGCGCCTCCGCCCGGTCATCCTCGGGAGAAACCGGCGCGCGGCATCGCGCCCCATCCCTGTTTGTCCCGCATGAACTGCCAGAAACCCATGAGGCGCCAGTAATTGTTCAACTGGCGGTATCCGAAATTTTCCACGACCGCTCCGGCGGTGAGGAGGAGCAGGTCTTTCGGTTTCAAACTGTGGTGCGCGGAAAGCTCGGCCAGGAACAGCGAGCCGACGCTGAGACAGATGCCCAGCGCGAAGGTCAGCATGAAGTAAGCGATGAAAAACTCATAACTGAGGACGCCGATCACCCCGCAGAACGGGATGAGCACGTAACCGGTCATTTCCAGCAGCGGTCCGATGACATCGAATGCAAGAAAGTTCGGCATTCCAACCAGGCCCACGGGTCCGTACGACGGATTGAACAACATCCGGCGGTGCTTGAAGAGGGTTTCCAGCAGACCGCGTTGCCAGCGCGTGCGCTGACGTTGAAGGACCTGCAGGGTGTCCGGCGCTTCGGTCCAGCATATCGGGTCCGGAACATACCGCATTTGATAGGCAATCCCTTTTTCGCGCATGGAACGGTGGAGTTTCACCACCAGCTCCATGTCTTCACCCACGGTGGAGGTGCTGTAGCCGCCGGCCTGAATGACCGCGTTGCGCTTGAACAAGCCGAAGGCGCCCGAGATGATCAGCATGGCGTGCAACCGGCTCCATGCCAGCCGCGCGATGAGAAAGGCGCGCAGGTACTCCACGCTTTGAAAGAGCGGAAGCATCTGCCGGGGAGGCATGATTTGAATCACCTGACCGGCTTTGACCGTGCATCCGTTGGCGACCCGCACCGTCCCGCCCACCGCGATCATCTGCTCCGGTTCCTCGACAAAGGGCCGCATGGCGCGTATCAGAGAATCGGCATCCAGAACCGAGTCCGCATCGATCGAGCAGACAATGGGATTGCGGGCAAGATTGATGGCGGCGTTCAAGGCGTCGGACTTGCCGCCGTTTTCCTTGTCCACCACAATGAGGCGCGGGTACCGGGGATTGCCGTAAAGTCCGCGGATTCTCCTGTGTGGAATCGCGAGCTGGCAGGCGCGATGGATTTTCGTGAGATCGAACTTTTCGATGAGGGTCTCCAGGGTTCGATCGCTGGAGCCATCGTTCACCACGACCACCTCGAAATCCGGATACTGCAGCGCCAGCAGGGAATGGACGTTCTCAACAACGGTCGTTTCCTCGTTGTGCGCCGGCACCAGCAAGGAAATCGAAAAGGTGAAATCCTTGGTCAACATGCTCCATAAATTCGGTTTTTTTTCGCGACGGACCGAGCGGCGCAATTCCGCGTAGGCCAGCGCCAGCCAGACGAAGTAGGAGGCGTTCTGGAGGATGAGCAACGCAAAAATGACGGCGTTGATCAACTTGATGATGTCAATGATGGGGGCAAACATCTAGGTCGCGAGTCCTTTCTCGTTGAGAACGCCCTGCGCAATCTCTGCCACCCGTGGTCGGACGTCTTCGGCGAAGCCGCGCAACGCAATCGCGCCGGCGTTTCCCATGGCCGCAAGCGCCTCGGCTGCCCGGTAACGCACCCACCATTGGTCATCATCCAGGCGGTCCTGCAGCGGGGAGAGCATTTCAGATGCACCCAGCCGGCCGAGCCAGAATGCTGTTTGAGCGCGCACTTCCCATGCGGGATCATGAAGGCTCTTTTCAAAAACCGCCAGGGCTCGCGGGTCGCCCAGGGCGCCAAGGGACTGGACGGCGGCGAAACGCACCTCCGCCGAGGAATGTTGCTGGAGTTTGAGGAGAGGTTCGACCGCGCGCAAATCGCCGCTGAACCCAAGCGCATCCACCGCCAGGGTCATGACCCGATCAGGAAAATCGCCGTCCAACATCGCAATGAATTCGGACACACAGGAGGGGCCGAGGGTCCGGCACAAATCAACCAACGCCAGCGATCTTGTCAGCGTCGCCTCAGCCAGTTTGGCAAGCAGCAGGGAAGGGGAGCGCACGGCGTCCAATTTGACGAGGGCAGTCGCGGCCTCCAGGCGAACGTCGCCATTGGGATCGTTCATGGTTTTTTCCAGGGACTCGATCACCCGGGGGTCCCGAATCCAGGCCAGAATTTTGCACGCATTGGCGCGCCGCCACCATTTCCGGTGCTGAAGTTCCCGGATCTGATTTTCCATCACGCCAAGCGTCCGCATCATGTCCGACAACCGCTGCGCATACTCGCCCCGCAGATTGGGAATCATGCCTTCAAAAAGCCCCAGCAAAAGCCGCTGATCGTCCGGACGCAATTGTTCCTTCAACGTTCCCAATTGACCGGGGTCTTCGAGACAAGCCAGCATGCGATCCATGAGAAGATTCTGACGCTCAGCCGCCAGACGCTTGCCATGGTCCAAAATGGCGCGACGAATGATCAACCCCATTATGACCGCCAGGGAAACCATCGCCAGCGAAAAGGAGAGCCAGGAAATCACCTGGAGCAGGAATATCTGGAGTTGGAAAAGAATGGTCTGCAATTGGAGGATGAGGATTTGCATGCGGAACAAAGGCATTCGCCGCGGCGAATGGACGCAGGTTAAAATCGTACGGTGAGGCCCAGGTGAATCGAATTGCGCGACCAGGATTTTTCGAGTTCTTCGCGCGTGTAATCTGCGCGCACGCTTGTTCTGCGGGAGATATCCCATAACACGCCCGCGAACCAGGCGTGTGCGGGAATTTTGCGGCTGAGGGTATAAGCGGTGGGCGCGAGTGATTCTTTCGATTCTGCCATGCCGGCATGAATGGTAATATCATCCCAGGGCAGCCAGGTCGCGCGCGCCAGCCAGCCGTCGGTCGTTTCGCCGCTGAGATTGATGGTTCTCAACCAGCGCGCGGAAGCCGAAAAACGCCGGGTCACATACTGCTCTAAACCGGGAGCGAAGGAATCGGCGGCGCCCTCGCGGTAGCGGGCGTGGCGATAGTCGAACGTGAGCAGGGACGGTCCCAGGATTTTTTCGCCATTCCAGAAACGAAAGGTCCCGCCCGTGGCGGTCTTCCATTCCGGCAGGAAATCGGCGTCAGGCGCCCCGCCGAATCGGGCATAGGCGTTGAATGGATCAAGAAACCGATGCTCCACCCCGCCCTCGATCCACTCGTCCGACAGATCGAAACGATGATCGTTCTCGTACCGGAGGGATGCTCGCGTTTTTCCGGTGATGGCGTAACCGATCTGCGTATAGCCTTCATGCCAATCGCTGCGGGATTGTCCGGAAAAAGTGCTGTAAGAATAACCGGTGTCCACGCGCCACAAACTGAGTTCTTCGACCTGCCGGAGTTTCTCCCTGATTTCGGGCGATTGCGGCATCATCGCTTGCGCCTGACGGTAGTATTCTCGCGCCTGGGACGGCTGTTCCTGCCACACCCTCAAGTCGCCCAGGCCGATCAGGGACTGCAGACGCGCTTCGGAACCTTCCGCCGCCGCAGCAAGGATCCGGTGATATTCCGCCTCGGCGGCATCGTATTTTTTCTGCCAGGCCGACAGACGCGCCAACATCACCCGCGCGTCAAGTTGCGCGGGGTCGTCCTCCAGGATGGCCATGAAGTCCCTTCGGGCGTCATCAAAATCGCCTTTCCATGCCTTGACGCGGGCAGCGCCCAACCGAAGCTCGATATCCCTTGGGGACAGCGCAAGCGCCCTCGCGTAAATCTCCGTTGCCTCGTCATAACGCTTCGTCCAACCAAGCACCGCGCCGAGTTGAGTCATCGTTTCCAGATGTTGCGGCTGGAGCGCGAGCGCCTTTTTCAGATGCGCGATGGCTTCCTCGTGCCGTCCCTCCTTCTTGGCGGCGGTCCCCGCTTGATAAGCCGCATCGAAATCATCGGCAAGAAGCCCATCCGACGGCCCCCAACCCAGCCCGCTGACAAAAAAGGCGCAAACGCAAAACACCAGTTTTAGGGGCCTGGAGATGCATCCCCTCAAAACAACCAGTGTAGGGGCGGTCCCGCAACTGCGGGACCGTCCGCGGAGCATTTCGGGCGGGTCCCGCCAAGGCGGGACCGCCCCTGCATCCGGTGGGCACATTGGAAAACTTGAATTGTTGCGGCGGATCACGATTTTGAATGACGAAGGCGGATAGATGGTTGGGTTGGAGTCATGCGATCTGGCTCCTCCGAAGCGGATCCTCCCTCCCAGAAGAGGGTGGGGTAAGAATCTTCCGTATCCGGGCGATCAGCTCGCCGGGATGAAATGGTTTCACAATGTAATCGGCGGCGCCCAGGTTCAGAGAATACACTATGTCCTGTTCGCTTCCCTTCAAGGTCAGCATCACCACGGGGATCGCGCGCAGATCGGGTGATTCCTTCAGACGGCGCAACGTCTCGAAACCGTCCATGATGGGCATCATGCCGTCCAGCAAGATCAGGGCGGGCTTTTCGGCGCGTGCGAGGTTCAACGCCTCTTCTCCGTTGGTCGCCTTTCGCACCAGAAATCCATGTTGCTTGAGTTTGAACTCGATCATCCGCAACATCAGGGGATCATCTTCCGCAACGAGAATATCAGCCATGGTGTGCCAGGGTGTACGAACCCGCCATTTTGCGCGACCCGATCGAGCAAGCACAAGCAAAAAATCGCTTTACAAATATCCGTGAATGCTGGTGAATCGTGATTGCTCAGGTCATCCCTTCGCCTACTGTCATTTCCGTCCCGCCACGGCGGGACGGGAATGGCCTGAACAGGTTCAATCCAGACATTGTCAGCGAGTTGCCATGAGAATTTTAATTGCCGACGACGATGATGTTGCCAGACGAGTCTTGCAGACTGCTCTGGAAAAACTCGGCCACGATGTTGTCATGGTTGAGAACGGCGCCCAGGCATGGGAGATTTTCGTTGCCAAACCGCCTCAGACCATTGTCAGCGACTGGATGATGCCGGAGCTTGACGGGATCGAGTTTTGCCGCAAGGTGCGGGCCAAACCGCGCGCAGAATACACTTACTTCATCCTCCTCACCATCCGAAGCAACAAGGAGGATTACCAGAACGCGATGGCCGCAGGCGTGGACGACTTTCTGACCAAACCGCTGGACCGCGATGAGCTTGCGATGCGGTTGCACGTGGCCGAGCGCATTCTCGGCTTTACGACACAGATCCGACAGCTCAAGAGCATCCTGCCCATTTGCATGTATTGCAAGAGAGTCCGGGACGACAAGGACTACTGGCGTCAGATCGAAAGCTACATTCACGAAAATACGGGAACCGATTTTTCTCACGGTGTCTGCCCGCAGTGCTATGAAAAACATGTCAAACCGGACCTGGAGGCGTTCGCCACCCAACGGAGAGGAATCCCTCCCGCGAAGTAAAAGGATTGGCGGCGGCGCAATAAGCGATTAAATTGTTTCGAGCGCGCACATGAGATGCCTTTTCGCATGCAACGTCCCAATCCAGGCAAAAAGGTTTTTGGTCGGATGAAGGTTTTTTTCAGAGACACCCAGCTTGCCTGGTTTGTCCTGGCAATGTCCCTGCTTGCAACGGCGTTGGCCGCACGCATTTTTGACGAACAGGCGCGCGCGCTTACCCAAGCTCGATTCGATCGTCAGGTGGATTGGATCAAGGCCAAGATTGGGGAGCGGCTTCTGGATTATGAACAGGTGTTGATGGGGGCCCAGAGCCTTTTTGCGGCGAGCAAATTGGTCGAGCGCGACGAATGGAGGGCATTCATCAACGGACTTTCGCTTTCCCAACAATTTCCCGGCATCTCCGGGATCGGGTTTGTTGCACTTGTGCCGGGGGAACGCCTGGATGTCTTTTTGAAAAACACGAGAAAGGAAGGCGCGCCCGGTTTCGACGTCAAGCCGGCCGGCAAACGCGATGATTACTTCGTTGTCAAATATATTGAGCCGTTGAAATCCAATGCGATTGCCCTCGGCTACGATATCGGCTCAGAACCGGTCCGTCGCCGGGCTGCGGAGAGCGCGCGCGACACCGGCAAATCATCCGTCACAAGCAAAATCACCCTCATCCAGGACAATGCGCACTCTGCCGGCTTTTCGTTGCTGCTCCCAATCTACCGAAACGGCGCGCCTCATGCGACGGTTGGGGAACGCCGGCGCGCGATCGAAGGATGGGTTTACGCGCCCATTCGCATGTCGGACCTGATGCGGATGGTTCTTAAGGAAAAACCTCCTGAAGTTGATTTCCAGGTCTTTGATGACCGGGATCTGACGCCGGATCACATCCTGTTCGATTCCGGCAATGCCGCAAGTCATCTGGATTCCCGCGCGGATGATGCCGGTCGCGTCTTGGTTTCGTCCTGCAGGCTCACGGTGGGCGGCCGGCTCTGGAACGTGTGTGTCCGTTCAAGACCGGAGTTCGATGCGGGGCCGGAACGGAGTTGGTCCGTGCTGATTCAAGTGGTGGGAGTCGTGGTGAGCCTGCTGATCTTCGGGATCACCTGGTCTCTGGCCACCGCCCGTCGTCGTGCGCGCGCCATGGCGGAAGAAATGACGGAATCGTTGCGTTTAAAGGATCGCGCCATTGGCTCCTCGATGAACGGCGTGGTGATCACCGATCCAAATCAGCAGGATAATCCCATCATCTATGTCAACCCGGCCTTTGAACGAATGACCGGTTATTCCGCAGCCGAGGTCCTGGGGCGAAATCCGAGATTCCTCCAATGCGCCGAGCAGGACTCACACGCCCGGAATTCTTTGCGCGAAGCCCTTCGTGAAGGAAAGGGCTGCCGCGTGGTTCTCCAGAATCTCCGCAAAGATGGCGCGCCTTTTTGGAACGAACTGAGCATTTCGCCGGTGCGGGACGAAGACGGGCGTCTCATCCACTGGGTGGGCGTGTCGATGGACATCACCGGCCGCAAGGCGGCTGAGCAACGGCTCGTCATGCAGTACATGTTGTCCCGATCCCTGGCCGATTCCGAAACCCTCGACGCGGCGGCAACCCGGATTCTTCAAACAATCTGCGAGGTGCAGGGCTGGAAATGCGGGGCGTTCTGGCGGGTGGACTCGTCGGCCGGTGTGTTGCGTTGTGTGAAATTCTGGCGCGGTACCGTCGCAAACCTCGATGAATTTGCCGCTGCAAGTCGCGAGATTGCCTTTGCCCCCGGCGTCGGGTTGCCGGGACGCGTATGGGCGAATCGCGCGCCGGAGTGGGTCGCCGACGTCTTCGGGGACCCGAATTTTCCACGCGCACCGTCTTTGGCCAAAAGCGGACTTCACAGCGCCTTCGGTTTCCCGATTCGCAGCGGAGGCGATGTGGAGTGGGTGATGGAATTTTTCAGCGATCAGCTCCGCGAGCCGGACAAGGGGCTGCTGCAGACACTGGACGCCATTGGCGGTCAGATCGGCCAATTCATCAAGCGGAAGCAGGCCGAAGAAGAAGCGCGCGACAGCGCCAACCGCGTTCGCGCCATCGTGGATACCGCCGTGGACGGCATCATCACAATTAATGAAAAGGGAATTGTCGAAACGTTCAATCCCGCCGCCGTCCGCCTTTTTGGCTGGTCAGCCGAGGATGTGATCGGCCGGAACGTCAACATGCTCATGCCCAAGCCGTATCATGATGAGCACGATGGTTATCTGAAACGCTACATCGAGACGGGGCAAAAAAAACTCATCGGAAATACGCGTGAAGTCCTCGGCCTGCGGAAGAATGGAACCACGTTTCCCATTGAACTGGCGGTAAGCGAAGTCCGGTTGGGCGATCGTCGGATTTTCACCGGCATGACCCATGATCTCAGCGAGCGCAAGCGGGTGGAGGATGCCATGGTCCGGGCGCGAGACGCGGCTCTTGAGTCGGCGCGCATCAAATCGGAGTTTCTGGCCAATATGAGCCACGAGATTCGCACGCCGATGAACGGTGTGGTTGGAATGACCGGCTTGCTTCTGGACACTCCCTTGAACGCGGAGCAGCGGGGGTTCGTTGAAGTCATCCGTTCCAGCAGCGACCTTCTCCTGACGGTCATCAACGACACCCTGGATTTTTCGAAGATTGAAGCGGGGATGATGCGGATCGAAATCGTGGATTTCAACCTGAACATCGTTGCGAAAAGCGCCGCTGAACTTGTCGCGGAGCAGTCCCGCAAAAAGAACATCGGGTTGTTGCAACATGTCGAAAGCCAGGTTCCCGTTTTTTTGCGGGGCGATCCGGGACGGTTGCGGCAGGTGTTGACCAATCTCTTGAGCAACGCGGTCAAATTCACCAGGCAGGGAGAAGTTCGCCTTGAAATTGCCAAAGAGAGCGAGGACAGCGCCCATGTCACCCTGCGCTTTCAGGTGAAGGATACCGGCATTGGCATATCTGAGGAGGAGCAAAAATGCCTCTTCCAGGCATTTTCACAAGTGGATGCCTCCACAACTCGAAAGCACGGAGGCACAGGACTGGGGCTGGCCATTTCCAGAAGACTTGTCGAGTTGATGGGCGGACGGATCGGCGTGGAAAGCAGTCCGGGCAAAGGGTCCGTCTTCTGGTTCACCCTGAAGCTCGAAAAACAACCGCCGGGATCGGAGGATGCGACGACAACAAGTTTGACCGGCATGCGGGTGCTGATCGTGGATGACAACCCAACGAATCTCACGATCGTCCAGCATCAGATTGTTTCATGGGGCACGCGCACAGACACGGCGAGCGGCGCAGCAGAAACCCTCTCCCTTCTTCGCCGTGAAGCCGCCGCCGGTGATCCCTATCAAATCGTCCTTTTCCGGTTTCCCCAGACGAACCAGGCTACCGCCAAACTGCGACCGTCTCTGGTGCTGCGTCGGTTGCCAGGGCCGTTCGACGATTGGCTGATCTGCATGATTTCGTCTCAGCTTGAGAAGCAGATTCCGGGTTTCGATGAAGTGATCACGGCCAAGGATACGGATTTCACAACTTCAGGGCTGAAAACCGATAGCGTTATCCGGATTGCCCGACTGGCGGTTGCGCAACGCTCAGTCTTGCTCGGCGCCATCGGGCAGATTGCTCCGGAACGCCTCACGCGCCTCAAGTCGAAGTTGCGGGAGTGGATGACCGGACGATGACCGGGATCTTTCATCGAAAGGCATGAAGACCGACAGCCCTAAGACTGCCGCCTGCTCCACCACAGGGGGGGGCAGGCATGCAGCCCCGAACAGCTTGTCGCGGCGCCGATCTGGCGCCCGCCGGGACGAGGTCTCGTGGGAACGGCCAACTTCATGGACGGCGCCACGGTCACATCGGGCGGCTCCAAAATCAAAATCCCATCCTTAAAATTCCTATCCTTCATTTCTGGAGGAACGGTAGTTGGTTTTTAAGGGCTTGTTTTCATGGCGAGCTTTTGATTGGTGGTGGGGTAGCCTGGTGTTTCCGAGGAACCCTAAATAAGACCATCGGATGTGGGCAGCATGTCAAATCATGAGGTCACCGCCATTGATGTCCAGGGAAGCTCCGGTGATATAAGTAGCCTCGGTGGCCAGATAAAACACCAGCCGAGCCACTTCCAAGGGGGTGCCGAGCCGGGGAATGGGAAAGCTTTGTTCGTAGGCGCGCAAGCGTTCTGGCGGGCAATTGTCCCGAACCATTTCGGTGTCGATCAAGCCCGGACAGACCGCGTTGACCGTGATGCCGAAAGGGGCGACTTCCTTGGCCACCGCCCGCGTGAAACCCAACACCGCCGCCTTGGCCGTCGTGTAATGAGCGCCGCCCAACGTGCTCACGCTCCGCCCGGCCGAGGATGACATGTTGATGATCCGTCCGTGCGCCTGTTTTTTCATGGGCGGCAAAACCGCTTTCGTGCAAAGGAAAGTGCCGGTCAGGTTGACATCCAACACCAGCTTCCATTCCTCCAAGGAAATGTCATCTATGCGAGTGGCGCGCAGGATGCCGGCATTGTTGACCA
>JACQHZ010000518.1 GCA_016198745.1 Verrucomicrobiota bacterium
ATACCGCCGCTTTTTGGGACTTTTACGCCGCCGCTCGCAGCGGATACGTTTTACGGACGCTTTCTGGGCAAGCGCATGGCCGCAGCAACCGGTAGCGCCTTCTCCGGCGCGAAACCCAAAGTCATCCTGCTTTTCGGCGCCCGACAGACCGGCAAGTCCACCCTGCTCGGCCATTGTCTGCCGCCTTCCGCCGACACGTTGATCCTCAACCTGCAGGATCCCCGCCTGCGCCGCCGCTACGAGGCGGACCCGGAGGCGCTCGTGTGCGAGTTGGAGGCGTCGCCCCGCGTGCGGACCGTGGTCGTGGACGAAATTCAAAAGGTTCCGGCTCTGCTCGATGCCGTGCAGTACCTCTACGACGCGGATCCGCGCCGGTTCCGATTTTTCCTGACGGGGAGTTCGGCGCGCCGCCTGAAGCGGCGGTCGGCCAACCTGCTGCCGGGCCGTGTGCATAGCCTCCTGCTCTCGCCGGCCATCCAGGCGGAATCGCGCGCCTGCGTTCTGGCGCCGCTGCCGGCGCCGCGCGCGCCCCGTTTTCCCGCGCGGCCGCTGGAGGACTATCTGCTCTACGGCAGCCTGCCGGGTCTCTATCAAGAATCGCGTTCCGACTGGGCCGATACGCTGGCCGCTTACGTGGAGCTCTACGTGGAGAACGAGATTCGTCAGGAGAATCTGGCGCAAGACATGGGCGCTTTCGCGCGTTTCTTGCGCCTCGCGGCGGTCGAATCGGGGCAGTTGGTCAACTTCACGAAGCTGGCGAACGCGGTCGGCGTAACTCCCAACACCCTCCGGAACTTCTATCAGGTGTTGGAGGACACGCATGTGGGAATCCGCATCCAACCGTTCGGCCGGAGCCGCAAGCGAATTCTGCAGGCGCCGCGATTCATCATTTTCGACATCGGCGTGCGCCACGCGCTGGCCGAACTGCCGCCGACGGATGTCCTGCTCAAACTCGATCCCGGCCACGTCTTCGAGCAATGGGTGTTCGCGGAACTCTACTACCGATGCCGCTATGCCGGTCCCGGCCACAAGCTCAGCACGTGGACCACGGCAACCGGCGCCGAAGTGGACGCCATCGTTGAGACACCCACCGAAGTCATTCCCGTGGAGATCAAATGGACCGATACCCCCTCTCATCGGGACGCGCGGCACGTTGAAACGTTCCTGGCTTTGCATGCCGCCGTGGCCAAACGGGGATACGTGGTCTGCCGCTGCCCGCGCCAACAGGCGTTGAGCCGACAGGTCACCGCGCTGCCTTGGAACGAGTTCTAGCCCGCATATTTCACAAATCCAGCGGAGCCGTCGCCGTTCACCGGGTTTCATGGGGGATTTGCTGTAATTGCCAAAAGAGGCTCGCGCGTTATCGGCGGGCGATGGTTTGATGGCAACTGTGGCTTTGGCAATCTTCATCGGCAAACTCCATTTTTATTTCAGAACCAGTTCTGCTGTTCCAGCATATCAGGCTTCATTTCACCCACATATCGAATCCTTGGTAAGCGTCTATTTTGCGTCAATGCAAATCACCCGGAAATCACGGCCCTCCACGGCGAGGGCGAGCATCCCATCGTTGAGCGCAATCCCCTGCCCGTTCTCTGCATCCGCCACCTTGCAATCGGTAAGGCCCCACTGGCGGAAATCCAGTCGCGCCTTGATTTCCTGCTTTTCCTTGTTGAAGTTGCTCAGATAGATCAGCGCCCCTCGCTTGAGACGGACGTAGAAACTGCTCTTGACGTCGCGCGGCAGACCCGTAATGACCCTGGCTTCATCCCGCCAATAGCCGATGAATTGACAATCCGGTTCCTGGACGCCGAATTTTTTCTCCAGCTCCTCCAGGCGCTTCTTCTCCGCCTGATCGCAATTGGCGTCCCAGATCCACATATCGTACAACCGCAGCGTGGCCAGCAGGGTCCGGGTGGGTTTCTTCCAGTCGGCCACGCCCAAGTGCTGGAGTTCCGGCAGCCAACCCTGGTTCGGTCCCCACGCACCCGCGCCGAAAACTTCCAGGTACGGCAAGGTGAAGAATTCCATGAAATCGCCTTTCTGTCCCCACTCGCCATCCACGCACAAATCCGCGAAGGAAAAGCACGGAATCACCATGGCGCTTGTGCTGTGCACCGTGAAATGCGGCAACCGGGTTTTGTGCAAATGGGAAAGCACGGCGCACCGCTTGATGAAATCACGCGTCGCGAAGAGATGATAACCGCCCTGCAAGCTGCCATCCTCCCGGACATACGCGCAACTTGGATGCTGGAGGTTCTGGCAGGTGGCCGGATACGAGTTGTCCAGATACACGCCGTCAATGGCGCCGTGGGCCATGTCCTCGTTCATACAGTGGACCTGGTAGTCAACCTGGCTGGCCGAACCGCACGTGATATAATTCCAGTAATTCTCCGAATTCGCGCCGCAGACCTTGTACACGGCATGCCCCGTGTCCGCGTAATCGGCAAACGGCTCCCGCATCCATTCGTGCTTCATGTACGCCATGGCGGGATCGCCCGCCGGCAGCATGTCGTTGGCGATGTACATGTGGGCGCTGAAAATGCCCTTGCGTTTCAACAGCATTTCCAGGTTCTGCTTCGCCAGGTAGTAGTCCCGGTAAGTGATGCCATAAACCTCCTTGCGCGTCATGCCATAACCCATGCCCTCACTGGTGGGGGTGATGGCGGCGTTCCCGCCGGTGATGCGCGGACGGACCGGGGTCGCCATCAGGCCGAATACAATTTTCCGCGGCGCGCTGATGGTCGCGCGTTTCGACACAAAATATATCCGCAGGGTTGCATCCGTTCCTTTGCGGACCAATTCGAAGCAGGGCGCATCTTTGTCGGTGATCCAACCGCGATCATTGTCTGTAAACCAGGCCAGGCCGTACTTGGCATTGCCCAACCAGAGATACGGCAGGAAATTGCCCTGAATACAGCTCCCCTCGCCCAAGGAAACGCCCAGACTCGACCAAATCACCCCATCACCACCAGGCAAGTACAGGCTGATGGGATGGCCCTTCGTCTGGGCGTCCGCGTAGGAATAGGCCGGTGACCAAACCGGCACATCCGGGTTTTGATATTCCCCTTCGGGCGGAAGGTTCTGCATGCTGGCATTCGTCCACACGCGCATGCCACCGGCCCAATGGAAGTAGCGGAGGTTGCGCACCGGTATTTCCAGGTACAAACGGGCCGCCTCAATCTTTGATTCGGGTACGAGTTCCGTTTCATAACGAATCATCCCGTCGTATTCCATCCGCCCGTTGAGTTTCACGGTCAACCCCGGCAACCGCGTGATGCCCTCGAAACTCACGCGGTCGGGCGCTCGTTCTTTAAACTTGACGTTCCCCTTGCCCGGCGGTGCGGTGTGAAGCTGTTTGCCATCGTCCAACACGAACCGCACGGGGCCCGCCAACGCCGGTTCGCCCTGGGACCGCACCTCGCTGGGCAGACCCGAAGCGTCCAGCTTGTGGGTCCGGCCCCAGCACGCAACGGAACTCCCCTTGGTTTCCAGCGGCATGAAAGGCGGGATCACGATCCGTTCCTTGCCCAGTTCGTTCCCAAGCCAGGGCACGGACTTTTTCTCAACGGTCTCCGTGATGAAGGACCGGCAGTTGCCGCTTTTATCATACAGATAGGCCCGTACCAGATAAATGCCATCCGCTGGGGGATCAAAAGGAATGGTGATATGCGCCGCATGCCGGTCTTCGACCAACAGGGGTTCCTTCACCGACTGCCGTGTTACCAGTTTGTCGTCCTTGAAGATCGAGATGTCGCACCGGCCAAAGCGTCCCTGGCTGAACACGTTGAGCAGCCGGACATTGAGTTTCTTTTGATCGGGATAAAACTCCACCCGGTAATCCTGGGATTCAACATTCTCGTTTTCCGCCACGAGTTTCCCGGCGTCAAAGCGAAGCTGATGCGAAACGAGGGGCTTGCCCGCCTGATCGCACAACCGCAAGGTCATTTCGCCGGCGCGTTCCGTCAAATCACCGGCGTTGAGTGCGACCTCCCGCGTCGCGCCTGGCGCGAGTTTCAGGGTTTGCCGGTCTTGCTTGTCCCCAACCGCAAGCGCCAGATCGTACCCGCTTTCTTTTGCGGTGGGGTTCATAACCCGTGCCAACAAACTCAGGGGTCCCTCCCGCAAGTTGCCCTGCAATCCCCATTGGACGGACGGCGCGCCGTCCACGATCGTGCTCAACAGCGTATGCGCGTAATCGTTGTAGGCCATGCCGCTAAGCGCCGCGTATTCCGATGGATTGCAGAGATTCCGCGCGACGTTCAGGCCAAACGGTTGTCCGGGCTTGACCCCCACTTCCGCCAACGGAATCGCCATCTCCAGGATCCACCAGTCTTCCTGAAAAGCCGAGGCCGCCTCCAACCCCTTGCAATTCCAGATCGCCTCATTCTGGCCGATCGAGACTTTCACGCGCTGGTCGAAAACCGCGCCGGCCGCATTGACGACCAGTTGGTAAACGTCCGCGATGGTCTTTTGGCCGACATCGGGATTGATGTAAATTTCCACCGATTCGTCCGCCCACACGCTCCCGTCGCGATTCGTGATCGTGGTCTTCAGTCCGCCCCGCCGGGGCGGGGTCCTCACGCACACGTAAAGCTTCTCATTGTCCGCGGAAAGGTAGCAATCGCTCTGACGCTCGACCGCGCAGTGGTTGTAAATATTCATGAAACCACGCTTGATCCCGACGGCGGCGCTCCATTCGTCAGCGGAGAACACGCCGTCGATCATCGGTTTCTTGCCGCTCACGGGGATGGAAAGCGCCGCTTGGGGAATTTCCTGTTTGGCCTCCTCCTTTGGTTTCAGGACCACCACCTTCAGGCGGTCAATCACCACGCCCTGTCCCTCCATCTCAACCCTCGCAAACGAAACGCCCGCCGACACCATGGTCGCTTGGCCGACATATTCCCGCCATGCCTCCGAGGTCTTTTGTTCAACCACATCAACAATAAATTCAAGTTCCTCGCCAGTCGGTTCGCGGTATTCCCTCAATCGCGCGGTAATCGCGCCACCCTTGCCGCGCGCCCAGAAGGAAATCTTCAGCGTCTTGTTCAGCGCATCTTTGAAGATGTATTTGGACAGCACCTTGCCGTCCAGGGCCAGACTCCATTGGCCAAAGCGATCCACCGTCTCGGGCGGATTACACGCGCGCCGCAAGAAACCGCGTTCGCCGGGCCGCCCTTCGACCGTCCAGTTTTGCGGGAACACCTTGCCGACGGCCAGATCCCAGCCGGCGGGAACCGCCTCAAGCTCCGTCCATTCTTCGAAACCGCCATTCACCGGATCGGTTTCCGGCGCGGATTGACCGGTCGCCACGGACGGAATGACCTCAACCTCAACATCGTCAAAATAAGCGACGGTGAGACTGCGCAGCACGGGTTTCACCGTCCGCACCGTACAACCCTTCACTTCGGCCGGAATGATGAGGGTTTCAGTGTGCTTTTTCCATTCCTTGCCCGATTCACCGGCAAACTGCGGTCCAGAATCACCCACGCCCGTGTCCTTGCCTTCCTTGTCCACGCCGTAGGCATAGAGAAGGCCGTGCACCTGGCCCGGGTCCGGTCTCCGTGCCCAAAAACTCATGCGAACCCGGTCGCCGGCCTTGACCTTCAGATCCTGCTCGCACGCCAGGTCACCCTTCAGGTAAACACATTTGTCGCCTGAGTGAGATTGTGCCTTGTCAGTGATGAGCCGGTACACCCCGTTCGGGGCAAACGGGTTCGGATTCCAGTACACGGGGAGAACGCAGGGCTTGGGAAATTCCCACTTCTGTTCCGTCATCGTTCGACAGACCCATTCCGTGTCCTTGGCCTGACGGGTCTCCTCAAAATCCCCGTTTTGGACGGCGCTGGCGCGAAGGGAAATGCTCGTTAACAGAAACCCGAATGAAACGACCGCCGCCGCACTGAATGCTGTCGTCTTATTGCGCCTCGCATAAATAATGGATATGCCAAAGAACGTTTTTTCACGTGTAGGGTGATGGTTTATCCCCCACCGAAGATGGCGGGCTGGTCCCCGCCATGGCGGGACATTTCCTCCACGTCCATGTCCATTACTTGTGCGCATCCCAGTCATGGAGCTGTCATGTCGTATTCACCGTCCCAGAAACCATCGTCATTCGGTTCCGGGTAAGAGGCCGTATTGGGGGGGATGCTGCCTTGGGAACGCCAAGCAACATGGCCGTCCAGAAACAACACATTGATGCCGTTGTTGTGCCAGTAACCGAGATACGTCTCGGCGCCGCCGCTGGCGATTGCATATCGGCTTCCGCCGTCCACAGAATCCATGAACGTGGCCAGTTTGGCAGGATCCACAACCTTGGACGCTCTTACAAACCAGATATAACCCCAACCGGTATGAACGCGCCCTCCTTCAACGTTCAGCGCATACCGGTCCGGATCAATTCCCGTATAACCAACGGTTGAGGGGCCGCGGTAGGAGGAACAGATCAATACATTGCGGTCGGATAAATAATGGCCGATGCTCCCGCCCCAAGGACCAAATGTTCCGGGCGCGTCGGTCCAGTATTCGCCGCCGTAAACTGCCGGCGCGAGATAGTCATCAAAATCTTCGCGGTAGAAAAGATCGGCCAGGCCAAGCTGTTTGAGGTTGTTCATGCATTGAACGCCGCGCGCTGAATCGCGCGCCTTCTTGAGCGCCGGAGAAAGCAATGCAGCCAGGATGCTGATGATGGCAATGACCACAAGCAACTCAATGAGGGTAAAGGCATGGAATGATGGAGTAATGGAATGATGGAGTGGTGGGGAACGATGGTTGTGCCTTCCTTCAGCCCTTCTCATCACTCCAGCGTTCCAATACTCCATTGTTCCCCTCGTTTGTATCGCATCGCGAATTAGGGATCGTTTATCGTTCATGGTTGGACACTGATTACTGGTGACTGATGACTGATCACTGATCACTGATAACTGATAACGGATCACTATCACCTCCCGTTCCGCTCGACTCGCGTACGACCAAGCAGGGTTTCACCAAAACTCGGCGCGGCGGTGTGCGTGGCTCCTTGATTTCCTCCAGCAGGATTTCCACCACGGTTTTCGCGATGGCCGGATTGTTCGTGTCCACGGCTGTTAAGGGCACATCCGCCAAAGTGGTAACGCGCGAGTTGCCCTGGGTCACGAGCGCGACGTCTTGGGGAATTCTTACCTGCGCCTTGCGCATCGCCAGCATAAGGCGCAAAGCCAATTCATCATTATAACAAATCACGGCCGTTGGTCGCGGTTGCAAAGTCGCGATGCGCGCCCACAATTCCCTTGCCTCCGACTCAACCGGCCAGGGAAACAGCAACGTCCGATCGAAGCGCAATCCGAATTGCTTCAAAGCCGCACCGTACCCTTGCAGGCGTTGTTTCCGCCGCAGCCCCTCCTTGGCATCCAGCACAAACGCCACGCGTTGGCGCCCCCGCTCCAGCAAGTGGCTCGTCCCCATGCGGACAACCTCGACCCGGTCATAATCAACGCGGGAAAAACCTTCGGCCTCGCCGGGTTCAATGGCGACAACGGATGTGCCGCGCCGCCGCATAACCTCACACATCCCGCGCGCTACGGAAGGCAGTTGGAGCATGACCACGCCGTCGCATCGGCCGGGCATAAACGTCCGATACACATGCGCCTGGTCAGCGGCGCGATGAATCAGTTCGATGACCGTCTGATAGCCATGCACGGCAAGCTCCGCCTGCAATTCTTCGATCAGTTCATGGACGTAGGGATGGTGCAATGTCTCGTAGGTGGCCAGGACGATGGTCTGGGTCTTGCCCAGTTTCAAACTTCGGGCCGCATAGTGGGGCACATACCCCATCTTATGGGCAACCCGCAGGACCCGCTGCCGGGTTGCCGGACGAAGTTTGCGCTGGAAACACGGCTGGTTGCTCAACGCAAAGGCCACGGCTTGCCGCGAGATTTTCAGTCTCTTCGCAATATCAATCTGTCTGGCGTTGATCATGGGGTGCTTCAGGGCTAAATCTGGTAGCACGAGCTACCATACGAGCCTTGTCAAGGAATGCAAGCGAAAATCTCATCCAGTAATTGTGTCGGTCTTCATCTCAACTGAATCACCACGACGACGCAAGCGTCCAGGCGATCAAATTCGACCCGTTCCCTGTTCCCTTTGCGATTGATCTGTCACTGGGGCGCTGCGTCGGTTGGCGGGAACAGCACCTCGACCGCTCGAGTCTTGACCGATGGATGAATCTCCACCCGGCAACGGCGTTGCGGTTTGGGCCGCAAATTGACGAGGTGCACAAGCTTTCGGTTCGATGAATCCTGCGCCAAGCTCATGCACTCCACATTCGGTGCAATCACCAGATCGTAGCAGGCCAGCGCGGCGGGTGATGGTTTGATGGCAACTGTGGCTTGGGCAATCTTCATCGGCAATTTCCTTGGTGCTTAAAAGTTCAGTTCCACCTCGAATTCATAGATATACACGTACGGGTCGCGCTCGTGCGGAAATTTCGGCATCTCGAAGGCCAGGGTGTTCTCGCCGTCGCGCAATTCGCGGCCGGGCGCCTGCAACTCGACGATCTCATGTGCTTTCAACAGGAACCCCGACGGAATCCGTCCGACAGGCGCCCGGGTCTTTTTCAGCTTGCGCTCCGGGATTTCCCGGTCGTTCAGATAGACCTTGACCAGACCAGACTTGACGATCGAGTGCTGACGAAACTTTTCGTCGGCATGCGGATTGCGCTCGGCGATCCAACGGAAACGCAGCGTCACCATTGCATCCCGGATATCCTTGCCGCGAATCGCGAACGGAATGGTCTGATGAAACCGGCGCGGGCGGTTGGCCTCCACGTAAATCGGCAGGTCCTTGTAAAAGGTGAACTTTTTGTTTTTTCGGGCGAGCGTTTTCAGGCTGCCCATCTCACGCAACAGCGACGTGACTCGACGAAACTTGGCCGGATCGGTGTGCATGATATTCTTTCCTTCCGCCAACCAACACGGAAAGTTGAATAGATAGATCCCGTCAGGCTCCTGGGCCAGGAGATTTTGCGCCGCCGCCCGCTTATAGCGCATCTGCTCGTCATCGGTGAAACGGACCTGTCCGTCATGACGGGGCGCCAACAAATTCCGCACGAGGGGCGAGTAGAAATCGGCCATATTGTAAGCCGGCGGCCCATCACCTGCCGCCGGATAGAGCAGGACTCCCGCCTGGCGGCAGAGAGTCCGCCAGGGCCCGATGTCCTGATTGAAGTTGCCGACCAGTTCACTGATGACCAGGATCGGCGCCAGCTGGTCCATGATCCACCGCCTGGCATCGATGCCCGCGGTAGTCAGTGCGCGTTCCAGAGACGGAATGCGAAGGATCAGGATCAATGACCGTTTCCGTCGGGTTCCGACCTGTCCCGCCGCCTGCCCCGCCTTGGCGGTGGTGGCGGTGATCCGTTTCAGCGCATCGCGTACCTCCCGAACAAACCGGGTCAGAATCGTCCGCTTGCGCCAGGCCTCCGAGGGTTGGAAGAAGTACGGGCTGCGCGTGAAATCCAATTCGATGCCGTCCACATCGTACTCACTGGCCACTTCGACAATCGCACTTCGGTAGCGGTTGCGGACTTCGGGGTACGAGTAGTCGAGCGCCGCGTTGTAATAGCTTTTGGCGTCGGTGGCGTCCCAGATGCGATAGTGCTGGTGAGTCTTCCAGAACTCGGGTGACAACACGCTATTGGGATACGACTTGTGGTGCGTGTCGTTCATTCGGAAACTGGCGACGAACATCAGTCCCTGGGCATGCGCCCGCCGGATCAGCAAGGGCAGATAATCAATGCCTTGCCGATGCAGGCTGCACATGACATTTCCGCGCAAGTGCAATCCCCCAAAAGAGGTCTCTCTTTCGGCCACTAAATCGTAGAAGTTCTCGATCACTTTCGACGGCCAGGAATAGGCGATCTGCGCGCCTACGCACCAGCACAGGCAATCCACCTGGGTGCCCTTGAGGTAGTCCAGGGCGCAAGCCATGGTCTCGGACGTGTGCGGCGGCGGCGAGTTGCGCAGGGTGCAGCTGTCATCGTTGTAGATAATGCGGGGGATGTGACGACTGCCTGCAAGCCCTGCACGACAAATTTTTATTCTGTTCGATTGTCTCATGATGATTCCTTTCAAATGTGTCAAACCCTTTGTCATTCCGGGCGTATCTCCAGCAGAAGCCCGCGGCGGGCCTGGATCGTCTCAACCCTTGCGAACGACGATTCCTGGTAACGGCCGATCATCTGGGTCGCGCCGTTTTCGTACAGTTCCGTGACCTTATAACTTCCGCGCGCAGGCAATCCGTATTCCGCAAGGTCAATTTTATAATTTACGGTCTGCTCCGACTCCGAGACATTGCAGAAAACGAGCCCCAGCGTTCCGTCCGGCGCCTTCCAGACCGCATTGATCACCGCGGGCATCCGTCGGGGACCCTTCGGCCAGTCCTGCTGTTTGACTTCCAGTATGGGCAATTCATTACTGAAGATCAGCGGATTTCTCATTTCGCCCAGGGTAAGGAACTTGTAGCCGGAGTTGTGCTTCAACCGCGCGATGTGGACCAGAAAATCGATGTTCTTCTTGCGCTTGGCTTCGTCCTCCCAGTATTTGCCCAGTTCCGTGCGGGGATGGCTTGGCAGAAACATGGGCCAGACATTGAACGGTCCGAGTTGGTCGCCATGCACCAGGGACTCCCCGGCAAACATGGGCAGATGGTCAATCGCCGCCTGCAACCCGATGTAGTTGCCGAACAGCAGGAAATAATCGTGATAGACCGCCTGAAAGGCAGGCACGACGCCAGGCATCGCCTGGACATTGTAGAGCAGGATGCCGTCCAGCACATCCAGATAGGCCTCCGATGGCTGCTCGGAGAGCATAATGGCTTCGGGTGACACCTTCCTGATGGCCGAGCGGGAGCGCCTGAGCGCTTCCCGATTGCCCATCGCCCAGTAGTTGCCCCCGCCCACCGTGTGGCCGTGGTCAGGGTCAAAACACTGAAAAGCGTTGCCGCTGAGCGTATCGTAATAGATGCCGTCAACCCCGTAGTCCGCCACCAGTTTCCGGGAAATCTCAGCCACCTCCGCCTGCCAGAAATCCGTATAGGGACACAACCAGTCCAGATAGGAGGATGTCTTTTTATCGCTAACTCCCTTGGGCTTGTGTGGATAAACCCATGCATAGTCAAGTCCCACCTTATCCTTGATGCAGTGCCGGAAAACATCCCGCTCCTTATAAGAGTCCAGTTCCTTTTCCCAGAGCGCGCAAATATACGGGATAACCATAACCCCGACATCATGGATCTGTCGGACCTGTTTACGGAACCCCTCGTCTCCGATCAGCGGCGGGAAGTAATCGGAAACCCCGCCATTGCCATCGTCAGATCGGAACCGATGCCACCCGTGCCAGTGGGCGGCATAGGGCACGTCCATCGTGGATGTTACCTTATGGATATCATCAACCGTCAGGTCCGCATCAACGGGCAGGCCATACTTCTGGAAACGAGGCGTCAGTTCATTATAGTTTGAATACGACTTCTGTTCCCAGGCAAGCGTCCAGAAGGTCAGTTTCTTATACCATTCCGGCACATCAAGCCGGGTCGCGAGCGGACCGCCGGAACACCACACCTGCTTGATGGCCCACTCCCTGTACAACCGCGCCGCGTCAAACCAGTCGCCTTTGAACGAGGTTAGAACAAAATCGTAAGGCATTTGGAAAGCGACCCCCGCTTTACCCCGGTTCTCCGGAAGATGGCGCTGAAAGTAGGCCGCCGTCCCCGGGTTTTTCCGGCACTCGTATATGAACTGCTTGATGAACATCTTTCCGTCGTGTGTGGCCAGAAAAAGTCCGCCTTCCGGACCGTAAATGGCCGAATACTGCATCGGCGCCGTGGGCGCGGGATACTGGCCTTCGAACTTGGCGTCCGCATCGAAGGGCTTGTTCACCACCCGGCCCTGGCCCCAGGGCAGGAACAGGCCCACCCTGGACGGCTCGCCCGGCGGCACGATGGACTCCAGCCGGGGAAAGTCCACCTGCCACAATCCTCGTGTGACGCTCCGATTGTTGGCCGTGAGGTTCCACCTCAGGTAAGGCGAGCCGGCTTCGGCGGAGATCGTGGCCTGAACGGAAAGAACGTTCTTCTCATCGACAACGGTGATTTCCTCCCAGGTGAACGTCAGGGTCACCCCGCGCCGGCCACGGCTGGTTTGGTTCCGGGTCGCACCGGCTTGCCGGCTGGCCACTTCGACCAGTCCTTCGGTGGGCTCCCTAAAATCCTTCGGCTTATAAGACGAATCCGCCAGCGTCATCTTCCAGAGCGGCCCGTTGCCGTAGGCCAGCATCCTGCCGCCGTTGTAAATATCAACCAACCCGGCAAGTTCGTTGTTCGCGGCCCGGAACACCGCCGCCACGCGATCGTTGCCGATCACCAGATACTCACCCTGCGGGAACAGGTAGGGCGTGCCCTTGTGACGGGCGGCTTCTTTCAGCACCGCATCCCGGTACGCGGAGGATTCGGCCACGGCCGCGGCGAGATTGGTGCTGGTCGTTTCGGAAGTCTTCCCCGCCTCGCCGGTGTACTCAGCCGCCCCCCCTTGGGCAACTGCGTGCCGCGGCATCCACGCCGCCGTCAACAACAACCCCATCAGCAGCGCAAATAATCCGTGCCCACGTCGTTTCATCAAAGCGCGGGCGGGGTTGTTCTTCATGGCTTTGATCATCTTCACGGTTCAGCGGTTCAAGGGTTCACGGTTGGTTTCACTTCCAGCGCCCACATCCCGCGCGGCTCCAGAGTGTGTTCGATCCTGCCCATCCCCCCCTTCAAGGTATCGCAGGCCGCCCGGGTGGGGTTTTTGTCCTTATCAAGACCTAACCCTCGGACTGCCAGGTTCGCTCCCCGGGGAAAACCGTATTGATCTCCCTGCAGGCTGAAGGCAATCTGCTGCGGCTGTTCACTGATATTGAGAAAGACGATGCCGATGCTGCCATCCGAGGCCCGCCAGGCGCTATGGATCACCGCCGGACGGGTGACGGTGCGCGTAATCCATGGTGGACTCTCAGACCATGGCCACCACCAGCCCGAAACCTCCGGCAGTTTTGTCTCCAACTTCGGCGGACGCATCATCTCTCCCAACCCCACATAGCGATTGACCACCTTGACGCGGAAGTGCGCCAGACGGCTTAGCCAGGCCATGTCCGCGGCGCCCTGCGCCTGCATGGTGTGATCGGTGCGGGCGGTACAGCCAAACTGGTCGCCGTTGATGAAACAGATGCCCATCGGAAGCATGAAAGGATAATCCGCGCCAATCCTTGCCGGGGAACTCAGGAACTGACCGTAAGTGCCGACGTAGTCGTGGTAGATCGCCTGAAACGCCGGCACATGAGTCGGGAAATGCGCGACATACAGCAAATAACCGTCCACGAGGTCATTGTAGATTTCGCAGGGATTCTCTCCGGTCACAATCCCCTGCGGGTTTCCATTCTTGACGGCAGCCCGGATGCGCTTCAGCAATCGCCGATTGCCCTGGGCCCAGTAATTGCCTCCGCCGACTGAATGCCCGTGATCTTTGCTGAAACACTGGTATGCGTTGCCAGTGGTCGTGTCCAGGTAAACGCCGGTGACACCCATCTCCATGATGCGCTTGACGATCTTTTCCGCCTTATCCGGCCAGAAGTCCAGGTGCGGGCATGGCCAGCCAAACTTCAAATCCTCGCTGTAAACCCATATATAGGGGACGTTGGGGTTGCCTAAAGCGTAGTGAGATTCGCCGCCACGAACCAGCACCTTCTCCATGTCCCATTCGGCATACTGCGGCGATTTGACGTCCAGACAACTGCCCAGGAAATAAGGCACTGTGTAAATGCCCGCTCCCGTGAGCTTTGCCGTTTCCTTGCGCATCTGTTCCTCGCCCCCTTTGGGGGGAAACAGGTCGGGAGAGCCTCTGTCACCCTGGCTTTTGTCCTTCCAGATGTAGTTCCAGTGGTTGGCCCAGGGCAACCCGAGCATGCTCCGGTAGGAGTGCATTCCCGCGTAATTGTTCTCGGTGATGAACTCCCATACCGCCAAGTCCTTGTACCAGCGGGGCACATCGGCGCGCTGCCCCAATTTTCCACCGGAACACCATATCTGTTTTTCCGCCCACTGCCGGTAGAGCTTGGCGGCCGTCAGCCAGTCCCCTTTGAAGGTGCCGACGACTACCGGAAAGGGCGATGTATAGCCCGTGCCGGGCAGCCCTTGTCCTTCAGGAAAATGCCTGAGATAGAGATCCAGCGAGCGGCTGTCCTCCTTTGGCCCAAAACTAAAATGTTTGTAGTAACCCTGACCGTCATAGGCCGCATAGTAGAGACCCGCCCGCTCCGGGTTGTAGAGCGCGCACATCTGAAACGACGCATATCCCGGATAGTGGACGCTCTGGCCGGCGGTCTGGACCGGCATATCGCGCACATAACTGGCCTTCTGCAGATTCAGATAAGGGTTGGGCGTCAACCGGCCCTGGGTCTGTGGATCGAGGAAACGGTCCCCCGCGGGGTCACCCACAGGGCCCAGACGCTCCAAACGCGGAAACCGCACCTCCCAAGTGCCCCAATCCTTGCTGCGGTTGGCAACGCTGATGTACCAGTAGCTCAATCCCGTGGCGGGTGGCGCCACGATCTTGACCGCCACTCCCAAGGCGCCTGGCTCAGCCGGCAGGTCCAGTTTCGGCCAGGCAAGGCGGTAAACCGTGGCGCCGGTATCCGCATGAAAAGTTTCAACCTTTGCCCCAGGACCGGCCTGCACGGCAACCAGCTTTCGCTCAGGATTCACGAGATAGGGCTTGCCCCGGTTGAGCAGCACGATCTCCCAGATCGACAGCCCTTTGCCCGCTTGCGGCAGGAACTCCGTGCCCGACGGGATATCCACCATCGAACGCAACAGTAAACCCTGCGCTGCACTGGTCAGCTTGAAACGCGTTGAAGCGGTATCCAAGATTACGCCGGTCTCTCTCAAGGCAACCGGAGATTGCCCGGGGTCTTGGGCGACGGCGGGCGCCGCCCGCGTCATCCACCCCGCATGCAACAGCAAGACCATCCCCAGCACAAACAGGCTGCGCCCATGTGGTTTCATCAGCATTTTCTGCGGTTCTCACGGAACCCGGTCCGTTTGGGCGCATTCACAACCATTTCTGATAGTTGCGCAGCCAGATCACCTTACTGTAAATGAGCCCCAACCCTTCCCACCGCGCGTCATTTCCGTTTCCACCTTCGTCCGCGCGCCGCATCTCGATGTGGCCGTCCACACAAATGACCGTAACGCGACCGCTGTGGACCGGCCAGATGCTGCACTGCCATGAACCGTTGATTCGAACGTGGAGATTCAGCATAACGCCGCCATAGGAAGGATCGAAGCCGACAATATCTCCGTCGCCAAAGAGACCGACTTCGGGTGAAACGTCGCCCAGCCGGTGGTTGCGGTAGCCCCCGACCGCTTCGCCGCCGATGAAGTTGTTGTAGCAGTAACTGCCAAACAAATACGTGGGGATATCCGTAAAATAGACTCCCGTGAAGGATAGATCGGCCAGCACATATTTTTCTGCCGGCCGCGCGGGGCACTGGAACACCGTGTTGCGCGTGCCGTAAACACCCGGTTCCACGCGCAGGGATTTGGAGCCGCCCAAGTAGTCAATCAGTTGCTTCGGCCAGGTCACCTTGGCGTCGGTGAACTCATTAGCGGTAACCGTCGCGTCGTCATAGCATTGAGGAAACCAGCCGTCGTTATCGCCGGCGTACAGGGTTGTCGCCAAGTGAAGTTGCCGGAGGTTGCTCAAGCATTGGATCTGTTTCGCCTTTTCTCGCGCCGACTTCAGCGCGGGCATAAGGAACGCTGCCAGAATGGCGATGATGGCGACGACCACCAGTAACTCGATGAGCGTGAACGCGAGGCGATGGAAGGATGGAAGTGTGGAGGCGTGGAAGGATGGGAACCACACTGGAGCGGTTCGTCTTGACCGTCCCATTCTTCCACCGTTCCAATCTTCCATTCCAGGCGCGAAAGCTTCACGTTTCACGCGCGTTTTCTCTCCTGGAACCTGGAACCTGGAATCCATCACCCCTTCCTCCCATCGCCCGCCATTTCTGCCAGCGTCTCCTCCAGGCTCTGCAACCCAAGGTAGAACTTGGCCGCCTCGGTCTCCATACGCGGGAGGTGTGTCATGCTGCTTCGGCGCAGATGGACCTCGCCATGGACACCGCGTGGGTCATATGCGTAGATCACCGCGCCTTCGGGAAAGGGCGAGGCGGCTGCTTGCCCGGCCAGAACCGCTTGGTTTACCGAAAGCCACTCCGGATGATTCGCCAACAGCGCGGTTTGCCCCTTTTCGGAGGCGATGAAACCCAGGAGCAGTGTGGCCTCCTTGACACTGTCAGTGCTATCAGACACCGTCCCCACGCAAGAACTCTCGGTGACAAACCCACCCGGTTCCACGGGTAAGCGTAGCAATTTCGCCGCTGGGCCCAGGCGCTTGACGATCCAAGGGTAAGAATGGAGATAATTGCAGCAGAAACCGACGGTGCCGTTGAAAAACGGCTTCATGTTCCACTTGATCGCCAACTGATCGCGACGGAGGCACGGTTTGATGTCCTCCAGAAACCGCGCCATCCGGGCACGATCAAACACCCAGCACCCATCTTGTTCCTGAAACTCGACGCCGTAGAACGTGCTGTGGAACTGGAAACCGCAATAGTTGAACCCCAAGGTCTGTCCGCCGCTTCTCTCCACCAATGCGAGACTCACGCGGAACCAATCGACCGGGCGGTTGATTGGCCTGTCCGCCAGACCAAACTGCTCAAGCAACCGATGGTTTGCCACCAGAATCGTCGTGGTTCGGAGCAGCGGCAGGGCAAACAGTTCCCGCGAGGGAGCCGCGCGCCCTTGATCCAACAGGCCGTCCAGGAAAGCGTCCCTCTCCAGGCCGCCCTGCGCCAACAACCGGACGTCTAGCGGTTTTTGCGTGGACAGATTGTCCCGAACGGCGCCCAATGACGAAATGACGACATCATGCGACGAGCCGGGTTGGGCGCGCCCGAAATCCGGTTCAAGGTTGACGAACGGATACTCCTGCTGGAAGACATCGAACACGCGACGCCATAAACCAACTTGAATTTCATCCGCCTCGATTCCATCCACCAGCACCCGGATCGTCTTGAAGATCGGCGTAAAGGGCAGCGACAGAAACATGGCTGGGTTCTTGGCCTCTGAGGCGGCTGCCGTCCCGGCTTGTGGTTGCGGCGCTTGATCTGCACCACGTTGGAACAACTTTTCCGCCAGATATACTCCGCTGCCCTTGCGGGTATAAACCAAGCCATGTTGTTCGAGGCGTTGAACCGCAAGCTGAACTCGATACGGAGTGGTTCTCAACAGACGCGCAAGCTTGGAGCGGGAAAGGATCTTCTGGTGGGGAACGACCCCTCTTTTGCGAGCACTCTCCAGAATGGCCGTTTCAACTGCTGCCACGGGATCCAAGGCCACCAGCGCATCCTCGTCGGCGCATCTCCGGGACGAGCGACTTGTTTTCGCGGTCTTACGATTGCGATGGTGAAGGCTGATCATTCGGTTTCATCAACTTTTTGTAAAATTCATCAGCTTTCATCTACATATTGGATTGCATAAATGCAACCTCAAAGTTTCCATGAGTCAGGCCCTCGGATTAAAAAGAATGTCGCAGGACAACTCGGGAACTTCCCGCCCCAGCAGAGCCAAAAGCATGATCTGCCAGGCAATCACCGCGTCCATGGCGATAGCCCTCAGCAATACCTCGGCGCTATGGTTTTGATGATCCAGGATCTTGCATCCGCTTTTCATCACTCGATGCCATTCTTCGACCTGCCCGCGCCCAGGCAGGCGGGTCCGCCAACGCCGACAGTACCACCGGATGCACTTCAGGGCTTGCTTGACGGACACAACCGCAATCGTGGTCAAGAGCATCCATCGCACCGCCGTGGCGCCCTGCGGAGGATTCTTCTCCACCAGATAAATTGCCCAAAGTCGGATGGGCAACCTGTTCCTGGTCTGCGGCGCTTTGGGCGCGCTGATCGTCACCTCTTTGAACGTTATGGGGTTGGGCCAGTCGTTGCTTAATTGATAGAGAATTGTTCAT
>JACQHZ010000519.1 GCA_016198745.1 Verrucomicrobiota bacterium
CCAGAAAAACATGCGTAGCATTGGCCGTTACGGCCACCGGTGTTCCATAGTCGCCCGCCCAGGAACCGGTGTTATCGCTGAGGTGATAAGGGGGATTACCAGCATTATTGGCCGTGGCCAATAGTCTTGCGCGAACGTCGCGATGGTAACACCATCTTACCCGGTACCGACCTGGCGGAACGGGATCGCCGTCGTCATTCAGTCCATTCCACGACTCGGCATTTTTGCCGGCAACGCGCGCCGCTTCGCCCAACAGCCATCGCACCGTGTTGCCGTTTGCGTCTTCGATCTGCATGCTGACCTTGGCCTGCTCCCTGCCTGGAATCGTGTAAACCATGGGAAGAAAGCCGGGCGCTGGTTCCTTGCGCGCATGAATTTCGCGCGCAACCACCGTGTCTGGCGGGAGATTTCCGGTCTTGTGATAAATCGCTTTGCCCCACGAACCGGGGTCTTGATAAACAAACCCGGCGCTTTTTGGGTTGCGAATTTCAGATGCGTCGAACAAATTGTTTCGTCCCTGTTCATCGCTCCAAAGCATCTGCCAGACGCAGGCCAACTCGTCGCCGCCCTTGGGCGGTTTTTCTTTCGCGTGCAGGAGTTTCCAGGAAATCGCATATTCGAGCGTGTACCCTTTGCCGTCAGCATCTTTCTTGTAAGCGCCCTTGAACCCGTCGGGGTTGATGACGATGCCGTGGTAATCCATTCCGTACTCGATTTGCAAGCAAGCCAGCGCCTTTGGCGTGTAATACCACATGGTCAGATGGGCGATGTTGTCGCTCGCCGAGACCGGATCGGTTTGGCCCTCGTACCCCTTGAGCGGCCAACCCAGCTTGGCATCCGACGAAACGCGCACCTGAAGGCAATCCCCGCGCCACGCCACCTTGCCCTCCGCGGCAGGGTTATAGAGATTCATCATCGGAGAACTGTCGCCGACATGGGCGGCGAGATACAGGTTCTCTGAATCGTACATCATGCAACCCTTGAAATAGCGAATGGCCTTGTCTTCCTCGAAACGATAGGTGGAAAATTCCCCGGAACGATCCCAATCGGAAAGGTTGCCGTCAATCGTCACCGTGCGCGGCGCAGGCACGACATGCGCGCTGTCGTAGCGCCCCACATTGACATTGCCCCCCGCGTGGCCGATGGTTTCAAGCCCGCAAAAAATCGCCGTTGAAATAAACCGCCGTTTTAACCGCCACATCCTGTTACGCATACCTAAACCCGCTCGAATTTCGTTCGGAAGTCATTGATCGGAAGCATTGTAATGTCCGTTGCCGACCGGCGTCCAGCGACCGCCGGCAAAGGGCGCCCACTCGATGGCGCCGTCGCCATGCAGCAGGTTGCCGCCAAGGTTGCCGTTGCGATAATGCTGCGATAGAAAGGAATCGGGGTTGTCGTGGACCATATCGGACATGAGAATGGCTTGCTCAAAGCGCATCGTGGTCGCGCCCCATTTCCAGGTTTGTCCGATGCGAATGGAAGACTGGCCATAGATGCCATTGCCGGGGCTGCCCAGGAGCCAGCCGGTGACACTTCGGTATGGCAAGTAGTAATAACTCAGTCCTTTCCAATCATTTGGGATCGGATCAGACGTTTCGAGCCAGCGAAACCAGTAATTCCAAGTCGCCGCACTATTGCGTTGTTTGCCCTGGAAACTGGGACACAGCCACAGTCGTCTATTTTGACCAATGTAGCCAGGCCAAAGCGCCGTGCCGAAATTCGAATTGACCGTAAAAAGGCCGTTGCTATAAGGCAGCGGCATTAATGAGTTGTTGGCGACGCCCCCGCCGTCGGGAAGACAGTTCGGCAACCAATCATTGTTGTCATTGGCATACGCCATCAGAGCAATGTAGTTCTGTTTCAGGTTGTTCATGCACTTGGCGCGTTTGGCGGATTCCTTCGCGCCATCCAGCGCGGGCAACAACAGCGCCGCAAGCAATGCAACGATGGCGATGACCACAAGCAATTCGATCAAGGTGAACGATTGCATTCCAACGGGCCAGGCCGGACGCGAAGGGTCTGTCTTCATTTAATTTTGGCGCGCAGAGCCTGCTCGCGATAGGTCGGCGCGGGGAGCGGCCATGGCGGCGGCGTTCTGGTTGGCAGTTCATCTTCAAACAACGCCGGTAGCTTGATTTCCGGGGGCGGCTTTCGGCCTTGTCGTTGGCAATCAACCAGCGCAAAACATGCCTCCAGCGCCTGGCGCGCATCATAGCCCAACCGCTTGAGCGGCAGCGCGCTCGATCCGGCCCAGGGAAAGTTGCAATGCGCCACCACATCCAGATCCTTGCCAATTCGTAATCTATCGGTCATCAGCCCTGAGACGACATGTTCCACCAGGTTGTCATCGCCCACGATCAAACCATCCGGGCGACGGTCAGTTCCTGCATCCATTAACAAGCGGACGCAGTTATGCGCCCCTTCGGCGGCCCAAGCGGAAAGGAGCAGTCGCCAATGCGGTTTGGTCTCCAAACCCGCCCGCCGCGCCGCCGCCGCAAAATTTTCCTCGGTGAGGTCGAATGCGCGCGGCATCGTGATGACGGCCACGCGCCGCCGTCCGCGACGGCGCAAATAGTCCAAGGCTTTTTCAATGAATGAACGCCCTTCAAAGACCACGGCCGGCACCTTGGGAAAAGCAGGACAGTTCATGATCGCCACGCGAGGGATGTCGGCCTGCTGCATGAGCGGTGATTCCACCAGATTGTGCGGGCTGGAAGCAAAAATCAGTCCGGCGATTCGATGATCGCGCGCCAATTCGACCGCCAAATGGTAGTCGCGCGTGTCCACGGGAAAATCAATTCCGTAAAACGGAAAAATCCGCCTGGGCGCCTGTTGCTCGACGTTTATGGCTTCATTAACCAACGCGGTGTAAAACCGCGACCAGAGCGGCGTGCTGGCCGGGTCAAATGGAAACAGCAACGCGTAATGGCTCAAATGCGGCGGATGCTCGACAACCTCCGTGCCGCTCCGGCCGCGCGTTCGCAGAAACCCTTCTTCAACCAGCCGGTCCAACACCCGCTGAAGCGTGACGCCGCTGACTCGGAACCGCTTTGCCAGCGCGGTCTGGATCGGGATCCGGTGGCCGGGTTGATAGGCGCCGCTGACAATGGATCGACGGAGGGACTCAATCACGCGCTCACGTTTTGCCGCCTTCCGGCGGCTGCGGGGCAGGCGCGCTTGGCCAGCTTGAATTCCTGGCACTCGCATTCGAAATACCATGTTGAAATAGTATAATCACTATAGTATTTTGTCAATCATGGAAAAGACCTCTCACGGCCGATCCCTGCGGGTCGGCCATGCCGAAGTGGAACTGCTCCAAACGCAACAACACGAGTTCATCGGACTCGGCCGTGTGAAAGTCGGTGGCGTGCCGTTGCGCAATGCCGCCGAGCCGATCACTCTCCGGCTCGATACCCCCGACGGCATTCTGTACACGCGCATGATCATCGCGAAGGTCAAGCCGGCGGCGGACCGCATCGAGATCTTCCTCCGGGCGACCGGCCTGCCGTGGGAACGCGGCGAGTACCACGACGATTACGCGCAGGCGGTCCTCTGGTTGCAGAGCCAGAAGCGGTCCATCGTGGATCGCCTGACCTTGGTGCTGTCGCCAGTCTCGCTCGAAGTCGGCGGGCGCCGGTGGACCGGGTTCTCGTACGCTTTCGCGTTCGCCAGTCCGTCGCGGAAGATCCACCGGCTATTGACGCACGCCACGTGGGAGATCGGCGGGCGCATTACTGGCAACACCGTTCTCAATCAAGGCCAGTGCAACATGCCGGTCTACCGCGGCGCAAAGAACAAGCTGTTCACCACGGCCTGTCTGCGCACACTCGATCAGTACGGCAAGCCACAGGGGAACTCATTCCAGCTTGGCCCGCGCGCCGGTCTGATCCAGGGCTTCGACTTCCAGCACTCCCGGCAGGGCGCATTGTGGCAATGGTGGCCAAAGTTCGAGAGCATTTCCAGCTTGATCGAATCGCCGCCCGGCAGCGATGTGTTGCATGTGATTGACGAATACCGGTTCGAGTTGTCGCGCCGGGCGCGCACGACGCCGAAGTGGGTGCTGTTTACACCCGGCCATCTCGCCGAGCACGAGGCGCGAGATCTGTGGTGGGATTGTTTCAACCACGCGTACGGCAACATCCGGAAACAATTCCATGTCGCGCCCACCACGGTGCAGACGGAAGCGTGGTTGACTTACGACACGATCCTCAACGGTCGTCGTTCCAGTGGTTGCAACGGCTGGCAGGTGACGATCGACAAGCACTTCACTGGCAAACGCGACCGGTTGCGACTGAGTTTTGCCGGGGTCGATGTGGACCACGCCGAGGTGATGTACGCGATGGCCGACCATCTCCTGCCGCGCCTGGCAAAGCAAGGCATTCGCCGGTTCGGGCCGGAAGTGATGAGCGAAAGCGACGTCACCGTGTTCGGCATGAAGCGCAAGCTGGAGGATGGTCCGCACGGCGATTTGCATTGCGCCAGCACGTGCGGGACACACCGGTTTTTCCCGTCAGAGTTCTGGGGTGGAATCAAAGGCTGGCGATATCTGTACCGGAAAGCGAAAGCGCTGGGGATGGACCTTGGCCATTGGTTCGCGCCGCATTTTTCGCCGCGCAGTCCGCTCTACCGCGAGCATCCGGCCTATCAGATGATTGACGCGCTGGGGCTGCCGGCCGGTGGCGGGTACAGTTTCCAAACGATTGTCGCTGGCGACTGGAATACCGGCTTGCGGCAAGCGGTGTTCGCCGACCTGAAGCGCTGGAAAGAGGAAGGGGGACTCGATTTCCTCTTTGTGGATTCGTACTCAAATCTGGGACTGCTGCCGATGAACTACAACGCCCGGATGCGGACCAACTACGCGGCGTTCGCGCGGTTGCTTGCGGACTTGCAAGGCATCGGAATTGCGGCGTTTGAGTTTGAATGCATCTCGCCGCTGGGCCAGGCGCGGTTCGGCGTGACCGATCTGCGCGGCGACCTGATGGAGCGGAACCGCGCCGTGGCCGGTCAGAACGACTTTGGCTGGTGGGTGGGGGAAGAGGACATGGCATTCAACTGCTGGCTCATGACCACGCCGCGCAAACGCTCGGCCGCGGAGTTGCAGCAGATTCAGTTCCGCGCCATGGCCAACCGCGCATTCATCAGCTTCGGCGGATTGCATGGGACGGACCACATCCTGCCGGACTGGTGGGTGCGATTAAACCATATCTACAATCAAGTCGTCCCGCACATGCAACACCGCCAATTGCTCCCCAACCGCGCCGGCGTGCGCTGGACCGATGGGAAGACGGAGATTCTGTGGCTTTACCGGAATCAACCCCTGCCGGCGGCAGCGGCCGGGCAAGTGGCGCGCGTTGCGGCTTCCGGGTTGGAGAACCTACCGGCATCCTGCCGCACGCTGACCGGTGGTCAAGTGTATCGCATCGGTTAAGCCGGAGGATCAGCTATGCAAAGCGTTCGAGGCAACTTACACTTTGGCCTGATCAAGACGTTGACCAATACCAGGGGACAAGTGCCCATCGCAGACGGCATCTTCCTGCGGGATAACGTCGAGGTGATCCCCATTGAGAGGGTTCAGGAATAGGCATTCATGGGCGCAGCTTGCGGTAAGCTTCACGAATGATCGCGATGTTCCGCATGTTCGCCGCGCAGGCAGGAGTGTACGTGGCGCTCGGGAGCGTCGTGTCGGGATCGGCCTGGGCGAAACCGTACAGGCCGTGCTTGCTCGTGTTGATGGTCTTCCAGGCGCTGGCGTCGTGGTTCTTCCATCCGCACAGGTTCTGGATGATGCGCGTGCGCGGGCCGATCTGCGCTTCGAGCCAGGTCAACAACTGCGTCTCAGGTTTCTCGTTCAGCACCCAGTCCACCTCGCGCAACAGACGATGGCCGTTCCACACGGGGTCGTTCGCCTCCTCAAACGGATGATTGGTCCAGATGATCGCGGGACGCACGGAGCGGACGGCCTCCTTGATGCGCACCCACGCGCGTTCGAGGATGCGCCGCTCGAACTCGATCCGCGTGGCGTCATCGATTTGACCGTTCGCGGGAAATGATTCGCCCATCAATTCGCGGAACATGTCGCGTTCGCAATCCAGCCAGCGACCTCGGCGGATCGGGCGAAACCAGTCAATCATAAAACCGTCAATTTCCGTTTTGCGCAGGACGTCCTGGACGGAACGACAGAAGTAATCGAGGTACAAGTTGGTGAAAGGAATCTTATACGTGGTTTCATTGACTTCGGCATGGACGAGTTCGGAGTTTTGTTGCTCCCAGCAGGGATTCGATCCCAGGCAGAAGTAGCCCAGGACGCGCATGCCTTCCTTGTGTCCGAGTTCGGTGATCTCGCCAAGGAAGTTGCGCCTGAGCTTTGGAGTGCGGGGCGCAACATCGCTCAGATACCATGCATAACCGTTATACGAGACGCAGAAAGTCTGAATCGTGTTTGCGCCCAGGTCCTTGTACCAGCGGACATGTTCCGCGGGATCTGCGTGCGTAAAAAGGCCGGGCTTCGCCGGGCCGGTGATGTCCCAGTTGAAATCTATGCAAAAGGCTTTGATTAACATCGTGCCAGATCATTTTACTATTTGCTGAAGAAACGGGTCGCGGCGGCGGTATTCGGCGTGGCAAAACTCGCCGATGTGCCGCTGAACATTGTCGCCTTCAAAGTACATTCGATCAAGCTGTACCTCGATCAGGCCGCCGCGGCTGCTGCAACAGGCATCGAGCAATGCTTGAATTTCTTTCGCGATGGCCGCTTCGTCGCTCTTGGGAAGCGAGGATTGCGCGTCAGCGACCACCTCGAAACAGACTTGTCCCTTGAATTGCGCCAGCCGCGGGATCGGAAACACGTTCGGCTGCATCAGGTTCACGACGTTTACACCCGCTTCGATGAGGTGGGGCAGGATATCGAGAATCTGGCCGCACGAGTGCATCCACGCATCCATCCCTGCGCGATGGGTTCGACCAAAGATTTCGGCGTACACGGGTTGAAAGACTTTTTCGAACTGCCCGGACGCGATGATCGCCGCCGTCTGCGTGCCCCAGTCATCCGTGCCACGATAACCGTGGATGCAACCTGCAAAGTGTTTCTCAATATATGCGATGGTCTGAAAATGATACTCCGCAATGTGGCGGATGAAGCGGCGCGTCTTTTCGGGTTGCATCGCGATATCCACCAGCAGGTTCTCAAACCCGCGCAGGAAATGCGCGCGCTCAAAGAGATACGGCCCGTTGCATACGACGACATATTTCTGTTCGCGCGCCGCGCGTTCGAGGATTGGCGGCCAGGCGGCGTAACGTTTGGGATCGCTGGCGTCGGGCACTTTGACGCGGGCGTAATCGTCAATGTCTTCGAGCACAATGTTCTTGACCTGCCCCATGTCGCCGCTGCCGGGCATGATCTTCCATTCGCAGCCCCACTCGTCCGTGCCGCCGCCGCCCAGCCACCACGCATAGCCAAAGTCTGGAAACAACGCCACGGTGTCACCCGAGAAATCCGTCTCGCCCATGCTGCCCGTGAAGGGAAGACGGTCGGGACCTTCAAAGCGGATCGCTCGTCGGACCAACTCTCGTGAATTCATCGGAAATTCCTTGTCATGAGTCGCGCCAATTTATCACGATCATCCAACGTTTGGCTTTTTGCATAGGCGTGTAACTACTCAGGTTCAGGGTTCAATGGTTCACGGTTCAACAGTTGGAAGGCAGAATAGGAAAAATGCCTTGTCATCCTGATCCCGTCCCGCCACGGCGGGAGAGAAGGATCCCATCGCAGCAACCGAGGATCGAGATGAGTCTTCGACAGCATGCACATCTCCCGCCGCGGCGGGATCGGAATGATAACTCTTTCACCCTGAATTTTCATTATGGCCGCTCCGACAACCGTGAACCTGAACAACCTGAGTAGTTACTTTATATCCCCAATCATAAACTGTAAACTCCTGAACTCTGAACCCCTGAACCTTGAGTAGTTACATTCCAAAAACTCCATTCAAGTCAGCGCGCAAGTGTGATCTCAGCCAGGCGGTCCACTTCGTGAACGGTGGTGAACGGCACCCAGATATCTATGCTCATGGCGCCGCTGCCGGCCAGTTGGGGACTTGTGACACGGGCAATGTTCAAGAAAAACTTGCCGCCGGCCTCGATTCCGCCGGGCACAACGTTCTCCAGCGGAATCGCCACACGAGCGATCCAGCGATCGTTGGCGGCGGTGTCCGACACAACTTTGAGTCCAAGACCTTTCATTGGGGTGCCCTGTTGCCAGTTCACCTCGCCATACGAAAGGCAAACGGCCTGACCCGCCGGGCCGATGGCAAACTGGCGATAGGGTTGCGCCCGTTGCGCCGCGACAAAGATTTCCCAGGTGTCATAAGGAAACACGGTAGCGGAGCTTTGGAGTTTGGCCGGCGCGACCGGATCGGTCAGCTCCAGGTAGAGAAATTCACCGTCGTGCGCGAGCCGGGCGGACAACTTGCGTGAACTCTGGCGATACTGGCCGTTGACATGCCACCCGGCGCCCAGCGGCGTCGCGTTGTTCCAGTCGATCCGCGCCGGATCGCCATCGGCAGACTCCACCCGCGCCACCAAAGCTTCCGGAATCGGGGCGCCCGTGCGCTGCTCGAAGTGTTTGCGTCCGGCAACCAGATAGCTCCACACGCTTTGTTCAAAAAGCGCAACGCGCTTTTTCTGAATTTCGGTCTCGGCCAGCGTCCGGGCCTTGTCCATCCACTCGCCAAGCTGCGCCAAACGTTCGGGGGTGCCGAGCTTGCCCCAGGCGATTTGCATCGTCTGGTGACGGTCATCTTTCGCGTAGTTGGCGGGATTGCAATAGGCTTGTTCGATGAACAGGTACATCTTTCTCAACGGCTCGCCCGCCGGACCGTACAGGCGGGTGAAATACTCGTCGAGCAACGCGTCCACGTCGAGCGTTGGATCGTCCATCAACTTATAGGTTACATAGGCCTCGACTTCCTGGCCGTAGCCGCAATGAAACATTCCGCGCACGCCCAGTTGATGGAAGAGCTTGAACTGCTCGCCGATTTTGTGGGCGAAGAAGCCGGGGAAACAGTGGAATTTGCCGTTGTTGGCAATCTCAACCGGGAACGCGTAGTAAAGCCAGAGGTAAAGCGGCGTGTTTTGCTTGGCCCATTGCCGGAGCAGTTGGATTTCATGCGCGTATTCTTCGTGGTAGGGAACGCGATTCCAGGCGAAGCAAAACTGGACGGCTACGTTCGGCTCCAGCTTGAAACTTTCCGGTGGATACGCATGGGTCATATACGCCAGCGTCACGACTTGTCGGTCGGGATGGGTCCGCCTCGCCTCGCGGGCCACGGCGTTCACGAACTGAAAGAAATACTCGCTGTGGATGCCCTTCGAGTAGTGCGGCCCGTCGCCAAGCTTGCGGGTCAGCCAGCGGCGGCAACGATCGCACTTGCAGTACGAATCGTTATCCATCGTCTCGATGGGAAACGGGCCGGGCAGTTGCGGCTGCCAGAAGATGCCGAGTTGCGCGCCCGTTTTTTTTCCGTCAAAGTAATCGCGCGCGTCCTGCGCCTGTTGCTGGATCAGTCCGGGGCTGGTGTAACACATCTGCGGCGGCTTGCCTTCATAGCCCTGCGCGAACCAGTCCGTCTTCTTTTCGACGAACAAATCGGGGCGCGCGGGATTCTTTTCCCAGAAGCGGTCGAGGTATCCGTACATGGAATGATTGCATTGAACCCGCTCGCCGCCTTCGCGCATGTGAAGCTGGAAGAGCCGCCCGCGCGCGCGCTTGGCGAGCATGTAAGTGCCAGGGTGGTCGAATTTTGCGTGGAGCTTCGGGTAGGCGGCGGCTTCCCAGGCCTTGAATCCGTCCGAGTTCCCAGGCCAAAGCGCGACCAGCGCATCATAGCCTTCTCCCAGGCCGCCCGCCGAGTCCGGGGTGTCGCGGAATCGAAACGCCGGCGCGCGGCGGACCTGGCGGCCGCTCACTTCCAGCGTCGGCGATTTCGGGCAGTCCATGCCGAACTCGGTCGGATTGAACCAGCGCACGCCGCAAAATTTTTCCAGGAACTCGTAGCAGGCGTGCAAGGTCCCGCGTTCATCCCACAGATCGGGCCAGCTTTGGAACGAGGCGCCAGGATCGGAAATGTCATAAACCACGCGCCCCGCATCCGGTTTGTCGCAGCCCATGAGCAAGATCGCCTTGTCGCGGAAGCCCACCAGGTATTCCTGTGGCTTGAAGTCAACGCTCTTGAGACCCAAAGCCGTCGTGGCCTGGCTCTCCCCGACCAGGATGCGAACTCGGCCGTCGGTAGAATTACCACTCGGCATTCGGCATTCGGCATTCGGCATTTTCTCGATCGGCAAAGTCGCTCCTGTGATCTCCTTGATATGCGCTTGCAATTCAAACGCGCCGAACTGCGCCGCGCGCGTCGCGGTTGGGGCGATGACAATGGCGGCCTGCGGCTGCCCGTCCTTCACGAGCATGATTTTTTGATCAACGTCAGTTCCCGCAAAGAGGTTCATAGTGGCAAGCAATAAAACCGAGAAAATTTCCCAACCGTTGAACCGTTGAACCTCTGAACCGTGAACCTGAGTAGTTACGTTCATCGTTGGAAGAACGGCGTCTTATCGGTCGTCGCGGCGACCCATTCAACATGGCCGTCCAAGAAAGCGATGTTGCCGCCGCCGTTGTGCCAGGTGGCGTTCAACAGGAAGGCGGGGTAACCCTCGTGAATGGAATACCCGCAGTCCGCGTTCGAAGTTGCGCCCTCATCCATGAGCATGAGTTTGCGTTCCCGCGGCGACCATTCGGTGATCTGGGTGGAACAGGTGGGAACCCCGCCGAACCCTGGCCGCGCCAGATAGAAGTTCCACGCGTAGTTCACCGCAGAATTACCAGTATAGAGCCAAGGATTAACCGTGCAAACATACACACTCTTGCCCCACAAAGAACGAGCGCCCCCTACGGGATCCTCTTTGTAAAGCAGGTACCCCCCGTTGTGAAGGACCGTGTACCAGGTTATGGCAGGGGGACCGGCATCATAAGAAGGAGGCACACTGCCGTTCTCGTCGTTGGCGTATAGGGAAGCCGCCGTCCCAATCTGGCGCAGGTTGTTCATGCACTGCGCCCGCCTGGCGGCGTTGCGGGCCGACTTGAGCGCCGGACTCAGCAGCGCCGCCAGGATGGAGATGATGGCGATCACCACAAGCAATTCAATCAGCGTGAACGCTGAATGCCGAATGCCGAATGTCGAATGCCGATTGAATGACGACACGTGAATCGTGACCCGTGAATCGTAGCGAAGCGGCCTCGTTCGTGACTCGTTCATGGTGGAATGCCGATTACTGATTACTGTTCACTGGTGACTGATAACTGATAACTGATGACTGGTCACTGATCACGGTCACTTGCCTTTGTTCTCATGCTCCTTGAGCGCGGGCGTGAAATCTTCTGTGTACACCACATTGTCATGAATCGTCAGTTCATCTATCACCCCGGCCGCGGTCAGCCCCACGCCGGAGATGAACGATCCGACAAAAATCACATCTTGCGTGTGCGAATTGGCCGCCCACGTGACGGGATGGAACGCGGACGCCGCGCCGTTCACAAACAACTGGATGCCTTTGGCGTTGTCCCAGGTCAACGTAACATGGATCAGATCGCCTGCGCTGAAAGACTGGCCCGTCCCTGTCCCGATGGGATGGCTCAGTTGTTTGCCCGCGAAAAATGTTTGGCTGTACAACGCAATGCTCTCGCCGCCCCGCCCGGAAGGATTCACATCGCTGGAATAAAGATCGATGAACCGCTCGGCCGACTTGTCGGTGTTCCTCACGTTCAACAAGCGAAAGTTTGCGTCTGCGAGCGCGGTCGCGTCGTAAGCCGGTTTGTACCAGAACTCAATCGTGCCCCGATCATTGCGAATGTTGCCGGTCGCATCGAACTGCAACGAGACTTTGGCGCTCGTGTTGCTGGGGAAGAACGCTCCCGTCCCCGCCGCGCCGGCCGCGAGCGACACGCCGTTGGCAACCAGGACCGTCGCGCTGCCTGCCGCTTTGTCGGCATCCAGCCCGTTGTTCCCCGTCTTGCCATCCCATTTCGCTTGAAACAGCACTTCTGCTTCGACCGGCGCCGCCGCCGACAACAGCGCCGCAACCAACATGACGCAAGGGATCTTCATGATTTACTCCTTTTGGGGTAACTACTCAGGTTGGCAGGTTCACGGTTCACGGTTCACGGTTATTTTTTCACGGGCATTTCGTATTTCGTGAGGTAGTTGATGAATCCACGAACGGTAACAAGAGTGCGCCTGGCTTGTTCGTAAACATTCAGTCCATAATCTTTCTCAAAGCTTGGTTTCTTGGTCGGGTGATAGACCTTGCGGGTCAATTCGCGCGCTCCCGCCGTGGCAGGACCACGCCTCAATATCTTCAAAACGCTTAATCTTCATGTCTTTCCAACCGCTGAACCGTGAACCTGAGTAGTTACCTTCGCCCCGCATGACTCGCGCACGACGAGTTTGGCGGACAATTTTTCCATCGTTTTCTTTTTACGCCGGTCTGCGCCTGCTTGTGCGTCGCGCCCGCAGGCCGGCGGCCCGCCCATTTCCTCGACCAACAGTGCCATCGCCCGGCGCCCCATCTCCGTCGCGTCCAGCCGCATCGTCGTCAGCGGGATTTTCTGAAACCAGACTTCTTCCAAATCATCGCCGTAGCCGACAAACGCGATGTCTTCGGGAACGCGCAGACCCGCCTCCAGCGCGGCCTTGATGCCGCCCAAGGCCGCCGCATCGTTGCCGCCCAGGACCGCAGTGGGCGGTTCTGACAATTTCAGCAGCCGTTGCATGCCGGCATAGCCGTGCGCCACCGTGTAGGCAAATCCCTGGATGTAGTTTTTCGGCGCGGCAAGGCCATGCTCCTTTAACGCGCGGTGATAGCCGTCGGTTCTCCACTGGGACACCGTGGGACCGGGATTGCCGGCCAAAAAGGCGATGCGCCGGTGCCCCAGTGCAATAAGATGTTCAGTTGCCTGGCGCGCGCCGTTGAAATCGTCGCCCACGACCGCTGAGACGGGCACGTCCTCGAACCAATCGTTCACGAAAACCAGCGGAAAACCCTCCTTCAACAGTTGGCGGTAATTCTCGCGGTTGTGCGCGCCGTGGCGCGGCACGATGATGAGACCGTCCACGCGCCGTTCCAACAACGCTTCGATTTCCGGCACCTCATCCTCCAAGCCCGCGATCACATGACTCAACAGCACGTGATACCCATGTTGCTTCGCCTCGGTCTCCACGCCCAACACAATGCTTGGAAAGAAAGAACGCGAGATCGAGGGGATCACCAACGCCACCGTATGCGTTCGTCCCGTCAAAAGGCTCCGGGCAACACGATTGGGACGATAATTCAGCTTCCGCGCAATCGTCCGCACGCGCGCGCAAGTGGCTTGGGAGATCCGTTTTGCCTGCCAGCGCCCGTTGAGCACATCACAGACCGTGGCGTGAGAAACGCCCGCCCGCCGGCCGATCAAAGTAGTGGTGGTTGCCGTCATTCCAATTGATTGCCTATACCTGTAGGCAACCTTGCCCGGAATGTCAACCATGAATTTTCATAAAATCTTGGCGCCCTTTTGGACTGTCCCCGGAACGTTCGAAGAATGGTTCTTGCGGTCGAAGCATCAAGCGTCGGATAGTGGGGCGGCGTGAACATTCATCGTGTGAGCAGGGGGTGGGCGCTCGTGACCGGCGTTTTATTTGGATTTTTCGCGTCACAATTGCTGCCTTCCAAGGGAGCGGAGCATCCCGTTGAGTTCAAAGTGGAGATGCCTGTGTGGTGCGCCTGACGCCCGCCGAGTGAAAAATCATTACGCGCATCGCGTGCTGACGCTGGCGCAATCCCTCGGACGATGTTACGATGGATGGCGGGCATGATTGAAATTCCGAAACGTTCATCGTTGGCGAATCAGGTGACGGACATTTTGCGCCACAACCTCGATGAGCCCGAATGGGCGGATGGCCTTCCGTCCGAACGCGCGCTTTGCGACGGCCTGCAGGTCAGCCGCCCCACGTTGCGCGCCGCGCTGGACATGTTTCGGTACGAAGGCGCGCTCCGATTTTCCCAAAATCGCCGCAAAAGAATCCCCGTAACAAACAGAAAGGTTCGCGGGTTGACCGGGCGGAAGGTGATTGGTTTTCTGACCTCGGAACCCATGCACGGACTTTATCACTCCACCATCTTCACCATCGATGAACTGCGCCGGCACTTGCACAACGCCGGTTTTGGTCTGGAGGTCAGAGCCGATCCGCGCCTGAAACGTCAAAATCCGACCGGAATCCTGGAGGAGTTTGCGGATCAAATCAAAACGGATTGCTGGGTGTTGCATCGGGCCAGCGCCGGTGTGCAAAAATGGTTCGCCGAGCGGCGGATTCGGGCAATCGTGCTGGGAACATGCCATAGGGGAATCCAATTTCCCTCCATCGACTTTGACTACGGCGCCGTTGGACGTCATGCCGCCGGGGTGTTGTTAAGCAAGGGGCATCGGCAGATTGCGTTGTTGGCACATCAAACGGGTTTGGCAGGTGATTTGGCGCGCGCATCGGGGTTCCTGGAAGTGGCTCAAACGATTCGCCGCGACGGCGCGACGCCCCTGGTCTGGTATCATGATGGAACTCCGGCCGACACTCGTTCCGCCCTTCACCGGTTGTTTCGCACGCGAAATGCACCCACGGGAATGGCTGTTTCACACGCGATCCATGTGTTGAGCGTGATGACGCAACTCATGAACGACGGCATCCGCATCCCGCGGGATGTTTCCCTCATTTCCTGCGACGACCAGATGTTCATGGCCTATCTGACTCCGTCCGTTGCGCGCTATCGGTTCGATTGGAACGCCTACGCCGCCCGCCTTGCCCGCATGGTGGCGCGGCTCGCAAACACCGGAACCCTCGCCAATCGCGCCATTCAGATCATGCCGCAGTTTCAAAATGGAGATTCCCTGGCGGCCCGGAATTGAGAGGACGGTCGCTTTCTTGTCTGGTGTGTTTGGTAATGAAATATTACCATAAGCCGATGGTTGTCATCCCGGCAGGATTGTTGCAATTTGTCTTCAGATGATGCGCGCAAATCGACCTTCGGCAATCGGCACTCGGCATTCCACGTTTAGCGGGACCGCGGCGGACAGTTCGGCATTCCCCCTTCGCCAAGGCTACGGCGGACAGGTCGGCATTCGCCCTTCAGCCTTCAGCCTTTCACAATGGTTTTACCCTCATTGAATTGTTGGTGGTGGTGGCCATCATCTCGATTCTGGCCGCGCTGCTCATGCCCGCGCTCAAGAATGCGCGGGAAAGCGGCCGGCGGGTGGCCTGCCTGAACAACATGAAACAATTGATCACGGCCGTTCATATCTACGCGGGCGATTACAACGGCTATCTTCCCGATGGAGGCGTGGGCACGGGGACTTCGCACTGGAGCTGGATGAACGCGTTGGGCGGCATTGGCGGATGCACCAAGCCGCATGCATTCGGGCTTCTGGTCTATTACGGTTACATCCCCTCGGCGGGGCCTCTCTTTTGTCTCACCGAACTGACGGGGATAAATTACGGAATGAAATACAGCCGTTACCAGGAGTGGCTGCAAATTTATGGCGTCGGCGATAATCAAGCTGGTTTTCGCAAGCTGATTGATTCCGGTCAGGACACGCTGAGTTCCTACTTTTATCGCGGCAGCCGTTGGTGCTGGGCTGGCAATCGTCCGGCGCACGGCCCGGCTTTAAACACGTTTGATCCTTGTTACAATCGCATCGACCAGCCGCCGTGCACGTCCAGTACCTGCGGGGGACCGCACAACGTTTTGGCGCTGATTGCGGATACCTTCTATTATGACCTGGGTTGGCAGGTGTTGGCCCAGGGGTTTTATCATCATCAGGTGGGTTACAATGTGGCCTATACGGACGGCCACGTGCGATGGGTTTCGGACCCCAGCCAGCTCGTGAGCAGGGGGTTGATGGCCAATTACGGTGCTTGGATCGGCCAGTTGGATCACAGGTCGGAGGACGTCTGGGATGCGTTTGATGGGGACATCGGCTATCAGTATAACCTCTATGTGAGCGGGCTGACGCATTAGGCGCTTATCAAACCGCTTAAACCAACATGTTGGCGCTTACGGCGCGCCAAAATCCGAAATCCCTGCCCGCCTGTCTGCCAATCCCCAGGCAGGCAGATTGGCAGGCGGACGAATATCTCCCGCCGTGGCGGGACGAAACAATGATCAAAATCCAAAACGCAGAAATGTCCAAAACACCCCCTGCGACGACGGGAGTTTGTGCGGGTGGCAACCGGAGCAATTGCCCTACAAATCCAGGGGAGAGATTCAACCAATCGAAGCTGCGCCCGTCTTCACGGAAGCGGGGATTGCCAACCGTGAACCGTGAACCACGGAACCCTGAACCTGAGTAGTTACTGAGAATCTATGTATCGACATCCCGGCCATCCCAACAGCATCCTCGGCGATTTTGAACTTGTCGTCCACAAGAACCGTCTTCATCTATTCCATCTGTGTCTGCCCAATCATGATCTCGTGGCGCATCTCGTGTCCGACGACGGGCTAACCTGGACGGAACTGCCGGTTGCGTTGCGCGTGGGCGATCCGGGAGAGTTCGACGACGACCAAATCTGGACGATGGGGATTTTTCGGCGCCATGGGAGATTCTTCATGCTGTACACCGGCAAGAAACTTTCCGAGCACGGTCGCGTCGAGCGCACCTGTCTGGCCACTTCGCAAGACCTCATTCACTGGAAGAAGTATGCGAGGAATCCCGTCGCCGAGCCGGACCCACGCTGGTACGTGGCGGCGAACACAAAGGATGCGCGCATTCAATGGCGCGATCCGCATATTCTGGTCGAGGATGGCGTGATGCACGCGATTGTCGCCGCAGGCGCCAACGATGGACCTTTGAACTTCTGCGGGTGCGCCGGATATTTCACGTCCACCGACGGCCGCCGTTGGGAAGTGAAGCCGCCGCTTTATCGGCTGCGGTTGAGTTACGATTTCGAGGTGCCCTGTCTTTTCAAGTTCAACGGGAAATACTACCTGAACGGTCTGCCGGGAAGCCAGCTCCTCAATTGTTATCGCGTGGCCGACCGCCTCGAAGGACCGTGGCGCCGGCCCGCGCATGACCGCCTGATCGGCGACGGCAACTATGCGTATCGCCCGGTCCAGTGGCGCGGCAAAACTTATCTGATGAGCTGGCTGCAGCACGGCGAAGCTGATTGGGCGCCCGGGGTTCAAGGGGGGCGGGTGATTGTTGCGCCGCGGGAAGTGGCGGCGGGCGAAGGCGATGAGATTTATTTGAAATCATTTTCCGGATGGGCGCAACGCGCCAAGGGAACCGCACTTCGGCCGCGGCCCGGCGATTTTTTGAAGTCAAAATTGGGAAGCTGGGGCGAATGGAGCGCCGAAGGACAAGCGTTGCGGGGGATGGCCGATTGCGGTTATGCGTTCCGGCTGTTGCCGGAAATCCACGCCGATTTCATCGCGGAAATCACGATTGAACCGCGCGGCGCGCGCGAGTTCGGCCTCGCATGGCGTTCCGATTCAACCGCCGACCTCCACACCGCGGCCGTGTGCCATCCGGCTTACGCGGAAGTTTCGCTTGTCCGGCACATCGCCTTTGCGCACAACCCCGGCGGCCTGCGCTGGCGGGGCAGCGCCAAACTGATGACCAATCACTTCGATTACCATGGCGCCGCCGAGGCGGGTCGGCCGGGCCAATCCATTCGTCTGCGCGTGGTGGCCAGCGGTCCCTACATCGAGGTAAGCCTGAACGACCGGCTCATGATCGTTCAGGCCACCATGAGCCGCCGGTCGGGGCATATCGGCGTGTTTGTCGCCGATGGAGCGGCGCAGTTCTCCCAGATGACGATTCTTCCCATCACCCCGCCGCACGACGATTTTGTCTCCTGATTTCCAAGCCCAATGAGTCGGACTTTCTATGCCGGATAAGCTGAAGATCACAATGAATCTGGATGGAGACTGGGACTTTGCCTACCGTCCTGACGCGGTCGTCACTCCCGGGAGCGAATTGCCACCCGCTCAGGAATTTGCCGCCACCATGCCTGTGCCCGGTTACTGGGACGATCACTTGCCGCGTTTGCGGGTCACCCCCGGCTGGTCGGCGGCACGATTCAACCCTGAGTACAAGCCGGTTGAAATGCCGATGGGACATTTCCCGCCCGAGGAATACCTGCAAGCCGCCGATGAACTCGGAATGATGGTCCAGGTCGAGCCGGCCAGCCAATTCACGGAAACGGAATGGGTTGAGATTCTAAAAACATGCCGCTCGCATCCGTCGGTGGTTATTTATTGCACGGGCAACGAAGAGTGGCTGGACGATCCGAAGATTGAATTTTTGAAACGATGCGCGTCCCGTTGCAAGGAATTCGCGCCCGACGCGCTCTTCAACGCGCATGAGGCGCTTCGCGGAGTCGAATACGGCTGGGAATCCGGCGCCCCGCTGGATGAGGGGACGGTGAGCGAGCCGTATCCACACAATCCCCGCCGGTTCCCGCACGATGGGTATTTCGACTGGCAGTTTTACTCGATGCTGGAAGGCGGGTACGCCATCGTGTTCAATGAACTGCCCACGGACTTTGCGCCGATTTTCGATGTGGTCAGCTCTTTCAAGCTGATTTACAAACAGGCCAATCTGTTCGAAATCAAGGTCGCGCGCGGGCGATTGCTTGTGGCCAGCATGCGGATTGACCGGCGCGATCCGGCCACCGCCGGGTTGCTCGAGGTCCTCATTGCCTACGCGCGCAGCGATGAGTTTCAACCCCGCGCCCGCATCGAGGCGGAGCAAATCGCGCGATGGATCGCAGTCAACCGGTCGCTTCCTGTGGACCGGAGCACCGACGAGGCCCTCGACCCGCAGGTCTCACCCACGACGATATGATCATTGATTTTCATGGAAGGAAACGGATGAGAAAACCGCCGTCGGTTTCCATTCCTGTTTTCGAGGGAAGCCCCGCGCGCATTGGCCGGCAGATCGCGCAGTGGGGCGGGCAGATGCTGCAACGGCACGTGGCGCAGTGGGGACGACTTCATCCCTTGGACAAACCATCCTATTATCGTGATTGGTTTAATCGGTTCTACCGTCAGTTGCGAAAGCGCTGCCCGCATCTGGTGGAACAAATCGTGGCCACCGCAAGAACTGCCAACATTCCCGAAGAAGAACTCTTCGCCATGAATTTTCGGGTTTGGGGAATCCGGGGCCGGCACGAGCGCGCGTGTTCGATCCTCGGCTTTCGTGATCCCAAGATCGGACTCGTGGTCGGCAATACGTTGGATGATCCCGTTTCGACGTACCAGATGGCGGAGTTTCGTCCGAAAGGCCAGTATCGTTTCGCCACGGCGTGGTGGATTGGAAGCGCGTGGGCGGCGCACGGGTTCAACGAGGCCGGGTTGATTGTCGCCCAGTCCTCGCTGGCGGCCAACGATTTGAAAATTCCCAACCGTCTGGACCGACTCTCAAGCGATTTCCTGCAGCGTGAACTGTTGGCCGCCTGCGCTGCCGTGAACGAAGCCGAGCAACTGGTGCGCGCGTGGCCATTGCGTAACGGGGTCAACTACCTGCTCGCGGACAAAAACGGACAGGCGAAACTTTTGCAATGTTGTCCCATCGGCATCGCGGAAGCCAAACCCGTGCACGGCGTCTGGGCGCTGTCGAACCACGTCATCGTTCCCGCGCTTCGGGCAAAGATGGAAGCCGCCGGCTACGTCCACGCGCCGAACGCCTACACCGCGTGTCGGCTGCAATATCTATCGCAGCAGTTCCAGCGCAAACCCAAGCCGCACACCGTCAAAAATTTGGCGCAGGCGCTTAATTCGACGAAAAAATTTCCCAACTGTATCGCGAACCCCAACACGGCGTACACGTTCGTTTGGCAAGTCGAGCATGAACCCGGCAAGATGCATTACACGGACGGACCGGCGGTTGGACGGGAATGGCAGACCTACCGGTTTAAATGAGGCGAACACCCTTGTCGCTTGGCGTCGCCCGCGTGCCAACAAATTGATGTCGAACATAAAATGAATCACCAAATGAAACCTGATGGAAGGATTCTGACGGCTTGGTTTCTGGTGGTGATGTTTGCCGCCGCGGGCGGCCGGTGCGAGGAAAACCAGCCCATCTTCTTGCGGAAACAGCAGAAGGAAACGTACGAGGCGGTCGCCGGTCCGGTCCAACGGGCGCCGAAATTGGACGGGGTTTTGGACGATGACTGCTGGAAGGACGCTCCGTCCCTCGGCGCATTCCGAGTCGTGGGCCGCGATCATTTCGCCGAAAAACAAACGGTGGTCTGGGCCCGTTTCGGAACCGAGGCCCTCTATCTGGCGGCCGCCTGCGAGGATGACGAGGTCATGGCCACGTCCGGCCCCCGCGACAGCGATGTCGCCTGGACGATGGATGCGATCGAACTGTTCCTGTGCCCGCGCCGCGACAACGAGGTCTGGTTCCATTTCGCCTTCAACCCCGTCGGCGCCCGCTACGATGACATCGAGGGGATCAAGAGAAACACCGCCTGGACGCCGGAGACCGACTGGGAGGTCGCCGTCCGCAAACAACCGTGGGGCTGGACCGCCGAGGTGAAAATCCCGTACGCGACGATGAGCCTGGCGACTCCACCGGGCAGGGGCGACGTGTGGAAACTGAAATGCATCCGCACCGATCTCTCGAAGAAAGAAAAAATCCAAAGCAGTTGGACCCGCGTGGCCGAGGCGTTTGACACCGATCTGCTTTCCGTGGGCGATTTGATCTTCGATTCCCGTAATTTGCTCGCCAACCCGCTGGCCGCCCCCGTCGGCGGAGACGATTTGCCGGACTGGAAGGTCACGGGGGGCAAAGGGTCCATTCGTCGGATTATCGCCGAAGGCGAACCAGCCGCCTTGTTCCATTGGGAGCCGGAAAGCGCAAAAGTTTATTGGGCCAATTTCAGCTTTGGCGGCCGAGGCGGATACCAGGCGGCGCCTTACGACGGCGTCTTTTTGTTCAGCGTCCGGGCCCGGCTGCGAGACACGATCAAGAAAGAAAGCAGCGCCTGTTTCCGATGGCAGGTCAGCGGCGACAAAGAACCGCTTGAAACCCTGACGGTTGGGGTCGAGCCGTCCGCCAACTTCCGCGAGTATCGCTTGCAACACGCCGTCAAACGCGGCCAATTCGTCGGCCCGCCCGAACTGCATGTCGCCCACACGGGGGATATCGAGATCCGAGATGTCGTTTTGAAACTGGACGACCGGATGACCAAGAAAGCCGGCGCCTTCTCGCTCGGGTCGAATGCAAAGATCGTCATCCCCACGGCCTCGGACGCTCGCGTTCGCCTGACCGCCGAGACGCTCCAGGAGGCGCTCTTGGCCCGGACTGGCCTGAAGCTGGCAATGGACGGCCGCGGCGCCGGCGGAACGATTCAATTGCGCGCGCAGTCGTCCGCGACGGAGAAACCGGAAGGATACCTTCTGGAGGTCGGTCGCGACGGCATCGTCATCACCGGCACGGATCCGGTCGGCGCGTTTTACGGGACGCAAAGTCTCGTGCAACTGGTCAAACCCGATGGCAAAGGCGGTTGGGAGGTTCCTTTCCTGAAAATCCGCGACTGGCCCGCCACGCCGATCCGGTACGTCTCCGGCGCCCTGCCGATCAGCCGTGGTCTCACGCGCGCTTTGGCCCGGTTCAAGCTTAATTACTATGAGGTCACCCGCGCGCCGACCCGGGAAGACCTTGCGTTCGCGGAGAAATATTGCGTCAAGCTTGCCCCCCTCGTCGGATTCAATACGGCCTGGGAGGCTAACCCCGAGGAGTTTACCGAGCGAACCGCTGGAGAATCGCTCTCGGAGATCGGCCTTGCCCGACGCAATCCGTGTCCGTCCCATCCCGGCGTATGGGAGTCCTACTTCAAGCAACTGGACGCCATGATGGACGCAACCAACGCGGATATCCTCAACGTCCGTACGGACGAGATGTACGTGGCAAGCAGCGGCGCGCGGTGGAATGTCTGTCCGCGCTGCCGGGCGCGGAACCTGAGCGGCCACGAACTGTGGGTGGAGACGTTGAAGAAAATCCAGGAACACCTCCGCCAACGCGGCCGAAAACTCCTGATGAGCGACAGCATCCTTGGATACAAAGGCATCAGCCATCCGGACGACGCGGCCAACGATTGGAGCCGGATTCCGGACCTTCTGCCCCCGGACGTGAAAAAACAGATGGTCGCTTTTCTCTGGCACGACGCATACCATGACGCGCTCGTCCGAAACGGGATCGCAATCCTGCTTTGGGGCAACACCCCCGCGTTTGTGGAGAAGCGCGGATTCCCCGGCCATTACAGCGGTTTTTTTCTCGATCAGTCCGACGGCGCGACCGATATTGCCCAGATCGTGGCCACGGCGCAACTGTGCTGGTCCCCCCAACAGTCGAAGGGCGGCGGCGCCGACCTGCCTGCCGCGACGTCCGCGGCGCAGGCGGGTGCGGATCGGTTTCTGGAACTGGCGGTGGCGGCAATTCCAACGTGGGATGAGTGCGCCGCCAACAAGGTCCCGCCGAGCCGACAGGCGGACCGTCGCAATTTCTCCGTTGACCTCGGAAAAGTCGCAAACCGCAGTCGGCAGGATGACGCGCCGTGCGACGGCAAAGGTTGGGTGGACCTCGGCGGCGAATGCGATCTTCGGTCTTTACAACCCGGACGCCGGACGCTGGCCGGGGTCCCGTTCACCCTCTTGGACGAAGAAAAGAACCGCGGCCTGAGCGTGGTCATGGTGGAAAACCGAGGAGCGCTGGATCGCCAGTTGCCGGCCCGGGTGGAAATCCCCGTCGGCAGGAAGGCCGCCAGTCTGTCTTTCCTGCACGCCCTGTCCCGCCGCGCCGGCTGGAATTACATGAAGAAGGAGGAGCTGTGCGGCTACTATTTCATCGTCTATGAGGACGGCACGTACGATCCGTTTGAGATCAAGTACGCGACCAACGCGGCCAATTGGGACGGCAAAAACACCCGCTGGAACTATTCGCCCACCGGTCTTGCCCTGGCCCGCGCCAACCTGGCTTGGCGCGGACCAACCCGCAGCGGTCAAACCGCGGTCCTGTATGCGACGGAATGGATCAACCCCAAACCACACAGCCCGATCCGCACCATCCTGTTCGCCTCCCCGCAGCTCAAGACCGGCGTCTGTCCGCTGCTGCTGGCCGTGACTGGATTCGAACCGGTGGCAGGCGACGCGGAAGACCTGACCGTTGACAAGAAAAAACGGCTCCGGCCCGTTTCATTGTTGGCGGAACCGGCCCTGCCCGGAAAACCGATTGATCTGTCCGATGGCGTCATCGAATCGAAACGATTGTATGTCACCCGGGATGGGCTCCGCGTTTCAACGCCGTCTCCGTTCCTGGAAAGTGACACTTGGGGCGAAGACTACGAGGGCGACGTCGCTCACGTCGTATGGGACAACAACTGCGGGATCGAATGCGCCCATGCCAACGCCGAGGTGGTCGTCGAACTGCCGGTCGAGCGTTCGTTGTGCGGCGTCGTCGTGATCGGAATGTACCGCCGGGAATGTTACTCCAACGATTTCCCGCCGGCGCTGATTGACTACACGGTGGAAGTATCCGCCGACGGGAAGACGTGGGAAAAAGTGGCCGATCGGACGGGGCACATTCCCGAAGAGGAGGGCCTGCGCGTTCATTCCTTCGCGCCGCGACGGTTCAAAGCGGTCCGCGTAACGGCCCGGAACAATCCCTGGGACGGCCGCAACGGACAGCTTGCCTTCATCCAATTGTATGAGGCACAGTAGTCCGGAATGGCGCGAAGACCAATCGAGGAAATCATCATCAAACCGGCTTTCGCGCGGATGTTTGACAAGATCAAGCGCAAGGGCAAGCGCGTTTGTTTGCACAGTTGCGGCGACCTTCGGGAGATCTTTGGCGAGCTGGTGGACCTGGGGTTGGACATCTACAACACGGTTCAACCCGAAATTTACAACCTCGCCGAAATGAAACGGCTTTATGGCCGGCGGATCGTTTTCTACGGCGGCATCAGCACCCAGCAGTTTCTCCCGTACGCGTCGGCGGAAGAAACGCGGGCGAAAACCCGTGAAGTCCGCAGAACGCTCGCGCGCGAAGGCGGTTGCATCCTCGCCCCAACACATGCCGTGACGCCGGACATCCCCGTGGTGAACGTGCTGGCAATGGTGGCCGCGGCCCAGGAGGTTGAATATTGACATGAGCATCCTCAGCATCGGGGCGGTGTTGTGGGACATCTTCGATGATGCCCAGCACATCGGCGGCGCGCCGTTCAACTTTTCAGCGCACGCGGCGCGGCTCGGCCACCGCGTCTGGTTCATCAGCGCGGTCGGCCAAGACGAACTCGGCGCGGCCGCGTTGCGGCGAATCCGCGAACTGGGCCTGGACACGCGCCACGTCCGGGTGGCGAATGAAGCCCCGACGGGCACTGTGCGGGTGTTTCTGAAGGACGGACAACCGAGCTTCACGATCAACCGGCCCGCCGCCTACGATTTCCCGTCGTTATCCGCGCAGGACCTCGCGGCCTTGCAGGCTGGCCAGCCGCGTTGGATTTACTTCGGCACGCTGGAGCAAATGAACCCGCGCGTGCGCGAACTCACGCGGCGCGTCATCGCCGCCAACCCGCGGGCGCGCGTTTTTTACGACATCAACCTTCGCAAGGACAGCCACACGCCCGCGCTCGTGAAGGAATTGTTCGCCGAGACTTCCATCCTCAAGATCAACGAGGAGGAGGTGGCCAGGGTGTTGGAAATGGACGGCGAGCCGCCCCTGCCGCTGGCGGAGTTCTGCCCGACCTATGCGCGGCGTTTTGGCTGGCGCGGCGTTTGCGTGACGCGTGGCGCGAACGGTTGCGCGCTCTGGCGGGATAATGAATACATCGAATCGCCTGGTTATCGGGTGAAAGTGGCCGACACGGTCGGCGCGGGCGATGCGTTTGCCGCCGCGTTGCTGCACGGACTGGAGCAGGGCTGGCCACCCGTGAAGGTTGCGGACTTTGCCAACCGGCTGGGCGCGCTGGTCGCTTCCCGCCACGGCGCCATTCCGCCCTGGACGATGGATGAAATCCGCGCAATGAAGTAATTGTGTAATTACTCAGGTTCACGGTTCCGGGTTCAAAGGTTCAGCGGTTGCCTGCCCGCGCCTGCCTGTGCGTCG
>JACQHZ010000036.1 GCA_016198745.1 Verrucomicrobiota bacterium
AAAAGTCCTTGCCCTGGACAGATGAGAGACGTGAAAACTCATGTCCGCCGAATCTGGCAACAAGTGGAGCTAGTTACTGCCGGCGGTTGAGTCGAGACGGACGATTTCCCCATGTTCGGTTGCGGCAACCACACTCGATATGGACGCGCTGTTTTTCGGCAACCATCGGGCATCGCGGAATCCGCCTTTTGCGATCCGTTCAATCCTTTTCAAATCAGGGGCAAGATAAAGGCCGTCTTTTCCCGAAAGAAGCGCCTGCCCCGGCGCGGCGGCGATTCGCCGGATGGCATCGGGAAATGCGCGGGAGTCAAACCGTGCCAGCTTCTCCAGATTTTTCTTCCAGTTCAATTCCCAGAGCAGGCCGTCCCGCGTCGCGCACAGAACCTGAAGTGAATCCGTTCCCGAGATCGTGACGGCGGCGGCGGTCATGGGCACCACGGGGACCCAGGTGAACGCCCACTTCCTTTCCTTTGCGTCGTAAATGCTGAGAAAGTTTTCGCGCACAATCAGCACGTAACGCGGTTTTCCGTCGCCCCACGGCAGCGTCCCGAAGACCAGGATGGGGGCGCCTCCAAGTCCCGGCCGTGAATCGCCGTCAGGGAGATTGATGTGGGAGTTTTGGTAAACCGTTGGGTAAAATAAATCGCCGCCCGGCTCTTTCACGGTGGGTTTCTCATTCCCATCGAGGTGCATCAACACATGATACCCAAGGCAGAGGGTTTCTTCCACGCCGTCGCCATTGAAATCCACCCCGTGCGGCAGCATGCCGGGCAGCCAGTAACCGCCGCCCGGCATCACGCCCTCCAATTCCCCGCGTCCGTTCAAAAAACTGAAGCTTCCATAGCGACCGATCACCATTTTGGCGGATTCGTTGGGCGATTTTCGCCAGAGGCCCAGGGAACAGGGTTCGGTATAGCCGCCGGCGGGATGTCTTGTATTGGGCCGGCCGAACTTCTTGTTGAATTCCTGGTGCAACGCGTAAAGGTTCCATTCCTTCGCGATCTTGCCCGTTGGATCAAAGATGCGGATCATGGCATCGGCGCTGGCAACGATGATATGTTTTTTGCCCGAACCATCCCAATCGAGCGCCTGCGCCGATTGCAGGTTGGTGGGCACGTCGAACTGGAACACCTCCTTTCCCTCGGCCGTAACCACCGCAATGCTTCCATCCTCCTCGCGCATCCAACGGTAGGCGGGCCAGATGTCCGACTTGATGAAAACCTCGGACTTGCCGTCGCCATTCAGGTCCGTACATTCCAGGCATAAAGGCTCGCGCGCCGCCGGCCGGTCGTTGCAATAAAAACGGATGCCCGGATAGCCCACGCCCTCGCCGCGGATGTAACGCGCCTTGACTCCTTGAAGCTTGATCGCCTGATACCCTTCCACCAGCGGCACCGCCTTCCCGTAATTGCCCGTTGATAAGCTGCGGCGCCACTCCCGCTTCTCTTCCACTTTGCGCCACAGGGGGCTGTCCGAAGCGGGCGTTTGCTTTTGGCCATTTACGACCGCATCCGTCGCCGTCCATATTTCACCGGGCAGCGCGCCCAATTGATCGTTGCTGCGGTCACGGATGCTGATCTCCGCCAAATCATATTCAGCGCCCAGGTCCACAATCCCACCGGGCCGATGGGAAGCCCCTTTGATTTCGGCGGGACGCAGAAGGCCGCGATATCGCCAGGCCTCGCGCCAGTTGGATGAGCCATCGGGAATGATTCCCCCGGACTCACTCCCCATGGGCTTGGCAGGCGCCGGCGCCGCCGGCGATTCTGACGTCGAAAAACATTTGCCGGCGTCAACGGCGCCTGCCGCCGGTGGAATTTCAAAGGCATCAAGCCCCGCTTGGATCTCTTTCGCCACCAAGTCGCGTCCTTGGCCGCTCCAGAGTTTGATTTTTACCGGTTTCGCGGACGTTCCAAGGTCCACCACCGCCCGGCCTTGTCGCCAATCCACCCGTGCGCCAACGGGATGATCTGCCTCAAAAAGCGTTTCCCCGCCAACTTTCAACCGGGTCGCATGCGTGAGTTGAATTTCATTCGCTTCCATCACCAGGACCGCCGCGTCGGTCTCCACTCCCGCCGCCTGGGAAGGACCCCAGATCACGCGGATGGGCGCCGACTTGCCCGACCCGGGCGTCAGGATGATTTCCTGCGAGGAAACCAAACGCGCAGCATAGAACGGTTTCGTTCCCGTTTTTTCCGCTTGAAGAACCGTGACGCTGGCGACGGACTCGCCGTGTTCCAGGTGCGCCGTCATACGCTGGCGGAGGTTCCAACTGACTTTGCGCCAGGCCGGGTTTTCCTCTTCCCCCGCGACCACCTGCCATGGCTCGCCCAGAGGCGTGATTCGCAATTGCGCGCCCCCCTCGGCGACAACCCACGCGGCGCCGTCTGGTTTGGGCTGGCTGGAGGGTCGCCAACTGACGTTCACGGTGCAGCGCCCATCCGCCAGCGCCGTGACCACATCCCGAACCACATAGAGCCCGGGCCGGATCCAGACAATCTCGCGCCGCCAGTCCGTGTCCATGAACGGCGTGAGCGTGGACGCCAGCGCGCCGGCGCGTTGGAGATTGGACCGCCAATCGAGTCGCGCTACGCCGCCGTAATGTTTTTCGTTGTTCAGCCACCGATCCATCCGCTGGACATCCACGGTGTTCTGGTCGAAATACTTGTCCGCGCCACTGTTTCCGAACCAGGTCACGCCCCGGCTGCTGAAGCTGAGAAACAATTGGGGCGGGATGGCGCTCTCGCGCGCGCCGGAAAAAGCCACATAATCATCCTCCCTGGAAAAACCGGAACGAAACACCACCAGATCCATCACCTCCTCCTGACGCAACGCGCAGGAGCGGAACATCGGATCATTGAGTTGCGTCAGGTTCCGATAGTTGTGAGGCATCAGGGGCGGTAAAATCACGCCGGTCAAATGCTCCGCCGGTTGTTCCTTGACTTCGTCGCCGGGCGTGTAACGTCGCACGCCATTGACGTACCGTCCCATGAACGGGCCCGAGCCATGCAGGCTTGTGGGAAGGGATTTTAGCATCGCAAGATAACGCCCGTCCTGGTCATAGCATGCCATGATCCCTGAAATAAGTTGATGGTCGAAACCGTCTCCGGGACGGGCGCAGGCGCCGGTGAGGTTGTTGATTTTGGCCAGCGCGTTGTCGGCGGCCCGTTTGGCATTGCCGCTTGCAAAAAATTCGTAGCGCTCCCGATCCAGCGCATAACGAAAGAAGCTGTGAACAATCTCCTCTTCGTGCCCGCCCCCACCCACGCCGGGCTGCGAAACCGCCCAGCGACGCTGAACCACGTGATCCAAAAAACGGCTCTTTTCAAGGCGCCGAAAGTCAACGACATCCTTCAGGTCGCCCTCCGGCTTCAGATAATCGTGAATGAAATCCGCCAGGACCAGATCGCTCATCCAAGGCGAAATCTGATGGCGATTGGCGATGTGAATTGCATCGTAGGGCGGGGAAAAGGTGGTCATCCATGAGATCTCGGCTGAGGAAAAATCCCAAAAGTTCTGGAGCAGCAGGCTGTCCACGGCCGCGAGTTGCTCTTTGGTGAAATATCCGCTGTCGTCGAGCATGTCGTACACGCGGACGAAGAATTCGAGGGGGTATTGATGGGTGTAGGCACGATCCTTCAGGACAACTTCCAAGTTCTGGCGGGAACGTTCCAGGAAGGAAGGCCAGCCCGACCAGTAATAGGCCATGGCGTTCTGATACCAGCGACGGACCGTGCCATAACCGGCCTCAAAGGGAGGGATGAGCGAACTGTTGGGCGTCTCGCGCCAGAGCTTGTCGTTGGCTTGGAAAGCGGCCAGACAATCCCCCTCCAACTTCACATCCAGCAACCAGGGAAGGATGAACGATGCGGCTGACGACGGCTGTTGTTTTTGGAAAAGGCCGGTGAACCAGTTCTGCTTTTTTCCGTGCCCGAAAGATGCGCCGTGCTGTTGTTTTTGCAGGAGATGGATGAACTTCTGCACCGCCTGCTCGGCCCCTTTCTCATTGCTGCCGCCCAGGATGATGTGATTTTTGCCGTTGCGCAAAACATTGGCGGCGGTGCGCACAACGTAGCCGTCGCCGCCGGGATAATATCCATCGGTGGCATCGAGAAAACGGTTGTAGGCCGTCCACATCGCGCGGTTGATCCCCAATCTTCCCAGCAAAATCAGGTGGGCGCTTCGATAAGGCTCCTTCAAAACCGGCGCGTCCGCCTGCGTCGCTTCCACGTCCGTGACCATCGGCAGAGTCACGCCGGTGGATTGCGCGATCGCTTGCTGCGTCTTTTCGGCCAGCGTCTTATAGATGGCGATCCCGGCGGGATATACGATCCACGCGGACGATTTTCCGCTTTCGATCAAAACGGTGGCGCCGTGGAGATTGCGGGGCGGAAGGGGGGGAAGCCCGGCCTTTTTGAAAACCACGTCGTCCACCCACATGACCCCGTCATGCGGCGTCAATCCCCCAAGCTGGAATTGGAGGGTGAGATTGGTCTCCATGGCCGTGCGGAATAGTCCCGCGAGTTTTTGCCACTGGCCCCTTCCGGTATAGGACATGGAAAGCTGGCCGATGCGCGCCACGACCCGTTCGTCCGATTTGACCCATGCGCTGACGAAATAGTCGCTGCCAGGCGCCACCGCAAAAGTCTGGTTGAGGGTCGCCGCGTCGGAGCCGGTCCGTCGTACCTTCTGGCTGAACTTTCCATCCCGTGATGCCGAGGTGTCGAGGGAAGTCTGGCAGGACCCCTGCACGTTCCAAGAAAGCCCCAAACCCCGTTCTCCGGAAACTTCAAACGATCCATTTTGGATCAGGTTTTGGGGACTGTTCGGGGGACTGTCGGATGACTTGGAGGCGGGTGGAACGGCAGGCAGGAACATGGGCATAAGGAGAAACAGAAAAGGTGCGAGAATGCGAGCATAGGGCTTGGAACAAATAACACGTTCGCGTTTGGTCATAGGGAAATCTCCATGATTTCTTGGCTAAAACCGTTCCGCACCTTGCCGGACGGTTGGGTTTTCAATATTCCTTTTCCCAGAAGGGCTTGATATCCGCAGCGGAACTTTCCGAAACCCAACAATCGGTTCGCAGAAGTTCTTATGTTTGGCCAGATCCTTCCGCTTGATCCGAAGGACTTTTTCAATGGCTTTCAGATCGCGAAACGGCACGTATTCTGCAGGAGTGAATTTGAACGCTTGCATCGTGGATTTAATGGAAACTTCTTGCTTGTTTGGTCCTTAGTGCACTAACATGAAATGATTTGCTTGTCAATCCCTTTTCAAGATATTTTCAGAAAAGCGATTGACGACATGCCTGCTTAGTGCTATAAGTTTGAACATGACGATTCGTGGAAGCGCGACATCCCGCCGAAACCATGCCGCGAAGCCCTTGATGGAGCGACGGCAAACGCCGCTTTATTCCCGTCTGAAGTGCGCGATTCGCGAGAGGATTCTGCGGGGGGATCTGGTCCCAGGCCAACCGACGCCATCCGAAGCAATGCTGAGGGCCGAATTTGGTGTTTCTTCCACCACCGCCCGCCGTTGCCTCAATGACCTTGAACTCGACGGTTACGTCCAGCGGGTGCAGGGGCAGGGTACCTTTGTTTGCGAGCGCGACGCATTGAAGAGCGCGCGGCACATCGGAATTTTTTATCACGATCTGGTCAATCTCACGAGCACCTTTGCCGCAAGCGTGCTCAAGGGAATCTTCGATCAAGTGGGGCAGAGCCGGTTTCAGCCGGAACTGCTGAGTTCGGCCGCGGTGCGAAAAAGCCCGAATCCTTCGGCGGCGATGGCGGAAATGCTGCGCCAACGTTCAGTGGAGGGACTGCTGGTTTTGAGTCCCACACCGGCGCTTTGGCTGAAGGATGTGTTGGCGAGCCGCCTGCCGGTGGTTTCGGTGAACATGGAGTACGAGGACGCGCGGGTTTACGGGGTGATCAGCGAGGCGCGCTTGGTCATGGAGCGGTTGCTGGATGAGATCATTGCGCGCGGTCATCGCCGCATGGTGGCCATGCGCGAGGTTTTGCCCGAAAAGCTGGAGGGATTACTGTCGTCGCGGATTCCCGAACTCAGCCGCAGTCCTCTGCGCTGCCACTTTGAGACGCTGAGTTATTACAGTCCGGCCCAAGCCAGGGCAATCGTGGAAAAGCATTTGGTGGAGACGGAGCCCGCGACGGTTTTCCTGGCCTACGGTTACGAACTGGCGCTGGAAGTTGGCCATATTCTCAAATCGCTGGGGTTCAATATTCCGGCGGATGTGTCGCTGATCTACTTCGGCGTTTCACCCGGCCCCTCGGAACTGTACCAGGTCGCGGTCCCCGCGGCTTTGGTTGGCGGGGAAGCCACCCGGATGCTCTCCACGCTTCTGGCTGGACACGTACCACTGGAACGCGTGGTGAGAATTCCGAGTCAAATCGTGCCCGGCGAAACCCTCGGACCGGCCCAGTCATCAGTGAACAGTAATCAGTAATCACTCTTCCCAAGGTGATTTTTCCCTTAATCAGTATTCCACCATGAGTCACAGACATTCGGCATTCGGCATTCGGCATTCGGCATTCACCTTAATAGAGTTGCTGGTCGTCATCGCCATCATCTCCCTCCTGGCCGCGCTCCTGTCGCCCGCACTCAAGAGCGCGAAGGACGCCGGCAAACGCGTCAAGTGCCTGAGCCAGCTCCGCCAGATCCCCTTGGCCAACCAAATGTTCGCCGAGGACAACGGGGGTCTCATCTGCCCCTGGGTGGACAGCATGACTGGCGGCAACACGTGGGAGGACACTCTGCGTCCGTATGCGAAATCCCGCAACCTCTCGGGTGTCGCCTACTATGCTGCGGAGCTCTTCTACTGCCCGAAACTGCTCGAGCTCAAGGTGCCACCCATGGCGGACGGCAACTATGGCTACGGCGGCTACGCCACCAACTACTCGTACAACGGCCGTCTCGGCGGCATCCGCGACGCCGATGGCAGTTCCAACGCCACCTATCCCCTGCACTACGACGGGGACTACCCCCGTCCGGAACGAATCGTGATGGCGGTTGACATGTTGCCAAGCTCAAGCTACGGCAGTCCCAACGTCCTCTCCGCCTGGGGTTCCGGGCCCACATGGTATGTGGGGTTCGTCCACAGCGGCCTCGTCAACGCGGTGGCGCTGGACGGACATGCCGAATCGCTGCCGCGCACCGCCACTTTCGCGGCGATGCCGTTGCAATGGCAATGACCAGCCGCCGCCTCGTTTCGTGAAAACAAAAGCACTGATCCATCTGCTTCTTCTGATGGTGCCAATCGTCTCCACTGCTGCGACCCCGGCGAAACGGGAACCCTATGACGCCGCTGAATTCCGCCAGATGCGGGCGCTTGATGCCTGGAAAAAATACGAAGAGGTCCTCTCCTGGGGCAAGGGCCAGTGTCTCGCCATTTTGGATGACGGCTGCGACCTCAAAGTTCCGGAATGGCAGGCGACGCTTCCGTGGGGCAAAAAGGTCATCGCCACGTGGAACAGCATTGGCCGTGATGAGAATTGTGCGCCGGTGCCGCCCGGCTACCACGGCACCACGGTGGGCTATCCCTCCTCGCTTTATCATGAAAACAAGCGCGGCCTGGCTTACAACAATTTTGTCGCGCAAGTGCGCTGTGTGACCGGCGTCCACTTGAGAAAGGATGAGGCCAAAACCATGGGCGCCGCCCTCCAGTGGGTGGTTGACAACCACAAGAAGTACAACATCACCGCCGTCAATCTTTCGCCGCTGGACGATCAACGCCATGTGAAACCCGTGCCCACCGAAATCGACCAACCGCTGAAGGCCCTGCGCGATCTCGGCATCTGGGTGAGCGCGCCCTGCGGAAACAACAACTTTACCGACGGCATTTCCTGGCCGGCGTGCGCCGAGCATTGTTTCGCAATCGGCGGCGCCCGGACGGACGTCAACGAGGTCCATCTCGACCGATGCGCGCGGACGGACATCCTGGTCGCCGCCAACGCCACATCCTCCGCCAACGCCTACATGGCGGCCGCTTCGATGATCCTGCGCGAAGCGATCGAGAAGGGAAACTACAACTGGAAAGCCGATGGCCCGAACCTGGCGGAGGCGATGATGGCCGTCTTCAAAAAAACCGGCGTGCGCGTGCATGATCCGGCGACCAACCTTGATTTCAGCCGGCTCGATCTGCTGGCGGCCCTGAACCAGGTCCTGCCCGTGGCCGCAAAGGATGCCTCCAGGGCTTCCGCTCCGAAAAGCGGCACAACCTTTCTTGGAAAAGACATTCCCAGTTCACCCGATTGGAAACTCATCGCATTCCCCGGCAAAGAAGGGACGGAAGCCGTCGAGGGCGGGGCGCTGGTGATCAAGACCGTCAGCGAGGACGAGAATCGCGCCTACTTCATGGAAACGGACCTTGGAATCGAAGGGCCTTGGGGGATCGAATTCGAAGTGGAGTTGCGGGAAGGCATCGAGCGAATCCAGATTTTCGCGATGGGGACGGACGGTCTTCTGGCCTACACCATCAATCTCTACTCCAGCGGCCTCATTGGCTGTTACGATCAGGAGAAGGAGCCGCATTATCAAACCGTCAAGGCGCCCGGCGGCAAACTCGAATCCATCCGTCTTTCCATCCCTGGAAAAAACAACCCGAAGATGGAGGTCTATGTGAATGAAAACGACACGCCGCTCATCACCTTCAATCCCATGCCGGCGCCAAAAGGATCGAAGCCCGGAATTTCCATCGGCGACGACACCAACAGTTATCACGGCGAGGCGGCGTGGAAAAAAATCACGATTCGGCCAGGAGGCGGGCTTGGAGAAAGGATGAAGGATGAAGGATGAAGGATGAAGGATGAATTATGAAGGATGAAGGATGAATTATGAAGGATGAAGGA
>JACQHZ010000070.1 GCA_016198745.1 Verrucomicrobiota bacterium
ACGCTATTCACATGAGGGGAAAAGCCAGCAACAAGCTGGCTTTCCGGCCCCGAGTGTGAATAACTCGGCCAGCGCGCGCGACGCGCTTCCTCGGACGCGGGAGGTACGTCCAAACGTGGACTGACACCGACACGAGGATCAACGCGCGGCAATGACCTTGTCCAATATCGCGAGCAATTGCTCCGCTGAAAACGGTTTCTGCAGGAAGGCATGCGCGTCCGATTCCACGTCCTCGCTCGAAACAAGTCCCTTGATGCTCGATACCCGTCCGCTCATCGCGATAATCTTGATCGCCGGATCCAGCTTCCGCAACGCGGCAATGGCGGCAGCGCCGTCCATGAAAGGCATCTCCATATCCAGAGATTGCCGGGAATGTTGCGCGCAATCTCAATGGATTTGGGAAAGGTTTCCCGGATCAACTTCTCCATTTCGACAAGCAGATGTTTGATCTGGACGTCGGCGCGTTTGCCCTCGATCCCGCGTGCAAAGGAGAGGACCTGCCGGACAATGTCGGCGCCGCGCTGAACGCTGGCGCCCAGGGTCTTCAACAATGGCCGGCTCGCTAAATCCCCTCCCCGATGGATTCCAAGAGCAGCGTGTTCTGATGCAGAAGCCGCTCGACCTTGAGTTCCGCCTGCTTCCGTTCGGTGATGTCGCGCGCCACACAGAGCGTCAGCGCGGCGCCGCCCGAGGCCACCGGACTGAGACCGATTTCGGCGGGGAATTCAACGCCATCCTTGCGCCGTGCCAAAAGCACGTGCTCCTTTCCCATGGGCCGCCTTTCCGGGGCCGCGGAAAAAGCGGCGCGCTGTTGGACATGCGCGGTGCGATGCTGTTCGGGGATCAATATCTCGACGGGTTGGCCCAACAGTTCTTCCGGTTTAAAGCCGAAGATTTTGTGGACCTGACTGTTGGCCTGGAGAATCCGGCCATCGGCCTCGACCAACAGAATGGCGTCGGGCAACGCCTCGAAGAGTTGGCGGAACAGCATCTCGCTCTTGCGCAACGCATCGTCGGCGCGCCTGCGATCTCCGTCTGTGCGGTTGATCGCGATCGCCGTTCCCCAGATCAGACCGCCGAAAACAACAATGAACACGCACACCAGTATGACCACGCCCATCTCGGTGCCAAACCATCCGGCGTCCTGCCCCTTCAACCGCAACCAACCCAACAGAAGCGGCAGGAGCACCGCCACCGGTAACAATCGGCGCGCCATGAAGCCGCCGTTCTCTGCGCTCAGCGCCAGCGTCATCAGCCCGCCATAAGGCGGCAGAAACAGGAGTCCCGCCGCCACAACCAGGAAGGTCAGCGCCGTGTGCAGCGCCAATTCATGAACATGACAAATCCCTCTCGCATGCCATCATTCCCGCGCAAGCGGGAATGACCAGAGCAAGCACGCGGTCTTCATGAATTAGCCCTGTGCCCGGTGGCTGTCGGCCTCTCGCCCGATGTTTTCTTCCGCCAGCGGCTGAAAGAAACTGGGACAGATGTCGGGACGCGCGCCATTGACACTCATCACGCCAGCCACCGTAGTTCATTTTTCCGCGGACGAAAAAACGAACGACCATTTTTCAGAACTTATTGTCATTCCACATGGAAAATATTTGAACCTTGGCAGCGGATGTATTTGCACGGCCAACGCTTTTTCCGCTTGGCGCGGCACTTGTAAATCGGGTGTTTTGATTTCCAACAACGGATAATTGATTGTTCCATATTCAATTTGAACCACGACTTGCTTCTCGTCGCGTTGGATGATGATCCCATTTACGAAGATGAGATTTTTACCGCAAAGATCGCAAAGAACACAAAGAACCTGACGATTTTTTCCTCTCTGCGTTCTCTGCGTTCTTTGCGGTAAAATGACCTTTCGACTGCAAAGTGCACCCCATGTGGGGCGGTTGACGAGCAGCACGTATTCCGCAATCCGCGTTTGCCATCCTTCCCTCTGTGCCCTCTGCGATCTCTGTGGTTAATCCCCCATCCCATTGGTTGCGGCTATGCCGCACTGGGTTCATCCTCGGCCTAATCCCACCGAGGCGGGATAAACTCACTTTTTTAAAACACCGGACTTCCCCTCTGGACAATGTTGTTTTGAGTCGGGATGAAATTTTACAGCCCTTGACAGGATTCATTCATGAAGCGTCGCGAAGAGAGCGTTGGGCCGATGTGACCAGCAGGAAGTCCCGGTGTTGATTTTCCGGGAACAGCACGCCCATCATGCCGGTGGCGTGACGTCAAGGCGGCACGACCAGCGCCCGATTGGGCGGGAGAAATTCAACGCGCCCTTCGCCCCACCCCACGTTCCTGCCGCCATGATGATTGCGGGCGTAAGAAACCATGTCGTACTCTTCATAGTTCCACATGTAGCGCCCGCCTTTGCCGTCGGATCGCTCGCCGTACCACGGATATTTCTCGGCGTCCGTCAACTTCGGCCAAAAATCATACACGGAACCCGGTCCCCAAGGACCACCGCCAGGCCAGCCAAGATAGTTGACGAACTCGGAGAAGGTTGATCCATGCCAGTTGCCGTTGCCGGCGTCAAACATCCGGTCCTTAAACGGGTCCGAGGGACAATAAAGCAACGGCGGAACCACCTTCGGACCGGTATAGGCGTCAAGATAATAGCTGGTTGTGTCCACGACATATTTCTTTCCGTCCAGCAGCCTGAGCGCAGCCATCTTGGATGACCAGTTTTCACCAAGTCCGCCTCCTCCCTGACAGACGGGCATCAGGAAACCGTCGTTGTCATCCGCGTACAGATGTTGGACCAAAATGAGTTGACGAAGATTATTCACGCACTGAACCGCCCGGGCGGATTCTCTTGCGCCCTTGAGCGCCGGAAGGAGCAGCGCCGCCAAGATGGAGATGATGGCCACCACCACCAGAAGTTCCACCAGCGTGAAGGCGCGGCAGAATGCGTGTTGCGTGTGAACCAATCGTTGCATCAGATTAACGCCGCGCGGCCGGGTATTTCTTTGGGGAAACCGTTCGCATATCAAACACTTGGCCGTCTTCGCTCAATTTCAAGGCGCAGGACCTGGCCTCCCGCAACGGCCTGTAATGGATCAGATTGCCGTCCATGCCGATCGAAAGTTTTGTGCGCGGATAATTGAGCCAATCGGGACTGTCCTTGTCCCATTGGCCGATCAGACCGTTGACCACCACAATAAACCGCCTTCCCTCCCGATCCTGAAACGAATTGACGAACATATTGGGATCGTCCGAGGCGGCGTAAGGCGTCGAACTGGGTTCCAGAGCCAGAATCAGCCGTTCCAGTTTCCGCATCTGTTTCCAGGCGCCAGCCAGCTCTTCCCATTGAGAAGTGGTGGTCAGGTCCGTATGAATGATCCCCATCATGATATTGTCGCCCGCTTTGCTGTTCTCATCCTCAAGGAGCCGGGTCAGGTCTTCGGGGCGATTGCAAACGCCGGCCCAGATGAGGGTCCCCTTGAAACCCGCGCACACGGCGAGCCAGCATGACAGCCGCTCTGCGTTCGCGGGAGGCAGGTGCATGTTATAGACACCATAAAGCTTGAGTTTCTCATACCAGCGGACCCCGGGCGCGGTTGGGCAAACATAAGAACTTTCGGGTTTCCAGCCGTGTTTGGCGCCGTCTTCCGGACCGATCAGCGTGAACCAGGCGGGACCCTGAAGCACACAGATGGCCTGTCCTTTGAACAACTTGTGGACGCGCTCCGGGTAAGGTTGAATGCGTCCATAGAGCCAGCGGGCGCTGTAATGCGGCGTCCAAAGACAATAATTGTCGCCCCAAACCCCATGCCACCAGCAATAGCCGCCGAAACCAAAGATATCGGGATAAGGCGGCTCCTTGGTTTTCAGCGTCTCCAGGTTGTTGTCGTATTGATAGTGCAGTTGCCCCGGCGTCAGATCATGGAGAAGTTTCTTGTACGGAGTGAAAAATTTTTCCTGGTCCGGTCCAAGCTCTTCAACCGGCGACCAGGCAAAGACCTGCGCGTTCTCCCCATACGCGGCCAGATGCTGTTCCAGGCGCGGCTTCAAATAACGGCGGAAGAAAGCATCCAGACCCGTGTCCGACGGATTCGATCCCGCCTTCTCCATGCCGGCTTTCCAACTGGAATAAAGGGACCCTCCAAAATAGGCGTCGTTGGGCTGGATAATGACCTTGAAGCCGCGGGCGGCCGCAAATTCCGCGAAAGTTTTTGCCGGAAACTCGCCTTCTTTTTCGAGATACCCGCCCCCCTGAACGATGATGGTGTTGGCGCCGCCTGACTTGAGGATTCCGAGCAATCGCCCGTGCCAATCCCAAATATCCAATCCCATCCTGGCCGCCTGTTCGCGATAGCCGACGGCGGTGTGGTCGCCGAGATAAAACCCAAAGGGCATGGATTCAAAACGGTAGGGATCGTCTTTTGTTCGTTGATCCTTTTTCCCGTCCCCGCCCAGGAAATAATCCCTGGTCACCGCTTCCAATTCGCCTTGAGTTCCCAACAACAAAATTGCGCCGTCACCGGGCGACAGCGAAATCGCATGCATCCTGTCAGCTTGAAGTTGATTCATCACGGCAAAGAACATCGCAACTTGCAGCCAAATTCGCGGTCTTTTCATGTTCGCCTCGCTCATCATTCCACTTCGCGCAACGCCACATTGTCCACACAGATGCTGCCCCCGTTCTTTTCACCCACGAGAATCCCGATTCGGAGCCATTTGGTTCCTGCCCGCGTCAGGAATGTGGCCTTTTTTCTCTCCCATTTCCCTTGCTCAGAGCTTAAAATAAGATAGCGGCCATCCCCCGGATTCCAACCGCCCTCCGACTCATAAACCTGAAAACCGGCCCACGGCGCGGCGGGCGACAAGGCATGAACATAAGTGGATGCGCTCAATTCGTAGGATGCCCCTGGTTTTACCTGAATGCTATCCGAACGGACCCAGGTCGTGTCGCTCTCGTAGGAAACGGTGATTTTCAAGGATTGCTTTCCTGATTCCACCGTGTCTTTTTCGGCGGAAAGGGCGGCCTTGCCGTTCAGGATGAACCAGCCCGCCGGAAGGGCGACTCCGTTGGTCACGCAACTGGTTTCCATATCACCTTGCTTGTAGAGGTTGGTTTCATTCTCCTTTTCCTCAAGACCAAGGAGAATCCCGGAATTCCCAACGATGGCTGCCCCGTATGCCGCGGCAAGCCATCCCAAGAGGGAATTTCGTTTTCTGCCGACCGGAATGAGCGTTTTGATGTTCATAGCAACTGCTCCGCTTGTCAGATTCAGCGCGCCGCGATTTTCTCTGACTCCTTCAACGACTCGGCCCACCGAAACGACAAATAAATCTTGGGTTCAGAAACGGTCTCTTTTTTCATCAGCTTGACCAACATCTCGCCCATCGTGAGCGCAATGAGGTCCGGATCGCATTCCAGACGGACGGCGGGAAACGGATGGAGGATGCCCGATCCTTTGACACTATGAGTCACCACCAGGAGTTGATCGGGAATCCGAATTCCCAATTCCATGATTGCGACAACCACGTCGGCAAACAAGACGTTGTCACAAACGAGGAGACCGTCCGGTTTTTCTTTCTCAGCGTGCCAGATTTCTCGAAACTCTTCCCATCCCGCGCCGGTCAGGTTTGGATGCAGTTCGCGTGTGGTCCAATGTTTGCGAACGGAGACACCGGCTTCCTTCATGGTCGTCTTGAAGGCATCGAAAGCGCCGGGCATATCCTTGTTCGCCACTTGCCATTGAAACCCTTCCCAGGCCAGACAGGCGATCTTGCGCCGGCCCTGCTCCAGGAGAAAGCGCGTGCCCAACCGCGCCAACTGCGGATGATCCACATCCACTCCGAATGGAAATGTGTGCGGGCTGCCGATCAGCGGCACTTTTTTTCCGCGCAACGGCCGGAGCCATTGGAGATGAGGAACGGTCGCCACCGCCGCCACCCCGCATAATTTATCAACCGCGATGTCATCCAGAAGTTCCGGATAGAACGGCGCACCGGTGGGATCCTCTCCCAGTTGAAGCCTTCGCATATAGAGTTTGGTTCGCAGCCCCTGCGTCTCGAAGAAACGCCGTGTTTGCTGGATGATCCGGAGATAATAATAGGAGGTGCGCGGGTGCGAAATGTCGAATCCAACCAGAATCCCGACATGCTGACGCTCCGCGCGGTCCGCCACATAGGTGCCGCTTCCGTGCCGGCGATGCACGAGGCCTTCATTCGCCAACGTCGCCAGCGATTCGCGAACGGTCAGGGTGCTGACGGAAAATCGCCTGGCCAGCTTGCTCTCCGACTCCAGCCTGCATCCCGACAAACGGCGCCGCAGGATTTCCGCGCGCAGAACGTCGGAAATCTGCTGGTGGAGCGGCCTTCGGCAGAGTAACGGCGCTTTCATTCAAATCATTTAATGACTTATGGACTTTGCGCCGCCCAAGCGGAAACGTCAAGAACAAATCTTTCGCGATCGGGAATTGCTTCTCCCGCATCATCCCGATCGCCGGACAGCGCATCGCATCAAACAGAACCTTCGAGCGCCTTCCCTTGATTTGTTCTCTTTGTTTGTTTGCCTTCCGTTCAAAACCCGCTGGAAGGGCGACGCCTGGTCAACATTGAGTTCAATCGCTGGACTTGAACAAAAGGCAACGAAGGCAACCAAGCCATGCACAAACCAGACAGCCCAGATCACGGCACGCGGCATGGCGCGGAACTATGCCGCCTTCGGAGGTTTGGCCGGAGGCGCTTTGGCTTGATCTTTGGAAGCGGGCTCGGGCGAAATAGCCGGTCCGGATGCAGTCGGGGCGGTCTTTTGGCGATGAACGTAGATGCTGTCCACCACCGGATCGGTTTCCTGGAAATTAAGGATGTGGACGAGGTAGTTCTCCAGAATTTCGTTGCCCCTGGACAACAACAGCACGCCCCCCACCGTGCGCAGGTCGCGGGAGAGCACCATTCCCACGCGAAGGTCCTTGAGCCGGATTTCCACCTCTTGCTCCTGGCCGGCGCGGCTTTCTTCGCTGAGACGATTGGCAAGCACCCCCACGATGTCCGGATCGAAATCGGCCGGGGCGTGGTTTTGCACGAAGATCAACGCTTTCTGCGGCGTGGATGAATCGAAAGTGGCGCGGCCGTTGAGGGCTTTGTCGAAGGCATCCGCCACAGCGATGATCCGCGATCCGAGCGGAATGTCCTTGCCTTCCAGGCCGTCGGGAAAACCTTTGCCGTCAAAACACTCGTGGTGATGCCGGATGAGGAGCGAAACTGAATCCAAACTCGTGACCATTTTGACGATGGCTTCGCCTTTTGCCACGTGCCGGCGGAGCACCTGCTTGTCGGCGGGCGTGAGGGATGTGTCCGCTTTTTCGAGGATGCCAGGGGGCACCGCCACCTTGCCCACGTCGTGCAACGTGGCGGCGATCTCGAGTTCGAAGAGGTCCTTCCCGCGCATTCCAAGCCGTTCGCCGATCTCGCGCGCCAGCGTTGCCACGCGCTTGGAATGGTTTCCCACCACCGTGCTGTGCATCTCGGCAAGGCTGACCAGCACCTGAACCGTCTCCAAGAAACTCTTCTCCAACTGCTCGTGGAGGAGGGAAATCTCCCGCGTCCGTTCCTCGATTTTCGCCTCCAGACTTTGATTGAGGTCCTTCAGGTCTGCGTTTTGTTTTTGAGTCAGGGCATGGAGCCGTTTGTTTTCCTGGATCAACTCGAAGCGCAAAACCGCCTGGCGGACCGTCAGCCGCAGCTCGTCGTCGTGCCACGGTTTGGTGAGCAGACGATACACGGCGCCGCGGTTGATCGCCTCGATGGCCGCGCACGTGTCCGCGTATCCTGTCAGAATGATCCGAACCGTCTCCGGCGAAACTTCACGCATTCTTTCGAGAAGATACGCGCCCTCGATTCCCGGCAGCCGATGATCCGAAATCACGACCGCATACATCTCCTGGGCAATCTTCTGGAAGGCGTCTTCCGGAGACGTGGTGACCACAAGCTCATACGGCTCGCCGCGCAGCAACCGCTGGAAGGCGCTCAGCACCCCCGCCTCGTCATCCACCAACAAGACCTTGGGCAGGCTCATGGGAATTGCGGGTCAAAATTTGCGAACCAACGATTCGTCCGCCGAGTTTCAGCCGGACCCCTGCATCGTCGCGGAAAAAACCTTGTTTCACAGCGCGGCGTAGCCGCAACCAACGAACTTGTCCCCCCTCTGAGGGGGGATGTAGCGGCGCTTCTACGAAGCGCC
>JACQHZ010000048.1 GCA_016198745.1 Verrucomicrobiota bacterium
AGGTTCAGTCCCTTCAACCCTGAACCCCTGAACCGCTGAACTCTGAACCATGCCGTAAACCCATTGTCGACGGCGGTGGCCCGACGATTCCGAATAGGTCCCCAATCGCGGTTTGACGGAAGGGATGGGAAGGGGTAAGGTTGGACCCATGAGAACTTCCCCTTCGGCGCACAATCCGGCCGCAACCCGCCTGGGCGAAATGGTGGATTTTTTGATCCGCCTGGAGGATGATCCAGCGGCGCAATGGCTGGCCCGATTCGATCTCTGGAAACAAATGATCCAGCGATTCCGGACAGCGGAAGAGAAACATCTCCATCGGGAAGCCCAGTTGGATTCGGAGGACGAGCTGTTTCACCGTCTCGCGCTGTGCCGCTTGATCGGTGAAGGCGGCGAATTGGGGCTGGAATTGCTGGCTGATGAACGGATGACGCCCGATCAGAAACGCCAGTTGCGGGAAAGACTGCAGACCCACCTGGAGTGCCTGCTTACGGACCTTGCGGTTTGGCACGGGGCGCCGCCGGCGCCGGCGATCACGGAAACGCTCGATCGGATTTATGGCGCATAATGCATCCGAGTCTTGAGGAAATCTTTCGCATCTGGGCAAAGCCCAATCGTCTCATCCACGAGAAAAGCCCCTATTTGCTTCAACACGCCTGCAATCCTGTGGATTGGCATCCCTGGGGCGAGGAGGCGTTCGCAAAAGCGCGAAGAGAGAACAAGCCCATCTTCCTTTCCATCGGCTATTCCACCTGCCACTGGTGTCACGTGATGGAACGCGAGTCATTCGAGGATCCGGAGATTGCGAAACGGCTGAACGATGGTTTTGTCGCGATCAAGGTGGATCGCGAGGAACGGCCCGATCTCGATCAGGTGTATATGGCGGCGACGCAGGGAATGACGGGTTCGGGCGGTTGGCCGATGAGCGTCTGGTTGAATCACGATCTGCAGCCCTTTTACACGGGCACTTATTTCCCGCCGGAAAGCCGGTACGGTCATCCCGGTTTCGCTGAAGTGTTGAAAACCATTCATGAGGCATGGATGGAAAGGCGCGACGCAGTGGATGCCACCGCCAAGCGGGTCACGGAATGGATCAGGGACCATGTCAACGCCAGAGGCGAGGAGGCGCCGATCCCGTTGCGGGCGCTGGCGGATGCGTGCCAGCATTTCCGCCAAACATTCGACGCCGAGTCCGGCGGCTTTGGCGGGGCGCCGAAATTCCCGCGTCCGGTCCAGTTCCCCTTTCTCTTTCGCTATCACGCGGCGACGGGCGATCGTCAGGCGCTGGAGATGGCCATCTTCACGCTCCAGCGGATGGCGCGCGGCGGCATGTATGACCAGTTGGGCGGCGGGTTCGCGCGTTACAGCGTGGATGCGGAATGGCGCGTGCCGCACTTCGAGAAGATGCTTTATGACAACGCCCAGTTGCTCGCCGTCTATGTCGAGGCATGGCAGATCACGCATGACGATTTTCACCGTCAGGTGGCGCGCGACATCATCCGCTATATCGCGCGGGATATGACGGACAAGGACGGCGCGTTTTTTTCCGCTGAAGACGCCGACAGCGAGGGCGAAGAAGGCGCGTTTTACGTCTGGACCGAGGATGAGGCGCGCGCCATCCTGGGGGAGGAGGCGGCGCGCGTCGTGGCGGCGCATTATGATTTTCGGCCCGGCGGAAACTTCGAGCACGGCAAAAATGTGTTGCACGCCATTCATTCCGTTCAGGATACGGCGCGCAAGACGGGCAAGACGGAGGATGCGGTTCGCAAGATCATCGTTGAGTCGAAAGCGAAACTATTCGAGGTCCGATTGAAAAGGCCTCGGCCGCATCTGGACGACAAGATTCTGACCGGTTGGAACGGTCTGATGATCTCCGGCCTGGCGCGGGCAGGACGCGCTTTTGGCGATGCGGACGATGTGAATTGCGCCTCGCGCGCGGCGGAGTTCGTTCTCATACGCTTGCGCGATGCGAAGAACGGACAACTCCTCCGTCGCTACCGGGACGCGGAGGCAAGGGGCGCGGCGTTTTTGGATGATTACGCCTTTTTCGTGGCAGGCTTGCTCGATCTCTTTGAGGCGAGCCAGAACCCGCGATGGCTCCATGAAGCCATCCGACTGACGGAAGAACAAATTCAGGTTTTGTGGGACGAGAAGGGCGGCGGGTTTTATTTCGCGGGCGCGGATGATCCCCGTCTCTTGTTGCGTCCGAAGAGCGATTTCGAGGGAAGCGAGCCGTCCGGCAATTCCGTGGCGGCATTGAACCTTCTCCGACTGGCGCAACTCACCGACCGTTCCGACTATCGCGACCGGGCGGAAGGCGTCATGAAGTCATTGTCGGGCAACATCCGTTCATTCGCCGCCTCCATGCCGCTGCTGCTTTGCGCCTTCAGCGACAGCCTGTCCAAGCCGCGTCAAATCGTGATTGCGGGCGATCCGTCTCATGCGGATGTTCAGGCCCTATGGCGCGAGGTGAACGAACGTTATTTGCCGAACACCGTATTTTTGGCGGCCGACGGCGGACGAAATCAGGCGGAACTGGCGAAGCGCCTGCCTTTCCTCGCCGGCATGAAACCGTTGAATGGAAGGGCCACGGCTTATGTGTGTCAGGATTACGTTTGTCAGGCCCCGACCACGGACCTCGCCGTCCTTCGGAAAATTCTCGTCGCCATCCCATGATTCATCAGACACGGTATCATTTCAGAGGGGATCCCCGGTTTGGCTGTCAAAGAAGACGCCGCCACTCGACGACAAGCTGAGGCAGCCGCGTAAGCACTTCTCGACCAACAATGACCTCGTCCACGTATCCCATGTGCAGCATATCCACAATCCGACAGAGGTAGCTGCGGCCACAATCCCACCATGTATAGCGAGCATCCAAAAACAAGTAGTGCAAAACATCAACTCCCTCGGATTTCGAAAGCTCTTCCAGTTCCATTCCGTCAAGGAGGGTTTCATAGACGCCATCGGCAACCCGGCTGCCAAAATGGAAGTCCCTCAAATTTAGGATATTGCGAGTTTATGCAAGTGAAGGAAGACACGCCGGATTTGTTCTATGGCACGGAGTTTCAAGCCGTTCGACCGTTTAAGATCCAGCTTCTGAAGTGGATCGGAAACAAGCAGCGTTTCGCCCATGAGATTGCTTCTTTTTTTCCGACGGATATTCGGGTTTATCGCGAGCCATTTTTGGGCAGTGGCGCGGTCCTCGCCGCTCTCCAACCGCCGACAGCAATCGGCTCTGACTGCTTTGTGCCTCTAATCCAGATCTGGCAGGCTTTGCGAGCGAAACCAAGAGAATTGATTGAGTGGTATCGCACCAGATATGAGCGGTTTCAGAAACTGGGCAAGCCCGATGGCTACGAGGCGATCAAGGCGGATTACAATGACAAACCCAACGGGCCTGATTTGTTGTTTTTGTGCCGGACGTGTTATGGTGGTGTCGTGAGGTTTCGCAAGGTTGACGGCTATATGTCAACGCCTTGTGGAGTCCATGATCCGATTTCGCCGGGCGCTTTTGCCGAGCGTGTTGAAATATGGCGGAGGCGAACCGGCGGAGCAGAATTCCGTTGCCTTGATTTCTCTGATGCATTCGCAGCCAGTGAATGCAATGATCTGATTTATTGCGATCCTCCATATTCCGACAGCCAAAGAATTTTATATGGCGGGCAAGATTTCTCACTGAGTCGGTTATTCCAACTGATTGGAGAGACCAAGGAGCGCGGAGTGCGGATTGCGCTCAGCATAGATGGAACAAAAAAATCCGGGACTCATATTTGTGAGGTAAGCATTCCTGATGGACTTTTCGCGCGTGAAGTGTTTGTTAATTGCGGCAGATCTATGCTGAGACGATTTCAGCGGTCTGGGGAGACCCTTGAAGATGAACAGGTGCATGATAGACTCCTGCTTACCTACTGAAAAAGACAGCCACGATGCGGCATCTGCCGCCCCCACGCGCCGATGCGCGGGATGGTCGTGGGTGAGTTTTGCCATCTGATTTGTTCATGAGACCTGCCCGGACATGGTTGCTTCCATCGGCCTCGTGGGACGCCGGTTTGCGAGAGGCGATCTGCGTGGTGACCGGCGGCGCGCGCGGCATTGGACGCGCTATTGCCGAATGTTTTCTGGATGTCGGCGCAACCGTCCATGTTCTGGACATGGATGGCGCGGCGCTCGCGGCCTGGAAAGGTCAGATTCATCGGGCGAACGGAACCGTTTCTCCGGTTTTTCACAGGACCGATATTCGCAATGGGGCGGCGGTCGCCCGCGCTTTTCGTTGCCTGCCGCGAATTGACGTCCTGGTGAACAACGCGGCGCGTCCATTTTATCGGCCTTTCCAGGATTTGACACGGCGCGAATGGGAACAGGCGATTTGCAACGATCTGCATGGGGCGTTCGAATGCACACGTCAGGCTCTGTCCCGGCTCCGCAAGAGCCGGCAGGCGGCGATTGTGAACATTACTTCGATCGAAGCAACCCGCGCCGAACCGGGCACGGTGGCCTACGGCAGCGCCAAAGGCGCGCTGGAACAGTTTACCCGGAGTCTGGCGGTTGACCTTGGCCCCGATGGCATTCGCGTCAACGCCATCGCGCCGGGCGCGACCGTGGTCGAACGGAACCGCAAGATTTTCGAACAAAAGAAGTGGAGGAAGATTTTTCGAGCGCGAATCCCGTTGACCGGCGCGCCGGGCGAGGGGCGCGACATCGCCAACGCGGCGGTTTTTCTGGCCTCGCCGTTGGCGCGCTACATCACCGGCGCCACGCTTGCCGTGGATGGCGGCTGGTCCTGCCTGCTGTGATCGGTTTTCATAATCCGAACGGCACAAGTTAATTCAACCATGGTGGTGGAAATGGGCGGCTTCAGCGATTCAACTTCCCAATGCCTCTGTCCGCCAATCTCTCGACCAACTCGACGGCAGTTGAATTTACCAGCAGAATATCAGGCGACAGAATATTGAACAAATCAGCGGATTGCTGCGAATCGGTGACTACCAAAACCAACGTCGCCGGCTGTTTGCTTCGCCCGGCGTTGTGAAGAAACTCGGCAGCGTCACCCAAACTTTCTCCGCGCCGCTGGACCCGAATGAGAACGGGGTTCTCGCCAGGGTTTGCCGTGAGAATGGCGTCAATGCCACGATTGCGTTGGACGGGAACTATTGTCAGGCCGCACAAGTAAGCCAGTGCTTTTTCGCCGAACACTTCGTCGAGCAGACAACGGATGTGGTGCGAAGCATTTGTGTCGCAGTGGAAAAACAAAGAACCGGTCGCTCTCAGGACGCGGCGGATGCTCCCAAACAAAATTCGGCGGGTCGGTCCATCGTCAAACCCGGCTCACTCCACTTTCACTTTGAAGATGAAATGGTTTTGATGACCCCGATATATTTCAGCGGGTCCGCCCGTTGCGTCTGGCCCCACGGCATGGTGATGTTGCGCGGCCAGCTCATCCAGACATGACGCCGCGCGCGCGTGAGCATCACGTAGAAGACGCGCGCCTCCTCGTCCGAATAGCACGGCCACGGCGCCACCAGACGAGGCAACGCCACGGCCTCGAACTCAAGCCCTTTCGCGGCATGCGCGGTCAGCAACCGCACCCGGTCCGGATCGGCCTCCAGCAACATGTCCCGGCGGCTCAGCGCCACCTGTTCCAAAAACATGAACAAGGACAAGGCGCCTCCCCTTCGACGCTCAAGAAACCGGGCAATGGCGGCAAGGTCCTCGATGTTCTTCGTCCGGGCCGGGTTCAAGGCGTAATCATGCTGGCCGGGCAACTCGCAAAGCAGCTTCCATGCGGCAGGGACCAGGTCCGAAACCGGCAATCCTTCCGCCTCCTTTTCCGCGCAACGACGGAAAAGAGTTGTCACCCGGCGAAACGCAAGCGCGAGATCGCTTCCCATTTCCGCGATGATCTTCATGCGCGTCGGCTGCGTCTCCATCAACTGCGGCATCAACCGCTCCAGAATTGCGAGACAGGCGCGGCTGTCGGCCTGTGCGTCATGCGCATGCGGCATTTCCACGGCAAAAGAGCGCGCCACATTCTCCAGCCGCAATCCCGTGATCTGTTCCCTCGCCAGCGTGGCGGCGGCCAGCGGCATGGTGTCGAAACGCATCGGGAACCGCGTTTCCAGCCCGAGCCGGGCGGCGTGGCTGCGCAACAGGCGCAGATCGAACTCCAGATTGTGTCCCAGGAGGACTTCGCCGCGTTCAAATCGCAATCCGCGTTCGAGCACATCGCGCGCATCCTTGCCGTGAGCAAGCAGATGCTCGTCCGTGAAACCATGGACATGAACGCTTTCGCCCACCTTGCCCGACGGTCGAATCCATTCGCAAAAACAATCCGCATCCGAGCGCGTCACCCGCGCCAGTTGGATCGCTTCCGCCGTGGCGGGGTCAAGTCCCGTGCTCTCGGTGTCGAGGGCCACCACCCGCCCGTTTTTCCATGCCTCCAGCAACGGCTGAAGCGGATCGCCGGCGGCGCCGCGCGCCAGATAGCCGACGTGAAGTCCGCTGCCCTGCGCCGCCTTTTCCAATGCGTCGAGCGCGCCCTCTTTGGCGCCAAACCGCTTGAGCAACCGCAACACCGGATGACGACGAAAGGGACAGATCAGATGCTCGAGCATTGCGACCACATCCTTGACCTCCTGACGCCTGAAAAAATCAAAATCCTCCGCCACAAGATGCGGGATTTGCGCGAATTTCATGACGGACGAGATTTCCGCGAGCGTCCGGTTTTGACGCGCCAGAACGGCGATCTGGGCGCAGGGAATTCCATCCCGCCGCCATGCCGCCACCTGCGCGACCACGGCGGAGTTTTCCTCCTCGGAAGTCTCAAAGGCGTTCAATGAAATCGCGCCATCTGTTTGGTCCCCGGCCGCTTCCGGAAACGGCTCCTGACTGGGAATGAAGTCCCGCCGCAGCGCGTTGCTCGCCTCCACCAGCGCCTTCGAACACCGGTAATTGGCGCGCAAAGCCAGCCGTCGCGGTTGAAATTCGAGATCAAACGCCGCGATGACCTGGCGCGGTTGCGCATGCCGCCATTCATAGATGGTCTGATGGGTGTCGCCAAAAAATTTCAAGCACCGGTTCGCCGCCCCCAGGAGCGCAATGATCCGGTATTCCGCCAGGTTGATGTCTTGCGCCTCGTCCACCAGAATCCATGCGTAACGCGATTGCCAGCGGTCGCGAGCCTCGGCATTTACCTTGAGAACGCGATAAGCGCGGGCGATCAACCCCGTGAAATCCACGCATCCGTCGCGGTGCAGCGCATCGCGATACATCCGGAACGCATCCGGCACGGGGCCAACGCCCTCCCCCATCAGGAAATCAAACACGAATTTTTCGTACGCATTCAGCGCTTCGACAGGTTTGTTCTTGTAACGCTCGTCACGGTCGGGGCGCGGGACAAACTGCCAGAGCAATTCCTTGGATTCGTCCTCATCAATGATCGCAAAGTCCGGAGGCAAATCCGCCAGCCGCCCCTCCTCGCGCAGCAGACGCGCGCAAAGGCCGTGGAGATTGAAGAGTTGCACCCGCGGACCCTCATTGGGAAGCGCTTCCGCCACCGCCGTTCGCATCGCCTCCGCCGCGCGGTTGGTGAACGTCAGACCCAGCACGCCTTCGGGTTCAATGCCGGTTTCGATCGCGCGGCGGATCGCAGCGGCGGCGGTCCGCGTCTTGCCGGTGCCCATCGGCGAGAGAACCAGAAGCGATTCCCGCACCGCTTCGATCACCGCAAGCTGGTCTGGGTTGGGAAAAGGCATGATGCCACATTCAAAATGTTGTGCCTGGCGCTCAGGATTTTTCCGGCAGGGCGCTCATTCTAATGAGCTGTAGGGGATGGATTTATCCCATCCCGAACACCCCACGGGCGGGGATAAATGTCCCAACTCCTTGATTCCCTACCCCCTACACTGGTCGGTTTGAGGCGTAGCTTCACAAGAGGTACTTCCGCATCCACTCGCAGCATTTGCGATAGCCGACCCCGTCCTGCGCTTCAGGACCTTCGTACTCGGCGCACCAGACGCCATCGTAGCCGGCGGCGCGAAGGCACTTGCGCGCGTGTTCAAGGTCAATCTCGCCCTCGCCGAGCGCGGCGCCCCGGTATTTTTCACGGCTGCCGAATCCGTCCTTGAGGTGCGTGTGGAGCGTATGTGGCGCGAGCATCTGATAGAAGCGGTTGCACGCCGCGACATCATGGCCGAACCAGCGGTAGTTCATCGTGTCGAGGTTTGTGCCGAGGAGCTTGTGGTTTACTTTCTTGATCAGGGCGTACAACAGATCGCCATCGTTTGTGATCAAACCATGGTTGTCAATCGCCAGGCCGACCTGCAGATCATCGAGAAATCCGACGCAACGCGCGAAGCAGCCGTGCATTGCATCGAGCCACCTCTCCTTGGGCACGCTGTCTTTCGGGGCGCCGCCTTCGGTGCGGATGGTGTTCACGCCAAGGAGCCGCGCCAGGCCGCAGACGCGCTACATGCGCTCGACCTGCTCACGGACTGCTGCGGGATCGAGTTGGACGAAGTCGTTGTGCGCCGCCAACGCGGAAACCTTCAGCCCGAACGATTCGACCTGTTTGCGCACGCGCTCGGCGTTGCGTTCGGGATCGGCCGCGTCCTTGCCCCACACGTCGGGCAGTTGCAGTTCGACGTATCCATAGCCGGTCCCGGCGCAGAATTTCAGGAACTGCTCGAACGTGAAACCCGGCCAATTGTAGTGAATGACGCCCAGTTTTTTCATTGCAAACCTCTTTGAACGCTTTTTGTTTTCATGACTTCCCCGGATTGTCCCCGCGACCGACAGCAAAGTCAACCCGTTCCCAACAATTTGAGTCTTGTCTTGCACGCTATCTCATTTTCCTAAAAACACGTAGTTTGACTTCGTGGTATAAAATGTGGTGGGTGGTAGTTTAACTACATGCTGCAAAAAAAGCTTGGCCGCCGTATCGCCGACCTTCGTCGGTCAAAAAAACTCACACAAGAGCAGCTTGCAGAAAAACTGGGCTATTCGGTCGAGTTCATCAGTCTTGTAGAGCGAGGAGTGAATGCCCCCTCCGTTGCTGGACTGGAGAAGTTTGCCAAAGCGTTAAAGGTCGAGGTCGGGGATCTTTTTGTCTTTGAGGAGAAAAAGCGATGAGCAGTAAATACTTCGAGCGTTTGAAGACAACCTTGGATGGCGTTGTTGCGAAGTTGATCGCGAAAGGCATTGAGCCACGTCATCTCGCCTTTGGAGGGGAAGGTGCGAAGCCTGCGCGGAAGCCAAGAGTGCCGACCGACGCACGCTCCGAATTTCTCGCAAATCGTGCGATGGGTGATTGGGCTGAAAGGATGTTGAGCAAAGCCCTGCTTGCTTCGCTACCCGAGTGGAAGGTGGTGCAATATGGCAACACCGACCGCATCGCAGCGGGACATCCTGAATTCAAAGCGCGCTACCTTGCCGGTTTGGAAGAAACGCGGCTTTTCGGAAAGCGCCCTGACATGTCGAGGTGGTCAGCGACCAACGAGTCAATTTGCGCGCCACGCTCCACCATCGGCAATGATTCCAGTTCCACAAGTCGTTTTACGAGTCGGACAGACTCGGCTTGCTTTAGAGTCGGCATCTCTGGACAGGGCATCGCTTCAACGTCTTTCGGTTCAAGTTTGTTGAGACCGTCGCCGTAGTAGCGATTCACCTGTGCAAATGCCTCGCGGCCCCATGAGCTATTGAGGAAGAGCGTCATGAGCGGCGCAAGGTTTTCGTGGCCGGATTTAGCATAAAGACCATGAAAGCAGGTCAGATTCTTCGCTCCTGAGGTGTTGAGGATAAATTTCACCAATTCACGGGAGAATACAGCAGCCCAAATATCGGCCACCGCACGATTTTCCGGAAGATACCACACCGGGCGGTGGCTCGGCAGGTGACGCTCCGGGATGCCCAGCCGCTTCCCAATCTGGAGATAGCTATCGAGACCACGTTCGTTGTGGCGCGGATTGAGCAGGTAACACCGACGGTTGGAAGCGGCAAGAGCCGCAAACTTCTCGGACGAAAATACCAGCCCAGCAACGTCAGCGGCCTTCGTCACACACGGTTCCACGTGCTCAGGATGCAAGGCGTGTTCCTGCAGACCGGACTGGCTCAAACAGAAGAACTCATTAGCTCCGGTGGCAATGCCGCGGCGGCAGTCGAAGTAGTCACCAACACGTTGGCGAAAAAGCGGTTGGTCGGTGGGAGCAACACCGTTGAAGATCAAGTTGAGCCACTTCTCGCGTGGGTTGAATTTGGCGATGTCGCTGTATTTAAAACCGCATCCGTCATTCGGATCGGTGAGAAGTTGTTTTACGAACGCCCTGGCTTCATCAAGCGAATCCACTTTGATCGCGCGCAAGGGGACCGAAGGGGGCCGGCTCTTTTCGAGGAAGACGATGGCGCTCGTCGTTAGTGCCTAAGTGAATAAATTGAGGGTCGGAGTGAAAATGGCAAGACCAGGCGGACGCATGGCAATTAAGAGCCGCTCTTTGATTTCCTCGCCAAAATTTGCGTTGAGAAACTCCGCTGGCAGAAGCACTGCCGCTCGCCCGTGTGGCGCGAGGTCTTCCCAGATTTTTAGCAGGAAGAGCGCATAAAGATTCGTGAGCCGGTCAAGGGACGTGCCAAAACGTTCCTCGAAGTAACGCCAATTTCCTTCGGAATAATCAAGCCGTTGCGCCTTCACGTATGGAGGATTGGCAATAATGCCATCAAACTGGCCGCCGTTGGACAGCAAGTAGTCGGCAAGAATAAGTTTTGTTCCTCGCGGCGCGGCGCATTTGGCCTGACGCCACGTTTCGTCATCGCATTCGACACCTACAAGTTGAGCATCGTGGTTCAGCCGACAGCACTCGTGCAACAGACTTCCGATGCCTGCGGCCGGGTCCAACACAGTCGTCGGCTTTGCCGACATGACCCACCGTGCCATCAATTCAGCCACTGGTTGCGGCGTAGCAACTTGCCCGAGCGACTTCGTCTCCCGCTTCCATGTTTCTGCGCCCGCATGTGGATCAGTTTCTCCCGTGGCGACTTCCACGGCGTTCGGCTCGTAATAGAGCGAGAAGAAGGTTTGGTTTACTCGGACGATCATCGTCGATTAAATGGCAGTAGTTTAACTACGAGTCAATATCATTGTGCGTTGCGTCGATTTTGTGGCATTTCCTCAAATGTCATGACTTAACCATTGTTTCTCCCATTCTTCCGTCCCGTCGAATAAACGCCAGCTTCTTCTGCAAGGATTTGAATGGCTTCTGTGGCCGCCGGATGCTCCGCGAACTCATGACGGAACTTCTCCGCGATGCGCCGCGCCTGGGTTTCCGTTTCGTCGAGCTTGAAAAACCGGGCAAGATGCGTGGTCTGTTCCTCGGTCGGCAGCCGCTGGCCCATCTCGATCTTTTGCAGATGCGCGAGGTCCATCCTCGCCGCCTCTGCCACCACGCGCAACGGCAATTCCTGCTCCACGCGGAGCTGACGCAGCCACTCCCCAAGAGGGGCGGTTGCTGTTAGGACCTTCTTGGAAGTTTTAGACATCGCTTGTCTAAAATAGAGCGTATCTGCCAATAATGCAAGAACTTTTTAATGCGCGACCGTTGCGTGACCCGTGCAAATTTGCTGCCGCGATCATTCATCTTCTTTCGGATCGGCCGGCAGGTCGGCGGGTTCGAGCACGTTGACGGTCCATTCGTGTTTTTGCTGCTTGCCATCCGCCGAAGTGCCCGTGAATTCAATCTGGAGTCGTTCCGGAAGGAAATCCATCGGGACGCCGTTGGCCACATCTTCGAGCGTGTATGCCTTGCCGTTGATCTTAACCGCGCCATCTTTCATCGCCCGGACGGATTCGCTCGGCCATCCCCGGATCGTGTAGTCCTTCTCAAATCGCTTGAGCCGATGCACCTCGCCGCTCGCGGCGTTGATTTCATAAAGATACACGCAATCCAACATGTTCACCACAACGCGGGATCGCTTTTCCTTGAGAGTCAATGGACGGCCCGGACCGGCTGGCGAGCCGTGGAGCAAGGCACTCCGGCCGGACGGTGCTCCGTGCAACGATGCGCGGTTTGACTTTGCCTTGGCGGCGGGGTAATCAGGGTTGCGATGCAGATTCCTTTGCGTTCGTCGCTGGTCGAACAGGCGCTGGCGATCTTGCGCCGTGAGATTCTGTCGGGACGGTGGGGTCAGCGGATGCCTCCGGAACGGGAACTTGGCGAGCGTTTGAAGATAAGCCGCCCGACGGTGCGCGCGGCGCTGGCGGTGCTCCAGCGCGAAGGATTGATCCAAGTGACCTGGGGACAGCGCCGCCACATCCGCCCACGGCCGGCCCGGTCTCGTTGCCGCGCCGTCTCACGGGTGATCAGCGTGCTCTACATGGCGCCGCAGGAGATTGCGACTCCCTTCAGCGTCCTTTTGTTCAAGGAACTGGAACATGCTCTGCACGCGGGCGGATACGAGATGGATCTGCACTCCGACGCCCGTTTCAATGATCCGCATCCGGAACCGCGCTTGGAGAGTTTGACGCGTGAAAATCAGGCGGCCTGCTGGCTATTGCTGGCTTCTTCGGTGAGAGTTCAGCATTGGTTCATGCACCGACCCATTCCCGCCTTCGTCGTCGGATCGCGGCATGCGGATATTCGGTTGCCCTCGTTCGATCTCAATTATCGCGCGATTTGCCGCCATGCCGTGCAGGTGTTGTGGAAAATGGGGCATCGGCGCATCGTGCTGGTGACGTCGCGAAGCGGATTGGCGGGCGATCTCAGCAGTGAACAAGGATTTCGCGAGGCATTTCGGCAGTTGAGTGGCGACAAGGTCGCGGCGCGGGTGGCGCATCACGACGAGACCGTGACAGGAATCCGACAGTTGCTCGACGCGGAATGGAGTCGCAAAACTGTTCCAACCGCGGTCCTGGTTTCACGGTCCACGCACGCGCTCACGGTTTTCAGTCATTTGGTGAAACGCGGCCTGGATGTGCCTCGCGACGTTTCGCTCATCTCGCGGGACGACGATGAGTTTTTAGCCCACCTCATCCCCGCCTTCGCCCGTTATGTGGTGAATTGGAAGCCGTGCCTGCGGCGAATCTCCCGTTCCGTGCTGCTGCTGGCCCGGTCAGGCGCCCTGAAGCCGCGGGAAACCCTGTACATTCCCGAGTTCTACAAAGGCGAGTCGGTCGCTCCGCCCCGGTAACGGCTTAGTTCATTTTTGAAGCCCCATTCTTCGAAGCAAAGCGGACACCTGCATAAAAGCGTCCGTCTGAAGTTGTTCTGGCGTCATTTCGCCAAGCGCAACCGACTCTTCCAGAAAAAGGCGCACCGTCTCCGGACCGAAATCCTCGACGTGCCGGAACTTGCCGGTGATATGCTCGTAGCCCCTGCGGGCAACCTCATCGCCGAGCAACTTTGCGGATTCCAATGCGAGCGCCGTCGGGCCGCCGGCGTAATTGCGGACCGAGAAGTAAATGTCGTAGGCATCCTTCTTCTTGTCTCTGCCGACGAGCGCGTAGCCCTTCATCACCAACAGCGCTGGGATGGTCGCCACGAGCAGTTCTACTTCGTTGGGGCGGCCATCGGGCATCGTGCCTTCAAGTTTTTTCACCACATTCTGGGTCAGCGCGATTCCTCCACCATCCGCGCCCTGCACACGCAGGTCTTCAATGAGTTTCTCCTCATTCCGGTCTCCCTTCGCGCCTCTCGGCATCAGCAAGTCCACAAGCACTCCCACCGGGTCGTCTTCGTCCACCTTCACCCAGCGGTGAAGCTGGAACGGTTTCAACCCCTCCTTGCCGCGCTCATAGCCTTTCTGTTCCAGGGCCTCGATCAGCGTCGCATATTCGCCCTTGGCCAGCGCTTCGGGGTTCAAAACGAGGTCAATGTCCAGCGTGCCGACATGCTGCGGTTGCGCACCCCGCAGCAAAAGCCAGGGCACAGCACCGCCGACAATGACAAACTTCTCGCGCCACCCTCCCAGCACCTGCCCAATCTCAATGAGCACTGAGTAAGCCGCCCGGACATCGCGCTCGTGGTAGTCGCGTGCAACCTCCAATTCGCTCATGCCACCGCCTCCCGCCACGCTGGTAGCAGTTTTTCCCGCAACAAGTGTTCTGCTGCTTCGCCACCGCGTTCGCCTGCTGCGCTCAAGTCCAGCCACGTTTGCACCAGCCCGCTGCACCAGATTCCTGGCGCGGCCTCCACCCGACCGGAGAAGACATCGTCCTCACGCGGTTCGCATAGAACAACATTCTCGCCGTGCGACATCGGTTGTAGTTGCAGATGTAGCTTCAAGATTTCCGCGCCCTGCCTGTCCGCGTAAAAGAACTGCGTCGCCTGCCGTGCATAAGGCGCAAACCAACGCGCAGCGGAATAGGATGCCAGCACTGCCTGCGCTCCTTTGCCCGCCTCGGCGAGCGCCGCCCGGATTGCGTCTTCCAACGCCTCGCCGTGTAACAGGGTGTAGGCGTTCTCGCGCGAACGCGGACGCGGCTCGTAGGAACTCTGCCACGCCCGCGCCAGTTCCTCCATCTTGCTCAAACGCAGTCCCACAGCGTTCACGATAGCCCACTCGCGATCGAGCAACAGCTTCCGCACATTGCTCACCTGACCGAGGCTCACGCCCGCAGCCTCCTCCAATTCCGTAACCTTCCACGCCCGCAATGGTGGCGTCAGCAAGACCCGCAACACCCGGCCCGCTTTGGCGGTGAACAGCGACCGCAAATGCCGCTTCATCCGGAACGGGTTGTCTGCCGCCTGCAACTCAATGAACACCTGGTCAAACGACAGGCGGGCGTTTCCGGCCAGGTCGGCGTAGCCCACGCCCGCCTCGGTGCAAAGACGCGCCGACTCTGCTGAAAGGAACGGTGCAACCATGACTCCGTAACCAGGCTTGCCCGGAGTTTGATCCAGAAAGTGCCGCAATTGGAGCAACCCGCTTCGCACATCCCGAGGTTGACCGCGCCTCTTGCCTTCCACCACCAAAACCCAAGGCCGCCCTCCCGCCTCCACTTCCACCAGCCAATCAGGCTGACTGCCGAAAACCTCGGCCATCCACTGGAATGCCTTCACCTTCAGGAACGGGACACGATCGAGCAAATTCCGCAGCAAACCCTCGATTTGCCGCTCAAATTCTTCGTGTTTCAGTTTTTTAGGTGGTTTCATCACGCGCTGAAACTATCTGTTTTTGTGAAATTAACAAGCCTTTTTTGGACTTGGTGTTGAGGCGCTTCGCGCACCCCAAGTAGGACAGGCATCTTGTCTGTCATCTGCGGGAACGGAGACAGGCAAGATGCCTGTCCTACTTTCGCAGCAATTTGTTGTGAAATTTGTAACTACTTAGGTTCACGGTTCAAGGGTTCAGGGTTCAGCGGTTGCCTGCCCGCACAGCCTGTCTGCATGCACCGCACAGGCAGGCAGCAGGCGGGGGAAAGCATGAAGAACCTGTCCTCGCGACCTGCCCGCCGATTGGCAGGCGGGAAG
>JACQHZ010000049.1 GCA_016198745.1 Verrucomicrobiota bacterium
AATATGCGCCTTGTCTTTTTGCCTCTGGGAAGAGGCAATAAGCAAGGCCGAGTTTTCCCCTTTGGAACCCCGAAGGCGTTCGGGGTTCAAAGGGGCGGGGCTAACCCCGAAAAGCCCCGATTTTCGGGGCGATTTCGGCCCTTTGGGTGGATATTTCACACACGGAGTGTGAAATATCCAGGTTAGCGGGATGCCACCCGACCCAAACCACAGGTCCCGTTTAGCGGGATGCCACCCAGCGATGACCTGAGTAGTTACACGCTTATTCATAAAGTTCGATTTCATAGAGTTCAGCGGTCAGACCGGGATGAACTTTCGGCATCAGGATCTTGATTTTCACGGTGGTGATTTCTTCCGGAAAAGTCAGCTTGATCACCGGTTCCTGGTTCCCCTTTTCTTCCGCCGCCTTGACCCACTGGCCCTCCTTCCATATCCAGAATTCCAGGTCCTCCACTGTGGCGCTGTAAATCCTGGCGCTCCGGAAGCGCGGTTTGAACTTGGGGAATGCCATTTCCACGCGGGCCGGCGCTTTTCGGAACACATCCCGCCAGCCGAGGGCGTCGCATAAGCCATCCGTCAGGGTGATGATGGGAAAGTAACCGCCCAGGATCGGGTAGTTGTCGGACGCATCCCACTGAATTTCCCGTCCACGGCCATACAGGATATTGCCCGGTTTTTTCAGCGCCGCTTTGGCGGCGGCAATTTCCGCCTGCAATTCCTCCACCGTTTTCATGTTTTCGCCCATCCGTGGATTGGATAGCAGATGAACCTGGTATGGCGCGAAGTGAAGGGCACAGGCGCCAGCCGCCACCTTGGCGGTGGTTTTCTCACGATAACCGTGGAGTTCGCTGATCCCTTGCAGTCCTGCCGATGAAATGTTGGCGTCCAGTTCCCGATCCAGTACATTCGCGGCAATGAGCAACACTTTGCCATCCACCTTCTTGATCCAAACATCCACGCCATTCTCCGGTGCGTCCATCTTTACCGGACTAGGTTGCGCGGAACTCAACAGAAAAGGATCGAGACTGGCCAGCGTCTCGTAGATGAAATCGCATCCCAAACGGAGATCGAGGGAATTGAAATGATCGAAATAGAGGTAAGGATAGAATCCCCGGCAACCGTTGGCGATCGCGCTATAGATCATGCACCGGAACTCGGTGAAGGTCGGGTAGTCCGCCTCCAGATCGGAGATTGAATAGGTGAACGCCTGCGGGGTCAGCCACGGCGCAACCCGCCCCTTGCCGGCCGTGAGCACCGTTTGAATCTGCCGGCGAATCATGGTCATGGGACCACTGCGCAGGGTGCGGCGGCCTTTCGCATCCACGACGGGATTGACGTACGGATGCGGGCTGAGAATATCGGCGCATTGGGTGTAGTTTTCGGGCGCGCGCGTGACAATCACCACCGGATGATAAGGATCGAGCGCCTTGATCAAGTCGTATTGGTGTTTCAGATAGATGGGAGAGACCGTCCGGCATTCCGGCTCATCGCACAGGTAGTAATAGCGCAACTCCGGTTTGTCCTTGCGTTCCGCAATCAGGCGTTTCATCCCCTCCAATACCTTGGGTGAAGGTTTCACGTCGGTCTTGACGCGGGTGGCCGCTTCGGATGGATCCAGGATTTCCGCCTGGGCACAGAGGTACTCGCCATTCGCCAGCACCGTGGAAGCTTCGCCGTGCCACAGATTGACGAACCGGCTATCGGGATGGGGGGTTTTCGAGAGCGCTTGACTGATCAGGTAGCGTTCATCGCTCATCCAACTGCGCATAAAGATCGGCGTGCCGTTCACGACCAGGTTCAGGTTTTTATCGATGCGGACGCAACTGCCGGCGGGTTGGGCCAGTTTCCGGATGGTCACCGTTTTTTCGGCGAAGAGTTTGTCCGCGGATAGAAGTTCGCATTTCAGTTGAAACTCGCCAACCTGCAGATTCGACGCATTCAACTCAAAGTTCGCCGCGCCCTGCTGCAGTTTCTTGCGCAGGGGTTTTGAATCGGCGCCAGGTCCTTGGAGCGTAAGGCACACCTTGGGATCACGCAATGTGTCCAGGGGAACGTTCACTCGGACCGTGCCCTCAATCGCGCGCACGTCTTCGCCAGGGAAGATGCAGTTGGCATAGAACGGCTGATGGATTTCCACCTGAAAGGCCGCGTCTTTATCGGCGGAATTGGGATTCCCGGCGACCAAGCAAACCTGGCCGGCAAGCAAGCCCGCGACCAAAGGAAACCGGAAAAAGTGTGGCAGAATGCGGTTCATTTTTTCCGGTTCAGATTGAAGACGTACGCATTGGCGGTCCAGAGGGGCTGGTCCGAAGCTCCCCCGAGCACACAGGCTTTCACCAGGAAACTGCCGGGCTGGAATTGCTCGTCCGACTTTTGAAAGTTGGCGCCCTCGCACGTGTTGATTTTGATGCCGGCCCGCCAAATCTTTTTGTTGCCTTTTTCCGGTGCGAGCTGCACCTGTTGTTCGCCGTTCAGCTTGAGTTGCGGCATCGTGTAACCATGGAAGAAAGTCAGCGCGACGTCTTCGGCCGGTTTTTCCAGGATCACCCGGAAGGTCAGATCGTCGCCCGCATTCAGGGCAGCTTTTCCCTGAAAGGACGGGGACTGCATTTCGATGAAGCAGGCCGGTTGCTTGACCGTTTTCAGGTGCTTGAAGGTGAGCCGGGCGTTGTTGAGGGCGAGGTAGAGGCTCATTTTGGCCTGCTGCAAATTCGGCAGGCGGACGGCGAAAATTCCGGATTGGGGACGACTGACCATTTGGAAGACGGCGGGGCTGGTCTTTTCACCGATTTCCCCGTAAAACAGGACGAAATCGCGGTAGCCGGGGAACATTTCGACCTCGGTGATTTCCCACGTGAGATAGGGATATTCCACATCAGCCGGGCAATACCTGACGAAGCGGTCGTGTTTGTCCCCTTCGGCCGAAAGCACAAACCCGCCGCCGGGCGCCGCCGAAACTTCCAGATTGGACAGCCAGGCTTTTGACGAATCGCTGGTCGAAGTATGGATGTCCTTGCCGTCCTCAATCCAGAGAGTGTTAGCGTCCGGATCCTGCAGAAATTCGGCATGGAGAATGGAGACGCAGAACAGCGCGCCAATGAATGTGGGTACCAGGGATTTCATGTTGCGCCTGTGGTTGATTTGTTCGCTGAAAACGGGGCATCGTTACAGGCGGCGCTCGTGGCCCTTGCCGCCAACATGCCGTTGATGAGCAAGTGTCGCACCGGCCGCTGGTCAGTTTCAATATGCTGAAACAGGAGTTCCGTCGCGGAACGGCCCATTTCGTCCATCGGAAAACGGTAGGATGTCAACGGGGGCGTGGCCAGCCGCGCCTGGGTGGTGTCGTCCATCCCGGTGACACTGATATCTTCCGGCACCCGCAGGCCGAGCTTGCGAAACTCCGTGAGTAACGCGATCCCATAAACATCCCAGGTGACCACAGCCGTTGGTCGCGGGCGGGCCGCCGCCACCTGGCGCGCATAGGCCGCCATGACCGTCGCATGACTGGCCGTGTCGATGGATTGCTCTTCGCACAAGTGAGGATGAATCACCGGATGATTCTTTTCCTCAAAAAAATCGCGAAAGACGTGGGCACAGTCATACCGATGGCAATCAACCGCCTGAAAAGTGACCAGGTTGCGATGATCCAGTTGCCAAAGATGGGTCAGGACTTCCCGGGTCGCGCGCCGCACATCGGGCATGACGGAACTGGCCGGCAGATCCGGATACGTATTGTCAATGAAGACGATCGGCAAACGGCGGACCAATAACTGCAGCAGTTTGACGGGCAAACGACCTTCCACAAGAAGCCCGTCGATGCGATTTTCCAAGATAATGCTTGGAATTTCCACTAAATCCGGGGTCGCGCCAACCAAGGTCACGTAGTATCGGTTTTGCAGGCACGTCTGCTGCACACCCGCCAGGACCCGGCTGTAGTAGCCATCGTCATGCTGTGCTTTTCGCAAGAGCCAATCGTGGGTCAGGAAACCAATGGTTCGGGTTCGCAAAGGGGAGGATGGACGTCCGGAACGGCAGTCACGAAAAACCTGACTGAACAAGGGTTGGGGGTGGTAGTTGAGTTGACCGATGGCGTTGAGGACACGGAACCGGATGCCACCGCTCACCGGATCGGAATTGTTGATGACCCGGGAAACGGTTGCCACCGAAACACCGGCATGCTTGGCAACGGCACGAATACCAGCAGGACGAGATGAATTCATTAGAACGTGTTTCAAAAGTAGGTTCCCGAAGAAAATCGGAGGGCGCTGCTTCGTCAGCGCCATGGCTCCGTACGGCGACGACGGAGCGTCGCCCTCCAGGAAACGGTCTTTCGAAGGAGTTTCAAAT
>JACQHZ010000062.1 GCA_016198745.1 Verrucomicrobiota bacterium
CTGTATGAAGCGACCTTGAAGCTCATGGAAAAACCCCTCGACCCGATGGAGGTGGCCTGTGAATAAGTTCAAAAAAAAGCTTGCTCAGAAAGAGAGAACCACTGACCCTTTCTCGGGAACCTCCGGAGCGAAGGGTCCGGGCGGCGCGGGGCGCTGTGGCGCCAGGGAAGAAAATTCATCGGTTGAGCCAGGTCGCCGCCGATGGAATTTGCTTGATCCTATAATCCAAAGGACTGACGCTTAATCGCCTTCCCTGACGCCGATCCGTTAAGAAAACGGGGACTGACGCCGACTCTCGGGGACTGACGCCGACTCTGTTTTCAGGAATTATGGGATGCTTCTGACTTAATCTAGTCGTCCGCGCTTCGCCAAACCACCTTACCGCACCGTGGGCAATAGTATACCCAATAATCACATCCTCCCTCAAATTGTGCCTTCTCACTTTTGCAGTCTACGAGATCATGCAAGGGGCCATCTGATCCGTAATTGTAAGTTACCGTTGTAGGCCAGCCACAATCATGATAATTAACCTGCTTCCCCGCATCAAGATACCTACACCGCCTTAATATAGTTTCGATTTGCGATGTCCGGTCGGAAGGCCTCGTTGTAGTATCAAGAACAGCCGCTATCATTGGACGAGGGTTGTAGATAAGCCTTTTTATGCGACCCGCAACAAGGTAAGGACCTAGGGAACCGTTTATGAGTATGTCTTCCAGCAACTCAGATACTTCTTCAGGCAATTCGCTCTTGTCCCGCAAGTGGATATTGAGAAAATCGAGAATAAGTTCGGCAAAATGAGGAGACAGGCTAGATCTTCTAAGTCTAGATCTGGTAACACTTATTAGGACAGGAATCGCTGCTGTTCCAGCGGCAATCCCAGCGGCTATCACCTCCTTCTCTCTTCTCTGCTTTCTTTGAAAGTCAGTTTCCCCCCCCTGACCCCCTGAAGGGGCATCATCATAGGCGGCGAGGCATGCTTTAAAGTGCATCTTGCGTTGCCATTGGGGCCACAGCTTGCACGGCCATTGGTTCCACGCTTCTTTCCAGATCCTAACCGTCAAAGAGGTTTGCGGTTCCGAAGACGAAGTCTGGGCCTTTGGCAAGGTTGTGCCCGCATTTGTTGCAATCACCGTTGGGTTGATGTGTGGGATGACGATGTTGATGCGTGGGACGACCAAGCGGACCTTTTCGCCACATTTCGGGATGTGACCCCCTGGGGGGGGGCAGCTTAAACTTGAGCGTCTTATCCTCCTTGAATTCCTCCGTTTCCTGAAGTTTTCGCCACTCGCTCCATCCTTCCATCCAGCACAGGACCTCGCCCGCATTCGGGGTTTGCGCCATCCACTCGCGCACCTGCTCCGCCGTGTACGGCCCGTGCTGCTGTTCGGCGATGAGAAGATAGTACATGGCGATTCCAGCCTCGATGCGGACGCTACCCCCCCCTCAGCAACTTGCAAGCCAATTGTCGTGGGGCAAGCAGATTGCGAGGTGCGCTTTGCGGTGACGGTTCGAACCCAGCGCGGCAAAGCCGTAAACGGATCCGGAGACAAAGAAATTGAACCACGGAGACACGGAGAAAAAAGTCGGTGAACTCTCAGACAAGAGGTTTTCGCCACGCGTCCGCCTGGGGCGAACGCGTGGCGAAAACTCTCCTCGGTTGGAGAAGGAGGGAGAAATCTTCTTTCCTCCGTGCCTCTGTGTCCTCCGTGGTTAAAAATCTTGTCGAAACTGCTTTACTTTTCATTATTGAAGTACAGGCGCCGACACCTGGTGCGTTCAATTCGCCGGCGGTTCGAGCAACCACGCGGCGACCGTCAACGCGCGCACTTCGCGTTCCCGTACCGCCGGGGCGGAAAACAACTGCCCAAATCTGACCGCCACTGGACATTTTCCAACACAACGCCCAACACGCACGACTCCTGAACTCTGACCCCCTGAACCTGAGTAGTTACGATTTATCCTCGCAAACAATCCGGCCGTCCGAAGCGCCAGATTCGTTCTCGAAGCGAAGGGCGCGACACCGTGGCGTTGGATTCGTAAAACGCCACGCCGTCCACTCCCTGCCGGTACAGGTTTTTCGCCAACATCTCGGCGTGGTTGCCGGAACCGTAGCGCCAGACCTGGCCATAAATTTTGACGCGGCCTTGCGCCATCCCGATGTAGGGGGTCAAATCCATTTCCTCGGGGTAGTCGGCTGCGCCGCCGCAATGCGGTCCGAAGATGATGCCGTCCACGAGTTTTTCGTTGATCCATTGCTCGACATCGCAACCGATGTGAAGATTCCGCCAGAGTTGGTCGTCCGTGCGCACGATCAGCGGGTAGCGCCTGTCCGCCTGCCGGTCGAGGGCTGCCCTGGCCTCGCGAAGGAAACGGGTGAACGCGCCGCATCGGAACCGCAGCCATTCCTCTTCGCCGTCGTTCTCCATTTGCCGCGGATCGCGTCCCGTTTTGTTCAAAAACTCCTCCACCAGCGGCAGGTCGTAGGCGGCCATCGGCGGATGACGAAGCACATCCACGCAGACTCCGTGCATTCCATACGACGCGATCTCGCAAAGAATCTCGATCTTATGACGGCGAACATCGGGATAGGCAAAACTGAGCCGCGGCGTGGGCGATCCGTCTCGATTGCGCTGAATGGCTTCGGGATGCGACTTGTGAAACGGTGTTGTCGCTGAAAACTGATGATTCGGCTTGGAAAATTCATTGCTGATGCGCGCCCAACCGTAGATTTCAACGCCGACCTTGCGGGCTTCGTCCGCCGCCTGGCGCATCGTGTCGTACTGTTGCAAGAGGCGTCCCACGCCTGTAAGCGGTTTGATTGAATCCACGGGCTGATTACCGCCCAGAATTTCGTTGTCAGCGTAGGAATGCGTGCGCTGTTCGCCGATCTTCGTGTGATACTCGCAACGGACCGCGTATGCCTTCCACACGATCAGATTGTAACCGGCCTCCGCGTGGCGTCGAACCGCCGAGCCGGCCTCGAATCGAGCGGGTTTCGACTCGTCCGCATCATCGGCAAAATCGAGCAATCCAATCACTTTCCCGCGCGGCGCGAAAAAAGGCGGAGAGCGCACGGGAACGAGCTTGAGGTAATCGAGGCTGGAGTTTTTATCGAAGTTGGCGATCTCGATGCGAAGGCCATCGAGTTCGGCCGACTTGAAATAAATTTCCTGGTAGCAGGGTTTGACCCGCTCCGGCGCCAGAAAGGTCCAGTGCGGATCGGCGCTCAGGCGGACCCAGATTCCGTAGATCTCGCGCGCGGCCAGGCCCATGGTTCCGGGTGAATACGCGCCAATGAAAACGGCGTGGCGTCCCTTGACGCCGGGATCGAAAACAAGGGTCGGCGCGCCGGTGTCCGGGCCGGCGTGCAGCAACTCGCCGCGGCGCGCCCCCCAGCAATTTTTCATCAACTGCCATTTGCCTCCGGCGGGCGCGCGCGCGGCCTGGCCGCCATTGAGAAACGATTGAAAGTCATCCAGGTAAATAGCAGGACCAGTGGGTTCGCCGATAAAGGGGTTCATTTGGTCTTGAATGATGCTTGGGAAAAGAGGCGCTTCGCGCAGCCCAAAGTAGGACAGGCATCCTGCCTGTCTTCCGGCCTGACAGAGACAGGCAAGATGCCTGTCCTACTTTAGTGCCAACCTGTTGGTTGTCATTTTTTAATTCGCGCCTAAGGTCCCTTCACGAGGTCTTTGACCCACGTGTAGGGCTGGTAGCCGATGTCGCCGTCGAAGGCGTCCCACACGTCCTCGCTGACGTGGTTCAGCACAATAATCGAGGCGGGATAATAGGCGTACAACCCCGTGCTCACCTTCATCTGCGGATCGGGAATCCATCGGACGTGGCCGTCGGTGTACGCCACGTTGTATCCGACGCGATGATGATAGAGACCCTGAGGACCGTACCACGCCACATCGTAACCGAAAGTATCGGAGAGGATCGCCAGCGTGGGATGATACCCGCCGCAGGTGTCGGACGTGCAGGGGGGCCGATCAATGCGGCCGTAGCAGACCTGATTATACGTAAGCGCGGGGCCGTGCGCCGGGCGCGTGTTGTCCCCCTGCCAGCGATGTCCGCGGAAGTAGTAGCTGCTCCAACTGGTCACGTCCATGTGGTTGTTGTTGACCATGTACTGAAAACCAGCCACGTTGTCGCCTACCCCATAGGGAGCTGCAATCACGGAGAAACGTGATGATTGATTGAGGGCCCCTTTCAGTTCTGTCGGGCAATACAGGACGCGTGTATTGGGCAGGTAGCCATGATAAACGAGCAGCCCCAACCCTTGCGGCTGCGTGCCCCCATTGAATCCGCCGAGAGCTTCCATGCGATTCCAATATGACCATTCGGTGGGCGGATATCCGTCGGGCACATCGCCGTTGTAATCACCCGCATACGCGGTGATGGCAATCATGAGTTGCTTCAAATTGTTCACGCACCCAATCCGCCGCGCGCTTTCCCTGGCCTTCTGCAAAGACGGCAACAACATGGCCGCGAGAATGCTGATGATCGCGACGACCACAAGCAATTCAATCAGCGTGAATGCTGAATGCCGAATGCCAAATGCCGAATGCCGAATGCGGAGTGAGGTTCGTCTTCTGGTAAATCGTGAATCGTTCATGATGGGATACGGCCTTTTCTTCATGGTTTTCCTCCTGATTTCTTGTCTTGAGGCGCTTCATACAATTGAATGAAGGCGATCTGCCCGCCTTTACTGTTCATTTCATGCGAATGACGGTTGTTTCGGGCGGTAATCCGAACCGTCTTGAGAAGACGCGGCGCGAACGAATGCACACGCAGGCCCTCCTCCTCCGGAATATGTCCCGTCACATCCGCGATTTTTTCCCAGGTCTTCCCCTCCGGCGACACCTCCACCGTGTAATCAATCAGAGCCGGCGGAAAATCATTGGTGTAATACTCGTTGCGATATTGTCCGATCACCCCGACCCCGCCCAGCCGGCGTTGAGCCGGCAATTCGACCACAACCTCGGCGGCTGAATTGGCGCATTTGATCCCGCGATTGTTGTCCCATACGACATGCGCAATCCCCCCTTGATAATCTTCCGACCAAATGTCGCTCTCGAAGAACGGGGACGCTGTTGAAACGCGAATTCCATCCCTGGTGACATACAACCTTTTCGATTCGATGATGCCATCGGATAAATCAATCGGTTTGCCGGGCGCCGACGGTTCTGCCAGCAATGCAACGGGGCGCAGTCGCGTCAATTTGTCAACGGTCGGATCGTCCGCGTCGTTTGCGACCGGCTCGAAACCGGTCACGGCCAGCAAGATCGGGCTGACGCCGGTCTTGATCTGCGGCGAGGCGAACACAATTTTTCGGATCAGCGCGTGCGGCCTCGGATTCGTCCATTCAGCGGCATACAGGGCGGCGGTTTGACCGCTCCGCGTTTGCCCCCTCCACGCCAGGGTTGCCCTCGATAAGGCGAGTCCCTTGGGCGCATAGTTCCAGTTCGTGTCTTTCCCGTCCCAATTCGCGGCGTTGATCGGGTATTTGATTTCAAACGGATCGTACGTGCCGTCATCATATACAATAAAATAATAGCCGCTTAATTCCTCTTTCTTGAGATAGTTCCATCCGAGCCGGCGGGACAAGGCGTGAAGAAAACACAGACTCGCGGCCTTCCTGCCGACCGGAATGTCCACCCGGCACGGCCACTGGCGATCAATCGCCCCGCGGTTCTCCACCATGACCGCGCTTTGGCCGCGGTTTTTTTCCTCGTCAATGATCGTGAACGGAACGCCGCCAAGCGCGCGTTGGCCGGACGGCAACGCGCGCAAGTCGCATTGGCTTCCGAGGTCCACCCATCCGCGTCCGTCGCACGGGGCGTCATCCTGACGACTCCGATTGGCGACTTCTTTGAGGTCAACCGAAAACATGCCGCGGCCGGACTGCCGGCTTGCCGGCAGTCGATTCGCCGAACATTCCGCCCACATCGGGATTGCGGCGACGGCCAATTCCAGAAACCTGTCCGCATCCGCCTGCGCCGCGGACGTCGCGGCAGGCAGGTCCGCGCCGGCGCCGTTCGAGCGATTGGGAGACCAGCAGAGTTGCGCCATGGCGACGACCTGAGAAATATCCATCGGACCATCCGATTGATCGAGATAGAACCCGCTGTAGGGACCGGGGAAGCCATGTTCTTTCGGGAAGGTTGCGGCGTTGCGCCAGCGCAGGATCGTAAATCGGTTTCGAACGAGCGCGTCATAGACAGGATCATCCCAATGCCAGAGAAAAACGACCATGTCTTTCTTCACTTCCGGCGGCAGAAGGTCTGGAATCTTGCTCCAGTCGTTCGCGGCATCGCCCGGATGACTGATGCCTTTGTACGCGAGGGTGCAGTCGATCATCAACAGTTTTCGTCCGCGTTCGTGGAGGTGTCCCTGGATTTTCTTCAACGTTTCCACCCACAGTTCCTGGCCGCTCAAGTTTCTCGCGCGACAGCGGGCGCAGACATTCCACCGCGCGCCCGCCTGTTCCGCGTACATCTCATTGCAATTGATATTGACCAGGTCCGAATCGGTTGCGTCGATCCTGGCATCCATCTGCTTGAAATAAGCTTCCCATACGCCGGGATGCGATGGACACGGGTTGCGCCGCGCCGTCCCGATTGCGGATAGAGCCTCGCCTGCCGCCCGCTCGGTGAACTCCTCCGGATTCGCGCCCCACGCCCAATCGAGCGGCACATTCGGGACCAGCTTGACACAATACTTCTCAGCCATCGCCCGGTTCTCCGGTGATGCCATCTGGACGGGCGCATAATAATTGATCTTGTAGCGCGCCAAAGCGCGGACAAGCCCCGAAGAAACGGGTTGTCCGCCGGATACATACCGGATCGGCGTGGCCGGCCAATCACGAATTCTCAAGAACGGGATTTGCCAGCCGCCCTTGCCGTCGGGCGACACGATCTGCGCAAGGCTCTGACTTCCATAGAACGCGCCGGTTGCGTCCTTGCCGGTGACGGTGATTCCACCGCTGTTGACATCCAGGAGGTAGCCCCCGGCTTTCTCCGTTACGCCTGAATCTTCGCGGATCTGAATCGCGCCTGGGGTCAGCGTTTCCGTGATCGCGAGGTTCAAACCGGTCCGAACGAACAACGCCTCTTGCAGCGTCTCGGCAGTCATGCGCGCGCGTTTGTTCGACGCGCCCGCGATTGCGATTTTCGTGGTCGGCCCAATGGATCGCGCGCCGGCTTTTTTCTCCAGTTCCTGGGGCAGAGGGAAGACGAGCGCGTCCGGCAAACCGCCGAGTTCAACCGGCTTGGCAACCGCCTCTTTCCCTTCGTTCTGACGATACGGAATTTTTTGCGGCTGCGATTCGCCTTGTTTGAACGGCCGCCCCCAGATTCGGATTTCGGACAAACCATCGTGGTTGAC
>JACQHZ010000063.1 GCA_016198745.1 Verrucomicrobiota bacterium
GCGACCTCTTCCACCCCAAGGAAGCGCGCTAGCCAAGCTGCGCTACGGCCCGATGTCCATCCGGTTCACAGAGGATGAACAGCATTCGCCACTTTGCGTCGGCGACGTTGAAATGACAAGTCAAAACGCCCGGAGGTTTTCATTTCAATAGCGTCCTTCTTCCCATGCCATCTCGTACATGGCGATGACGTTCTCGACCGGGGTGACGGGCTGGATGTTGTGGCACGGCGCGAGGATGTAGCCGCCGCCCGCGCCGAGGATGCGCATGCAATCGCGCACCTCGCGCCGGACATCCTCAACCGAGCCGCGCGCGAGCACCTGCTGATTGTCCACGCCCCCGTGAAAACAGATCTGTTTCCCGAAGTCCCGCTTCAATCCATCCATCTCCATCCCCGGACAGACGTGCTGGATCGGGTTCAGGATATCGACGCCCAACTCGATCAGGTGCGGGATGATCCGACGGATCGCGCCGTCATCATGGTGCATCACCAGCACGCCGGCCTGCCGCGCCAGGTCAATGAATTTCTTCTGGATCGGCTTGAACCACTTCACGTAGGATTCCTCGCGGATCAACAGATCGCGTTGCGACCCGTAATCGTCGGTCACCTGGACGATGTGAATCTTGCCGCAACCCGCCTCAAAAAAACGACAGGCGAATTCCCAGCAAAACGCGGTGATGCGGCCGAGGATGTACCCGGTCATCTCCGGTTCCGCGATCAAATCCACGCAGCTTTGCTCCAACCCGCGAACGTAATTATGCCAGAAAAACGGCGCCACGTACCATCCATGAATCGCATTTTCAGGCCAGGCGTCGCACTGCGCGGCGATGTCGGAGAAATCATACCAATCCGCACTCGGCCACTGGAATCGTTCCAGTTCCTCAATCGTTGTCGCGTTTTTCAACGGCCAATCAATGATCTCGGTATAGACGCCGGTGCCGTAACTGATCTCGCGCGCGCGGTTCCACCAGGGGGGGACGATCTTCGTGCCGTCAGCCAGCACGCGTTCCGGCGGCCCGATGTAACGCGGGCTGGCGGCAACAATCCGGTCCACGTGAAGCCTGGCCCACAGTTCTTTTTCCGTCGCCACCCCGAAATGCGCGAGCAGGCGATCCCGGACCTCGCCCGTGTACCAGATGTCCAGCGGGATGCGATCCGCCTTGCCGCGACGGGCGGCCGTCAATACGCGTTCACGAGATGTCATCATGGGGCGCCTTTCTTCGAAGGCAGGATCGGCTGGTTTTCGCTCCGCGCGGTCGGCGTTCGCTTCGTTTCGGCGGCGCAACGGGCAAAATCAGAATTTCCAACACGGCCTTGCATGCCCGCATATTTCAGCGTTGCTTCACTTATGCAAGCAGGAATCATTTTGGAATCGCAAATTCCCGATCCTCGTGCGAGGCTGACTTGTTTCATTCCCGCCATGAACACCCTTTCGCGCGAACAGATTGAAGAGCGAAAACTGCGAATATCGCCGGACGGCGTTTTTGACAGTCTCCAGCAGCATCAGATCGCCGATCTGGAGGCAATGGGGGTTTATATGGAGTATCAGCGGGAACTGGTCGCGGCAGACGGCCTCAGCCTCGGCTATTTCTTCTTCATCATCCAGGGCAGTTTCGAGGTGTCCAAGGTGGATGCTGAAACCCAGAAGAAATGTGTTCTGGCCAGCATTGACAAGGGACAGTGTTTTGGCGAGATGAGCTTCTTCACCGCCGCGCCCGCTTCGGCCAACGTGATGGCGGCGGATGACGTGGTTTGTTGGGCGATTCCCCATGAATCGCTTCGGCAGTTCATCGAATCGCACGACGGCGGCGCGCGCGTTGCGATCAATATCGCAACCCTGCTTGCCCGACGGGTCCAGGAGGGCAACACACGGCTCATGGGCATGAGCTCGTCGCTCAGCGCCTATTTCGGGAGCGCAGCGAGGGCGTCCGAGGCAAAGACCGTGGAAGCGCCCCGGGCGGTTGACCACGCAGAGATGGAAATACCAGACGAGGTCTTCGACAGTTTCGCCCGTGAAACCCTCGGCCTTCCGTCAGGCCATCATTTGGGGGAGGAACAGCGCGCGACGGTCCGATCCAAAATCGAGGCCAACGAAATCGACATCGTTCCGTGGCTCGAACGGGGACAGCGCGGCCAGCCCCTCCGGGTCCGGCTCAAGTTCGTTCATGACGCCCCCGCGCCCCGCGTGGCGGTCAGCAAGGCCCCGCCGACGCCGTCGGTCACGCCGGGTCAACCGACCGTTGTGCGCGTCCCGCAAGTGCGCGCGCGCGTCGCGCCGGCGGTGGCTTATGTTTCGCGTCCGCCCAATCCCGTCTGGAAATGGCTCAACATCGCTTCCTTTCTCATCCTGCCTGCTCTCACGGCTTACGCCATTTTTCTCTACCTGCCCATGGAAACGCGCGAGACCATGTCTGAATCGCCCGGATTCAAAAGCCTGCCGTTTCAGGGAACGCTGCGATGGTTCATCTTTCGAACCAACACGCAGTCCAGCTCTGTGGTCTTGAAGCAGGGCGCCTCCTATCGTCTTCCCATGAGCCTCCCCAAGACGGTGCGGCTGAAGGCGCGACTCGATTTTCCGGAAAAAAACTTCGACGCGCGGCGCGTCACGGTCCGGCTCGGAACAAAGGACGGCGGCGCCTTGCGCGTTCAGGAAACGGTGACGCTTTCCCAGGGCAGCGACGCCACCCGCCTGTTCTCCGTCTTGCTGCCTCCCAATGCTTATGTTCTGGAATGCGTCTGCGACGACTGGCCGCCCCGCGCGGAACTCTCCGCCAAACTGGTCATCATTGCCGAGTACTAAACTTGTGCCAGCGCGCATGACGGGCACAACCTTTGAAGACGCGGCGCATTTCCTCCATCCCGGCGATTTCTTTCCTCTCGGCTCGGTGCGATTAAAAACGCTGTGTCGGTGTCTCCTCCGGTCTCACTCTTTCCAACCAGCTGCCGCACGCTGTTTCCAACGGCGAATCGGGGTGACCGTTCATGCCACAGTAAAAGATAAGCTTATGACAGAAAAAGGAAGCGAATTTTTGTCGAAATTTCTTGTTTCATTTCTCGATGTTGCGCAAATAGGTCCTCATGTGCGAGCGAGATGTAGCAGAGTGCTATTGTAGAGCTTGTCCGAAAGTGAGCCATTTTTCAAATACGAATAGAAAACGCGGCGCGTCAGGATTGTTTCTGAATGGCGATTTTCTTTTTGCAACAGACTTTCCCTGATTCTCCACCACAA
>JACQHZ010000064.1 GCA_016198745.1 Verrucomicrobiota bacterium
AGGTTCAGTCCCTTCAACCCTGAACCCCTGAACCGCTGAACTCTGAACCATGCCGATAATCGTCGTATCATCTTTCCCCATGCGGGATTTTACCCGCTCAAGCAGTTTTTGAGCAACCCTCGCCATATTCGGTTCGGAATTTAGAGAAAATGCAAGTTCGCGAATGGTTCATCTTTTGCGCTCTGTCCAACCATTACAGAAATTACAGAACCGGCTGGAAAGCGCACTTGAATCTTACGCCACGTCATGTTAATCTTTCGATTATGAGCACGCTCATTGAGATTGAAACTGCGGTGGATGCCTTGCCGTCGCAGCAACAAGAAGAGTTGTTGCGCCATCTGGCAGAGCGCCTGAGGAAGCGAGGAGAACCCAAGCGCCGCCTGCCGCTGGTGCCCGCCACCGGACGCCCCATCACGCAAGAGGAAATTGACGACTCGATGACGCAGTCAAACCGGTCCTTTTTGTAGTGGCATGATCCGCCCCTTTGGGCGAGGCGCTCCTCCAGCCCAAAGGCACGGCGCATGGATGTTCGGCTTTCATTCGTACCGCGACTTGGGGAAGGTTCCGCCCAATCCGCAGCGAACTCGAACGGCGCGGGCACCTTTCTCGCGCAGAGACGCGGAGACTCAACGCGGCAGGTAGGGCTGAGCATCCATCCGAGAAATGGTGCAACAAGCCCAGGCGTCACCGAAGAAAGCAATCCGGTTTACACCATCGAGAAGCCGGGCGGGCCTGTCCAATATCATACTAATTGAACCGACCCCGGATCTGGTTCAATGAGAATCTTTATGCCAGGTAGCCGTGTTTCTTGAGGAACGCCTCGAGCTGAACGGTGTCGAAATCGCCGAGCGTCAACCCGTCGATCTCGATCACGGGCACGAGCGTCTGGCCGCTGATTTCAATGGCCTTCTGGCGCGCGGCGGGGTCTTTGCCGGTGTCGCAAACTTCGCAGGGCCATCCGATCTTGTCCAACCATGCCTTGGCGTCCATGCACCAACTGCATAGGGCGCGTGAATAGAGCGTGATCTTTTGGGGTTGCTTGAGAATCCTCATGGAATTGAACCTGTTCTGCAGGAGCCTGCCGGTCATTTCATTTTTCAACGGGCACAACAATGCCGCGCATGATGATGTTCTGGCAGAAGACAAAAACCAGCAGGGTCGGCAGGGCGGCCACCAGCAGGGAGGCGAAAACGACCGGTTGCGAGTATTGCTGTTGAAGTTGATAAAGATAAACCATGATGGTCCACATCCGCTCGTCCTGGCACACAATCAACGCAAACATGAACGCGCCGTACGCCGCCGTGAAGGCGCCCAGGGCGATCACTGCCAGGATCGGTTTGCTCAAGGACATGGTGATGCCCCAGAACATCGTCCACTCGTTCGCGCCGTCAATTTGCGCCGATTCATACAATTCGCGCGGCAGGCTGTCAAAGAAGCCTTTCAGCAGGAAGATCGCATAACCATTCGCCGCGCCGGGCAGGATGAGCGCCCAAAAGGTGTTCAACAGACTGAGTTCCTTGAGCAATAAGAAGCCCGGAATCAACGTCACCTCGGCGGGAAAGGCCATGGTGGCCATGAGAAAGAAGAGCACCTTGTACTGGCTCGGCAACTGATACCGCGACAACGCATAAGCCGCGAGCGGGTTGATGATCAGGGCGGTCAAAATCGAGAGCGCGCAGAAAATGACGGTGTTCCAGAGCGCGCGTCCATGAAGAATCACATAATCGAGCACAACCGCGTAGTTGCGGCGGACAAATTCCGACTTCACCTCCGTGCGATGCGCCTGCATTTCCAGCCAGTCGCACTCATGGGCGGGAATCGGCGCGGTGTCAAAACCGGTGCAGTCTATTCCGTGCGCGCGCCGCAAGGCGCCCAGGTCGCCTCCGTAGCGGCTGCGAAGAAAGTCGCGGTACTCGAACTCGGCTCCAGTCAACACAATCGCGTCGATCGGCGCGGTTGCCTCGATGAACTGGGTAAAATCTCCCAGGCGCACTCCGACATCCCGCACTTCGCCTGGCAGCGGCGCTTCGGACCAGTCGCGATGATGCGTCCCGTAGATCGTGTTCATCGCCGCAATGCTCTGATACTTTTGGCGCAGAAAGGCTTCATACGCGGGTTTGGCGACGGCTTCGACCCGGATGAAGCGCGGATGCAACAGTGTCCGCACGTATTGCTCCCAATCGCGCGCGAAGGCGGGATTGACGGGCCGACGGGCGGGAAGACAGATTTCAGAGAAGGATGTCAGGTTGGTCCCATAAGCCTGGTTCAGCGGTTCGATCTTGAATTTGCCGAATCGCGGATAAATCTGCCGCTCCAGAAAATCACCGTCGAGCGATACCGGAAAGAACTCATACTGAGGCCGGGTCTGGCGGAATTCCCGGTACATCGGCCCAAGGGGTTCACCGATGAACTGGTAATGGCGGTCGCCCCACCGCTCGACCCAGGTTGGATGACGGGATGGGGTCAAATCGTTCCATCGTTCGTAGGAGGTCCCATATCGTGTGTTGAACGCAGCCAGATCGCCGCCGGTTTTCGACTGCAAGTGCTGTTTGAGAAAACGGAGATTCTTCGGCCCGGCGCCGAACTCGAAAAGCAGACCCAATATCTGAAAGTCCTCGCGCAACGGCCTGCCGGCAAGAAACGTCTTCCAATCGGCCACCGCCTGCTCGTGAATCGCCGCAGGCGGGGAGATTTGTTCGAAACTGAAGCAGCGCATCTTGTAGGTGGAATTGGCCGCGGGCAGGCTGTCGTTGTATTTTGCCTGCGCGAACTTGCGGAACAAGGCGGGGTCATCGCACAAATAGCGCGGAAAAACATCCCATTGCTGCCGGTCCACGTCGCTCTTGAACGATCCGGATATCATCAGGAGGAACGGATAGACCATGGTCGCCCCACCGATGATGAGTGTGGCGTAGATCAGCGCGATCAGAAGGCGCGTCTTCGGGCTTTTGCGGCCGATGGGGGAAATGATGGGCATGGCGCGGTGAGAAGAGTAATCAGTAATCAGTGATCAGTGATCATTTCGCCAACCCCGTCTGCCGGAATTCCACGCGCCGCAGGATCTGCAACTGCATTGCCGTGAATCCGAGCAGCATGCTTCCCAGAATCCATGCCATCGCGGTGGCGAGGCCGAACTTCAGGTACAAAAACGATTGATTGAAAATCTGCATGCCGACGACATTGGTTGCATCGGCGGGACCGCCGCCGGTCATGGCCAGGATGTAATCCACCGACTTGAATGCGCCGATGAACGCCCCGACAAAGTTGATGACCAGCAGCGGTTTCAGGAACGGCAGCACGATCGAAAACACCTTGCTGCGGAAGCCCGCGCCGTCAATCTCAGCAGCCTCGTACAGGTCGTCGGGGATGGACTTCAACGCAGCAAGATAGATGATGCATCCGGGACCCATCGTCGCCCACGCGAGCGGAATCACGATGCACAGCATCGCCAGTTTCGGGTCGCCAAGCCATTTCTGCGGCGGGATTCCAAACAGATGGATGATCTGGTTCAACAACCCGTGTTCCGAGATGTCAAAGAACTGTTTCCACAAAAACATCACCACCACCGGCGAGATGACCGCGGGAAGATAGAACAGCGTGCGGAAGACGACCTTTCCCCTCGGAACCTCCTGCAGCAGGATCGCCAGAAAAATCGGCGGAAAAAACCCGAAGGCCAGCGTCAACCCCAGGAAATAGAGGCTGCACCCAAACGAGTGCCAGAAGCTTGCGTCAAACAACACGTTGGCGAAGTTCTCCAATCCAATCCACCGCGAGCCGCCGATGATCATGTAGTCCTGGAACGCCATGAATGAACCGCGTCCCAGCGGATAGTATTGCCACACCGCAATCAGCAGCATCGCGGGAAGCAACACAAGATACGCTCCTTTGTATTTGACGAATCCCCATTGCGTCTTCGAACCGGTGGCGCCCGCAAACGTGGAGAATATCCGCCGGAACATCAGCGCAAAGCTCGCCGCCACCATCGCCACTGCAACCCACGCCGCCGCATGGCGCACCCGTTTCTTCTCCGCCGGCAGATAGCCGATCATCTTCTCGTTGGTTTCAGCCACGGCCCGTTGCAGCACGACGGCAACCTGGGCCTTCATTTCCTTCTCGCTCTTGCCGTCGAATTCGCCGCGAATCGTGCGGAAATACAATTCGTCCATCGGCTGGGTCAGGTAGTCATAGACAAGCTGACAGTTCTTTCCGTACGGTTCGGGCTTGCCGGTCTTCACGCCGTCCTGATAGACCTCGAACAAGCCCTTCTGCACAAGCGGCGCAAGTTCGGGATACCCGTAACGTTTGAGATAAAGCGGATTCAAAAACTTGGTGCCGCCGCTCTCAACCAGGTGTTTTGTGATGATGCGGCGCGCATCAGGGCCGTCCACAAACCGCATATACTCCCACGCCGCATCGCGCACGCCCCGGTCTTTGATGCCTGCGAATATGCCCATCATCAGGCAGTTGATGGCAGGGCTGCTGACGCCGCTGGGGCCGCGCGGTTCGGGCGCGATGCCGTAAAGTTCGGGATTGACGCCCGACAACTCCTTGTCAAACAAATCGGTCATCAGCATGCCGATCTTGCCGTCATTCCACTTTTCGCCGAGCGCGGGACCGCGATAACCAAAGCCGCGCATCGGTTTGCCATTGAACCGCCAGGGATGCGTAAACAGCTTGTTGAAAAAAAAGTACGCCTCAACCGCCTCCGGTGTGTCGAACGCCGCGCGCCATTCGCCGTCGGGAAGTTGTTTCACCGCGTCGGCGCCCGCTGAATTCAAAAATGGAAACAAATAATACGAGGATTCCTTTCCGTCGCCAAGGGCGGTGCCATAGATGCCTTTTTCAGGATTGGTCAGCTTCCGCGCGCACTCAAAGTATTCGTCCCAGTCCCGCGGCGGGCGGTCGGGATCAAGTCCCGCTTCGAGGAACAGGTCCTTGCGGTAGATCAGCGAACCCACAACCATGCCGTACGGCATCGCATAGAAATGCTCCTTCCCGTCGGGTCCCTTGCGATGGATCACCGGTCGCACCGGTTCGGGCACGCGCTCCTCATACTCGTCGCGGTACATCACCCGTTCCTGATACGCGCCCCGCGATCGAGCCTCGGCAGCGGTCCATTCGAGATTGATGAATTCGTCCAGCGGACGCAGGAATCCCTGCTGAATATAGCTCTCCGATTGGCGGAAATTGACGTAAATGACGTCCGGGGAAATGCCGCCTGCGATGGCCATCAGCGCGCCTGCGTCCATCGTGTGCCCTTCAACCGTCAACTGCGTCGAACGCACAAGGCGGATGTGCGGGTTCTTCGCTCGGAACACGTCCACCGCCTCCGCCATGCCGCGCCAGACACCGACGGAAAGGCTCTTGTCGGGCAGACTGAACACCTTGACGGTCACCGGTTCACGCCCCGCCTCCGCGCGCAAAAACATGCAGGCGCACAGGAGAAGAAAAGCGAGACCGCACCGAATGAAACAGATGGACTTGCGATCAGCAATTGGCATACTTCAAGTGGTGAATCGTTGCCGCCGCCTTTGAACGGTCGCGTTGATTGCCCCGCCATTCTGCACCCAATGGGACATGGAGGCAAGTGAAACCGGCTTGAAACACAGCACGGCATAGCCGCAACCGATGGGATGGGGGAGTTAACCACAGCGCGGCAAAGCCGCAACCAAACCAGGAACGGATCGCTGCAACGATGGGGATTAATCACGAACTCAGGTTTGAGCAGATGAGTTTGAACAGAAGGCAACGAAGCTAACAAAGAAGC